>JAFQEM010000016.1 GCA_017399035.1 Clostridia bacterium | reverse complement strand
TTTCCCTTGCGTTTTTAACGTCAACAGGACCGATTGTTGCAGCCTTTGGTGGAACGTCTGCCATATAACCAGATTGACCAAATACACCGTGAAGTGAGTTTTGTGCAACCGTTAATGGGTGAAGTTCAACGATACGTGCTTTCATATTAAGCCATTCGTCAATTTGAGCCTTGGTGGGTTCAACAGCGGGGTCAAAACCTTCGGGGAAGAAATCAGGAACGGGGTCAATAAATGCCATATGCCCAGTCCAACCAGGTGAAGAAGAACAAATGTCTGCGCCACCTTCACCACAATCAGTAATCATATCTGAATAACTGTTGATATTTTTAGTGGTGGGATAATGAACGTTTTCTAAAGGCATACGAAGTTTTTCATCAATTTGGTATACCAAATATTTAAGCATTGAGTGAGCAAAACCTGCTTGATACGTTTCAGGCGCAATATTACCGTCTTGGTCTGCCCATTCGTCCATTGCAAAGAGGTGAACGTTACGGCAATCAACTTTGAAATAGTTGATAAGTTGAGCCAAAGGAATATAAGTATCGGGTTCAGGGTTACCGAGAATCAAAGTGATTTTCTTACCTTTTTCCGATGCTTCCTTAATTCTTGAGAACAAGGTTGCAATAAGCACGGGGTGCGGATTCATCATAACTTTAATGTTGAATTCGGGGTGCTGGTCTGCTTTTGTGTGTTTTTCAAGGTCAGTTCCGCTAATCTTTCTTAACTTTTCACAAATTTCTCTGTCTTTGAAAGGAACAAAGTCTGCGGGTGTAAACTTGAAAGTTGTTGAGGGATCAAAAAATTTACTCATAATTCTTCTCCTTTAAAAATTACTTTTTTTATGTTAAAAAATTGATCTACTATAATTAAATCTGCTACGTTACCTTCTTCAATGTAGCCATAATCAACTAAACCTATTGCCCTTGATGGATTGAGTGAACCAAACTTGAACGCGTCGCAAACAGAACAACCCGTATGGAACATAAAGTTCTTGCACGCAATATCAAGCGTAAGCCCTGACCCTGCAATTTCACCTGCATTGTCAAAATGAATATCCGTTGCTTCTTCAAAACCCTCTGGTATAGGTCCGTCGCAAACAAACTGGTCTGCGATAAGAATAATTCTATCGTCACCCTTTATTTTGCGAACTAACCTTTGCATATAAGGAACAACGTGGATTCCCATTCTATCTGAAATAAGTTCAGCATAAATTTCTTTATTATAATTTACCGCCTCGTCTACGCATACGCCACGGCACTCTGAATAATGCTCAATAGTACCCGTTGCATTTGTGTGGTGGGTAGCAATTTTCAAACCGTAAGGAATATATTTTTCAACTTGTTGGGGCGTTGCCTCGCTGTGCGCTACTGCAAAAACGATATTAGGTATTTCTTTCTTTACGTCTTTTACGAACTGGTCAATGCCTTCTCTTTCAGGGGCAAAACACCAAACTTTTGCGGTATCTTTAACTTTTTTAACTATATCAATATATTCTTCACGAACAACCGCATCTTTCCAAACGTTTTTATCTCTTTCACAACCAAAGTTTGGACTTAAATACGGACCTTCCATATAAAAACCGCCAAAGTTATCAAACTTACCTTGCTCGTTTGCTTTAATAATATCGTCGACTGCTTTAATATAAGCGTCTTTATTAAGGTTATTATATAGCGCAGGCAATACCTTTGTTACACCGTGTTCAAGCAAATGCTTTGAAGTTTCTGCAGGATTTTCAAATATCCACATATTATCCGCTGCGTGGGTATGAATATCTACAAGCCCTGGCCCAACGTAATTATTTTGCGCATCAATGGTTTGCACGCCGTTTGGCACTTTAACGTCTTTAGCCTTACCATACGCTTTAATAACACCGTCTTCAATCAATATTACTCCATCTGGAATAACGTGGTCTTTCATTACGATATTAGCGTTTATAATTGCCTTCATAACAAAATTTCCTTTTATTTTTAAAATTAACAAACTTTTATATTATTATAAATGCTTTTATATTTTTTGTCAATGGAAAAAACAAATTTCAAGATAAATATTAAATAATATTAGGTTTTAACTGATTTTTTCTTAAATACCTTTACCCATTGAAGTGCATAAGCCGTTAAGATGTTTTACTATGTCCCTTTCTTTGAGTGTAAATTTTTGTCCGTCGTATTCTATTACGCTAATTGATGCATTTTGAACGTAAGACGTTTTTGACATTTCTTCAAGTGGTATACCTAACAAATAGCACTCTAATCCCCTAATAAGTCCCCCGTGAGTTGCAACGGCAATAGTATTACCTTCTTCTTGTTGTGCAATCTTATATAGCGTTTCAACAACTCTTTTTTGACTTTCGGGATAAGATTCACCACCAGTACAACGGGCAATTCCAACGTTCTCTTGCCAAACCTTATAATCTTCGGGGAAAAGTTTAGGTAGTTGGTCAAATGCAACGCCTTCCCACTTTCCACCATATATTTCACGCAAGCCTTTTTCTTTTATAATTTCTAAGCCTAGTGCGTCTGCTAACGGTTTGAGAGTGTTAACTGCTCGTGATAAATCACTTGAATATACTTTATCAACCGCATAATTTTCTGCAATATAATTACAAGTAAGGCGCGCTTGTTCTACCCCTACGTCTGATAGAGGTGCGTCTATATGCCCTGTAAATGTTTTAAGTTTATTAGATTCACTAAATCCGTGTCTTACAATTAAAATGGTAGTCATAATTTTTATCCTTGTTACGTTATAGTATATCACAATTAAATTTTCAAGTCTACGCTTTATCAAAAAAACCCGCCTATAAATTGTTGTTAAAACAACTTAAATAGACTAGGTTTATTTAGATTTTGGATATTGTTTTTTAGGTATATTAGCATATGGAACAACCGTATGCGTTGGCAAGCCTTTTGCAAGTGAGGTAATTTCGCCTTTTAAATATTCACAAATAACATTCTTTTGTTCTGCAACGGGAATTTCAGCACGATATTTAATGGGATTACCCAAAACCACCGTTTTTAATTTAGGCGCAATATACATAGGAACAAACGACAGTTCTTTACCAGTGCTCTTATAATAAAATCGCGCTAAATCAATAAAATTGTCTTGGAACTCATAAACAATCTCGTTATACGGTGTATGACACTCGGGATAAATTATAATATGCCTGCCGTCTTTTAGCCCTGCGATTGACTGCTTAAACGTGTTCATAAGGCGCGCGTCTTTGTAAACGCCTATACAATCTGCATTTGAAAAAACGTAAGCGAACGGACGAGCGATAATGTGGGCGATAATTTTATAAAACCACCTAACGCTCTTCTTTTTATACGGCCAAAAATCTTGCATAGCATATTCGGGAATTTCTTTTCTATTCATCATTTGCCCTATGCACCAAGTGTATTTTGGATAAGGGAAAAGCAATTCTGCAACTAGTGGACCGTGTGCTTGAGAATGGTTACCAACTATAATTGACGGCTCGTTAGGTATGTTTTCGAGCCCTATAAATTTACGCTTACCATAAAAAAATAAAACTATTTTGCGTAAAAATTTGAAAAACTTACTTTTGCGTTTCATTTACCTTACCTGTAGCAGTATCGCATGAATTACGGTAAACAACGTAGCGCGTATACAAAAACTCTAAAACGAAATTTGAAATCATAGTAATTGCCAACACCAAATATTCATTTGCGCCCGAATTTTCTGCAACGTTACCTAAAATCGTTGAAACTGGTGTAAATACAACATAAAAGGCAAGCACTAAAATCATTGCAATTTTTACGTTATTTGCCGATTTGAAAGTGTATTTTCTGTTGATGGTAAAGTTCCATAAAACAGAAAGCAACAAACTAGGTAAATACGCTACCCAATAATTCCACTTAAACACCTCGTTAAATAGCGTAAAAGTGCCGACTTGAATTAAGCCTGCACTTATTGATATAATTAAAAATTTAACTGCCCTAAAAAATTCTTTAGCACTATTTTTATTTTGCATTTAATCACCCTGACTATATTTCTTTTCTAAAACAGCGACGGCGTTTGTGCTGCCTAGTTTCAAAACCTTTCCATATGCTTTGAACTTCGGAATTAAGTTCAAGTTCAGGACCAGTTTCGCAATATTTAACACCGTTTTCTATAAGCATTTTTACAGTTTGGTCAACTAATATCGCCGTTACGCCCTTACCCTGATGTTCTGGTTTTACTGCAATAAAAAACATTTCTAAAACGTCGTTTTTGCCTTTCAACGCTTTAAGCATTCTAAATATTCCCAACGGAAAAAGTCTGCCGTTTGATTTTTTCAACGCTTTTGCGATAGACGGAACAAGCACTGAAAAACCAACTATTGCACCATTGCTATCTTTAACAGAACAAATATATTTTAAGTTCATAAGCGGAACGTTATCTTCAACCGTTTTGTTTATAACGTTGTCTGTAAGGGGGACCGTGCCGTAAAGTTTAGAAAACGCTTCGTCAATAACCTTAAATGCCTCAAAAGCATCTCTTTCTAATTCTTTTCGCTCTTTATATGTAACGAGTTTATAACCGTATTTCTTTTGGATATATTCGCTAACCCTTTTATGTTTTTCACTTCTTTCTTTTGGGGTATAAAATAAATATTCAACCCAGTCAACTTCCTTTTGTAAGCCAAGTTTTTCCATATGCTCTAGATAGTACGGAAAGTTATAAAAGGTTATCGACATATTAAACTCGTCAAATCCCTCGATAAGCATACCCTCGTGGTCCATATCGGTAAAGCCTATAGGTCCTATAATTTTAGTAAACCCTTTTTCTTTACCCCACTCAACGACTGCATTAAACAGCGCAGAAGAAACTTCATAGTCATCAATAAAGTCAAAACGAGTAAATCTAATATTGTTAGTTCCCCATTTTTTATTTGCGGCGTAATTTATAAGACCCGCTATTCTGCCGACGATTTTTCTATCTTTATATGCTAAAAACAAGCGAGTTTCACAAAAATCGTACGCAGGGTTTTCTCCTTTAGTAAAAGTTGATATCTCATCCGCCATTAAAAAAGGAACGTAAGCAGGCACGCCTTTATATAATTTATTTGGAAAATCAACCCAAGTTTTTAATTCTTTTTTAGTTAAAACTTCTTTAATCAATACACTCATAATAAACCAAAAATTAAATAAAGTCGTTAAGTGATTTGCCGTTAATTCTAGGCGATACTACTAAACCTATCGTTCCAGGACCAACGTGGGCGCAAACGTTTATAGGTAAGAAACCAGTTATCAATTTTGAATTTTTTATATTTTCTTGCGCAAAATCTAACACGTATTTCAACGTTCTCTCTTCCGCATCAAAAGAAATAATAGTAAAGTCAAAGTCTGTGACAGGATAACTTTCCAACGTTTTTGCAACCGCGTCAACGAGGGCGCGCTTTGTGTTTCTAATCATCTCTTTCTTTTCTAAAGCGCCGTTTTTCAACTCTATAACGGGTTTAATGCCGATTGAATTACCTATTAAAGCAACTGCCGGTGAAATTCTTCCACCGTTTTTCAATGCGTTAAGGTTTTCTGGAATAAACATAAAAAACGCATTACGTATTCGTTCTTTATTCAATTTAACAATGTCTTCGATTGCAGTACCTTTTTGTACTTCGTCGTAAGCAAAAAACACTTGTGAAAGCATATCCGTTGATACTGAAAACGAATCAATAACCGTAACTTTTCCGCTAAAATGTTGTTCGGCTACGTTTTTGAAAAGTTCATACATTGAAGATAATTTGCTAGAAATTGTAAAGTGAATAATATGGTCATACCCTTTTGCTAACAAATTTTCAAAATAATCAATAACGTCGCCAAGTGGTGGCGTAGACGTTTTTATAACTTTATTAGAACGCATTGCCACTTTTAACTCATCTTGATTTATCGTTACCCCGTCAAGAAATTCTTCCCCGTCAATTATAACGTTTAACGGAAAAACGCTTATATCACATTTATCAAATACCGTTCTGCTCACTAGACACGATGAATCTGTAGACACTAAAACTCTCATCTAATTTCTCCTACGAAGTGCATTTTATGATATATTTTTACACTATGCACCATTATTGTTTGTTAGTATATCACTGAAAAATTAACACAAAATAAACTTTTATTACTTTTTTAGTTTTATAATATAGAATATCATATAAAATAATACATACGTTATTAAAATTAGTTTGTATTTTCGTTTGCATATTTTTATTGCTAGTGCTAAAATTTTATTTATAAACTTATGGGTGGTATATATGTTACCTTGGATTCTTGTGGGAATAGCAATTTTAATTATAATCTTTTTTATGTTTGGTTTACCGTTTATTTGTTTTATAAAGATTTTCTACTCTTCGCCAAAATCTCGCATAAAAAAAGACGGCGAATACTCTCTGCAACAAGCGGATATTTATAAGCCGTATCACAAAATTATGATTGATTTTATAGACAGAGTGAATGCGCTACCCCACAAAAACGTTTCGGTTAAATCATTTGACGGTTTAACTCTTCGTGGCAGATATTTTGAGTATAAACCCGACGCACCTATTGAAATTATATTCCACGGTTATAGAGGTGATTCGGAAAGTGATTTAAGTGGTGGCGTTTTTAGATGTTTTGCACTTGAACGAAACGTTCTACTCGTTGACCAACGCGCAGGCGGTAAAAGTGATGGAAAAGTTATCTCTTTTGGCGTAAACGAATGTAAAGACTGCCTACCTTGGGTAAATTACGTTATAGAAAACATCAATAAAGATGCCGTAATTTTTTTATGTGGTGTATCTATGGGCGCAGCAACCGTTATGATGGCGTCTGAACAAAACTTACCTAAAAACGTTGTTGCTGTTATGGCAGATTGCGGATACACTTCAGCAAAAGATATAATTAAAAAAGTTATAAAAGATATGAAGTTACCACCTAATTTACTTTATCCGTTTGCAAAATTAGGGGCAAAAATGTTTGGCAAATTTAATTTAGATGAAAATTCACCTATTCAAGCACTAAAAAACAGCAAATTACCAGTGTTTTTCGTGCACGGTGATAACGACCTTTACGTACCGTACGAAATGAGCGTAAAAAACTTTGAAGCGTGCAATAGCCCAAAATATCTTGCAACTATTGAGGGCGCAGGTCATGGTTTAGCATACATAGTAAACCCCGAAAAATATATAAACGAAATGAAAACTTTTGCCGACAATTTTGTTTTTAATAAATGATTATAAAAATATAATAAGTTTAATAGTTTTGTAATATCTAAAAACTAAAAGAAAGTTTAAGTTTGTAATATAAAAAGCCGTTCTTAGCCGAGTCCCTACAAGGGATTCGGCAACTAAATAAATCCGTAAACGGATTTGTGATATTCGTCTAACGACGAGTTATATTGCCTATCGGCAGTGATATTTGCCTACGGCAAGTTGTGGATTTATTTAATATAACTTTGGTGTTAGCCAAAATATAACGCAAAACTTGTTTTGCATATCACTTTTAGCCACAAGGCTAAAAATAAAACTAAATTATCTTAATCTTTTGTGGATAAGAAAAGCCCACCATATTTCGCCTTTAAGCGAAGTATAGTGGGCTACACTTTTGTTATATAATAAAAATCCCTAACGGCAACCGCAATAATTAACGGCTTTTTATTTGTATTTTAATCATATTAAAAAGTGGAATTCTAATAGATTAAAGATACTCTATATAATTATCAATAACTGCAAAACATTTTTAATGAGTGCATTTTTTAGATTGCTAAAAACTTACAGATAAATCAAAATTGACTGTCTATTTTAATCTTCCTAATTTTAAAGTATTTGCAATAACAATCAATGAATTTTCGGCATTAAGCACCTGCTCAGGGTTGATGTTCACGTTAACTTCCCCACCGTTCTTAATAGCAACGATATTGAAACCGTATTTTTTTCGTAGATTTAATTCTATCAAGTTCTTTCCACACCACTCATCTTTAACGTCAATCTCGACTATTGATACATCCTTTGATAAGGAAATCATATCAATAAAGCCAGAACTGAGTAAATTCTTAGCAAGGCGAATGCCCGATTCGTTTTCGGGAAAAACCACTTGATCTGCACCTACACGAAACAATATTTTTTGTTGCATCTCGTTAGCACATTTTGCTATAACGGTCTTAACGCCTGCTTCTTTACAAAGTGTAACAGCCATCACACTTGCCTCAAAATTGCTCGCCATACAAATAATGACGGTATCAATGTTGCCAATACCAAGACGAGATATAACCTCTACATCAGTCACATCTGCACATTTACACACTGGTAGAAATGAGGCTACATCGTTGATGATTTTTTCATCAGTATCTACAGCGATAACTTCCATACCGTTCTCTACAAGTTCCCTTGCTACGGCTATGCCGTATCTTCCAAGTCCGAAGACTGCGTATGTTTTCTTTGTTTTCATAATTTTCTCCTTATCCTATACTTATATCTTCCGAGGGTTCTGAAATTACGTTCTGATTTTCATTCTTACTACCAAACGCTACTGCAAGCGAAATAGGACCAACTCTGCCAAAATACATTGTCACTATTATAATTATCTTGCCAAAAGTGTTAAGTTGTGCGGTTAAGTTTCTTGAAAGACCTACGGTTGCAGTTGCGCTTATCGACTCATAAACCGCATCTAGAGCGGATACATTGTTAGTTAACATCAAAAGTATTGCTGATATTGTGCATATTATCAAAAAAGATACCGTTACAGCAACTGCCTTTTTAACCATACCTTCAGAAATTCGACGGCCAAACAAAGTTGCGCTATTCTTATTTCTGATAGTAGCAATCGTAGAGCAGACAAGTACCGCAATGGTTACTGTTTTCACACCACCTGCAGTTCCAACGGGTGAGCCGCCTATAATCATCAAAATAATAGATATTGTAGCAGAGGCGTTCGTCAAATTCTCTTGAGGAATTGTTGCAAAACCCGCAGTTCTAGTAGTAACTGATTGAAAGAATGACACTTGTATTTTATCAAAAAGAGACATCTTGCCAATGGTCAATGGGTTTGTGTATTCAAAAATAAATATAAATATTGAACCAGCAAAAATGAGCCCTGCAGTAACTGTAACTGCAATTTTTGAGTGCAACGTCAAATGTCTGAATATTTTTCGATTCTTTTTAGAACGACTCTTAATTACACGAATCACATCCCACCACACTACATAACCAAGACCGCCTAGAACAATCAATGCAGAGGTAACTATATTTATTAAAGGATTTGTGGCATAATCACAAAGGCTATTTTCAGCAACAATGTCAATACCTGCGTTACAAAAGGCTGAAACCGAATTAAACACTGATATCCAAATACCATTTGCGCCAAATTCTGGTACAAACACAAGCATATATAAAATAGCACCTATACTTTCTATAATCAGAGTGCCGAACAGTACTTTCTTAACAAATTCAGCCAGCCCCGACATTGTATTAAGATTGAATGAATCTTGAATAAGCAATCGGTCGCCAATACCCATTTTTTTATTAAGAAGAAGCATTAGTCCCGTCATTATCGTAACAATACCAAGACCGCCAATCTGTATTAAAATCAATATGATACTCTGTCCGAACGCACTCCAAGTAGACACAGTAGGAAGCGTAACAAGCCCTGTCACACAGATGGAAGTGGTTGCAGTAAAAAGCGCATCAAGATATGGCACGGCTTTTCCATCTACAGAGCTTATCGGTAATGACAAAAGCACACTGCCCACGAGAATCGCCACGAGAAAACTGAACAAAATAATCTGCGTAGTTGAAAGCCTGAATTTCTTTATTCTAGCCATAAGATTTCCTCTAAAAAGCATAAAAGAACCCCTATCCTCTACAGTCAGTTGGTTCCTTTCAAGATTATTTTTATATAATTATATCACATTTTGCTATTTATGTCAATATGTTTTGGCATAACACATAATTGTTAAAACCATTTAGACGATTATCTATAAACTGAACGATAGAAAATAATGTATTTACGTATTATAATGTTTTTTGGTGCGGATAACAGGTAATTCCCCTGCTAGGGGAAATGTCGACAATTCGTCGACAAAAGGGTTGCCGTCCCACGCTAGTGGATTGAACCGTGGGTTCAAATCGCATTGCAGAGCAATGCAATTAAAAAAACCGTTCTTACCGAACGGCTTTTTTAATTCTGGTGCGGATAACAGGATTTGAACCTGCACGGTCGCCCACTAGAACCTGAATCTAGCGCGTCTGCCAGTTTCGCCATATCCGCACACGTCGAAACAAACTTCGCTCAAATGATTTAATTACAAATATTAAATCAAAAATTGCTCTATTATTTCTACGGTTTAGATAAATATTTTAACTTCTGTTTAATAAAACTAAAATTCAAAGTCAATAGAAACGCTTGATTTTGTTACTGCGTGCATATGTTTTTTAACAACGTTACAGTGATATTCGTCCTTTTGGTATTCTTCAAGAGTTTTCATATCGGCTAAAACAACACTCAAATATACGTCGTAAGAACGAGCAGAATGCAAGCAATCAACACCCACTTCTATTTCTTTAAGCATAGGAACGTTACCTTTCATACCAAGCAAAACTTCTTTTGCTTTTTCAGGGCTTTCGCCATCGTTAAGTTTGAAACAAACTATATGTTTTATCATAAATAAACTCCCTTTTATTTTAATGGAATAATTGCTTTAGCATTTAACGTTAAATCAGCAAAGTTTCTCTTTTTATATTGCAAAAAGCCTTCTGCACCTATCATAGCGCCGTTATCCGTGCAATATCTTTTTTCTGGTAAAACAACTTTTAGACCAAATTCATTTGCCTTTTCCGTTAGCGTTTTCCTTAAATATCCGTTTGCGCCAACCCCGCCAGAAACTGCTATCGTATTATATCCATAAGTTTTAGTCGCCTTTAATGCTTTGTCAATCAAAACATCTATTGCAGAATGTTGAAAACTATTAGCGACGTTTGCTTTATTGATTTGTATGCCCTTACTTTCAGAATTATGAACGTAGTTTATAACTGCAGTTTTTAAACCGCTATATGAAAAATCGTATTCCCCACCGTCGTAATTTTTAAGCATTTTCGGTAAAGGAATAACGTTTTCCCCCATACTTGCAAGTTTTTCTACGTTTGGACCGCCTGGATAACTTAAACCCAACACACGAGCAACTTTATCAAACGCTTCGCCAACGGCGTCGTCTAAAGTACCCCCTAACACATTGAGTGTATAATAATCTTCAACGGCAACTATTGCAGTATGACCACCACTAGCAAGTATTGTGATAAATGGCGGTTGAACGCTTTTATCTGCTAAATAAGTGGCCGCTATGTGTCCCCTTATATGACTTACTGGAATAAGCGGTTTATTTGTTGAATATGCAAGCGCCTTTGCATAAGACACCCCTACTAGCAATGCCCCCAAAAGCCCTGCGCCCTCGGTAACTGCAAACGCATCTATATCTTCAAGTGTTAAATTTGCAGATTTTAATGCACGCTCAACGGCTTCAGATATAGCCGTAGTGTGTCCTCTTGACGCAATTTCTGGAACTACACCGCCAAAACGCGCGTGTTCGGTTGCTGAACTTATTATTTCGTCAGCCAAAATTTCTCTACCGTTTTTAATAATTGCAACCGCCGTTTCATCACACGACGTTTCAATACCCATTATTATAGGGTTTTCTTTTAACTCTGTTTGAGAGATTTTTTCAAAATAACTCATTGTGATTTTTTAAGATAATCGTTAATAAAACCTTGTATGTTACCGTTCATAACAGAACCGATATCCGTAATTTCAAAACCTGTTCTGTGGTCTTTAACAAGAGTATAAGGGCAAAATACGTATGAGCGAATTTGACTGCCCCATTCTATTTTTTTAATTTCGCCTTTAATGTCTTGGTCAAGTTCCATTCTCTCGGCTTCGCGTTTTTCTATCAACTTGCTTATAAGCATTTTCATAGCCATTTCTCTATTTTGAGTTTGGCTACGTTCATTTTGGCAAGCAACCACTATACCCGTTGGCAAGTGCGTAATTCTTATGGCTGATTCCGTTTTATTGACGTGTTGACCGCCCGCCCCGCTTGAACGATAAGTGTCTACTTTCAATTCGTCAGGACTTATTTTAATTTCGCCGTCATCTTCTATTTCCGGCATAACTTCAAGAGATGCAAAAGAAGTGTGTCGCCTTTTATTTGCATCAAAAGGTGAAATTCTTACTAACCTGTGAACGCCTTTTTCGGCTTTAAGATAGCCGTAAGCGCATTCGCCTTCAATCTTAAACGAAACAGATTTAATACCTGCCTCGTCGCCCTCTAGCCTATCAAGTTCGGTAAGCGTATATCCGTTTTTTTCTGCGTAATACATATACATACGGTACAACATTTCCGTCCAGTCACAAGCCTCTGTACCGCCAGCGCCTGCGTGCAACGTTAGTAACGCATTTAATTTATCATACTTTCCACGAAGCAATGCAGCCAAGCGCATATCTTCTATATTTTTTTCAACCGCAACGATTTCGTCTGCTATTTCGTCGAGAACACTTTCATCATTTTCTTCTTCAGCAAGCGCGACTATTTCTTCTGCGTCGTTAATTGTTTTTTCAGCCTTATCAAAAGCCGAAACCTTGTTGGTTAAATACGCTATTTCTTTAGATATCTGTTGAGATTTTGCAAGGTCGGTATATATTTCTGGCTTTTCAGAAAGTTCCGTTTTTTCTTTGAGTTCACGCCTTAACACGTCAACGTCAAAGAGAGTGTCCCGTCTCCGCAAGGATACCTTTTAATTCTTTAATTTTAAGTTTATATTCTTCGCTTTTAATCATAAAAAATTCTCACCGATTATTTGTTTTTTCCGCAACAATTCTTATATTTAAGACCAGAACCGCAAGGACAGGGGTCATTTCTGCCTATTTCTTTAACAACCGTAACCCTTTTTCTCATAACAGGACCTTGAGGTTGATTTGTTGTTAAATTTTGATTATCTTCTTGTTTGGGTGGCATTTTTTGCAATTCTGCCTTAAGAAGCAAAGTTACAGTATCGTCTTGTATTGAAGATGTTAGGTCTTCAAACATTTCAAAACCTTCTTTCTTATATTCAACAACGGGGTCAACTTGACCATAACTTCTTAAACTGATACCTTTACGAAGTTGGTCCATAGAATCTATATGGTCAATCCATTTGGTGTCTATGTTACGAAGTAGAACCATTCTTTCAATTTCAGAAAAATCTATACCGTCTTCTTTATATCTGTCAATTTTTTCTTGATATACCCTAATGGTTTCTTCTGTCAATTTCTCAATAAAATATTCGTAATCCCAGTCTTCAATTTTTTCTTTAGTAACAAATTCACTTCCTTTGGGAAGTAATTTTAATTCAATAATCGAATTAAGAGCCTCAACGTTCCAAGTTTCGGGTTTGTTTTCGTTATTTATAACCGTGCCTGCAACGTATTTTACAAAATCAGGAATAAGTTTTAAAATATCTTCGTGTACGTTTTCATCTTTAATAACTTTCATTCTTTCTGCGTACATAACTTCACGTTGCTTATTCATAACGTCGTCATATTCAAGAACGTGTTTTCTTATTCCAAAGTTTTTACCTTCGATTGTGCGTTGAGCGTTTTCTATACTGCGAGAAAGCATCTTTGATTGCATAGGTTGGTCTTCGTCAATGTTAAACATTTCGTATACACGTTGCATTCTTTCTCCGCCAAAACGCTTTGCAAGGTCATCTTCAAG
Organism: Clostridia bacterium; assembly: GCA_017399035.1. Taxonomy (GTDB): domain Bacteria; phylum Bacillota; class Clostridia; order Christensenellales; family Borkfalkiaceae; genus UBA1259. The sequence goes on along the minus strand of JAFQEM010000016.1, from coordinate 29,293 downwards.
CGAGATAAAGAATACCGAAGAACCTGCGTCGCCTTGACGACCACTACGACCTCTTAACTGGTTATCGATACGGCGAGACTCGTGACGTTCTGTTCCGAGAATATGCAAACCACCAGCCTCAACAACTTTAATTTTTTCTTCGTCAGTTTGCTCTTTTAGTTTAGAATAAATTTCTCTATAACGTTCTCTAACCGCTTTTGCCTCTTCGGGAATATCAGTAATAAACGAAGTTGCAAGTTCAATAACGTCGTCAGTAATACCTTCTTCACGCAATTTACGTTTAGCCAAAAATTCTGGGTTACCACCAAGCAGAATATCCGTTCCACGGCCTGCCATATTAGTTGCAATAGTAACCGCGCCAAGTCTGCCTGCTTGCGCAACTATGTCTGCTTCACGAGCGTGGTTTTTAGCATTAAGCACGTTATGTTTAACGCCTTTTGCAATGAGAAGTTTTGATATTTCTTCTGACTTTTCTACGGTAACGGTACCAACCAAAACTGGTTGACCTTTTTTGTGGCAAGCAACAATTTCGTCAATTATTGCTTTATTTTTACCCTTAACCGTTTTATAAATAACGTCGGGATTATCTACACGCGCTACGGGTTTGTTAGTGGGTATTTCAAGAACGTCTAAACCATAAATTGCCCTAAATTCTTCTTCTTCAGATTTTGCAGTACCCGTCATACCTGAAAGTTTTTTATAAAGCCTAAAATAGTTTTGGAAAGTTATGGTTGCATAAGTTTTGTTCTCGTTACGAACTTTAACGCTTTCTTTTGCCTCTATCGCTTGGTGCAAACCGTCTGAATAACGACGACCTATCATAAGACGGCCTGTAAATTCGTCTACGATAATAACTTCGCCGTCAGAAACAACATAGTCGTTATCACGCTTAAATATATAATTTGCTTTAAGCGCTTGTTGTATATGATGTGAAAGACTTGCGTTTTCAATGTCTGAAAAGTTGTTAAGTCCAAAGAATTTTTCGGCTTTAGTTGCGCCCGTTTCAGTTATTTGAACGCTCTTTTCTTTGATATCAATGGTAAAATCTTTTTCAGGAACTAAAGTTTTAACAAATCTATTAGCAGTAATATATTTTTCACTTGATTCCCCACCCTTACCAGAAATAATAAGAGGAGTTCTTGCCTCGTCGATTAAAATTGAGTCTACTTCGTCGACTATCGCAAAAGATAAAGTACGTTGAACCATTTGGTCAACTTTGGTTTTTAAATTATCTCTCAAATAGTCAAAGCCCATTTCGTTGTTAGTGCCGTAAGTTATATCACAAGCATATGCTTTACGTTTATCGTCATCTTCCATACCAGAAATGGCAACGCCAACGGTTAGACCTAAAAACTTATATACCTTTCCCATCCACTCTGCGTCACGACTAGCAAGATAATCGTTTACGGTTACAATGTGTACACCGTCACCTGAAAGGGCGTTAAGGTATGCAGGCAAAGTTGCAACCAAAGTTTTACCTTCACCAGTTTTCATTTCAGCAACACGACCTTGATGCAAACAAATACCGCCGATAACCTGAACTTTATAATGACGCATTTTAAGCACACGATAAGCGGCTTCTCTTACGACTGCAAATGCGTCGTATAAAATATCGTCTAAAGTATCACCCGATTTTAAGCGAGTGCGGAAAAACGAAGTCTGTTCACGAAGTTCTTCATCTGTAAACTTTTCATATTTTTCTTGTAAGGCAAGAACTTTATCTGCCATTGAATCTAATTTTCGAAGATTGCGTCTGCTTTCTCCACCTAAAATATACCTAAATAGTCCCATTTTTTCTCCTTATATTAAGAGTTTGTCTACATTTAATATCTATCAATCGGGGGCGTGCTTGCCACCGTAATTAAACTTACATTTTTTGCGCCTGCTTTTTTAAGCCTAACGGCAATATAATTAGCAGTTGCACCCGTTGTTGTTACGTCGTCAACGATAACGATAGATTTTCCTTTAACAACCTTTTTATCAATAACCCTGAAAGCGTCTTTAAGGTTTTTTAGCCGTTGCTCTCTATTGAGCGTTGCTTGCCGTTTAGTTTCTTTGACCTTTTCTATGCACTGAATTACGGGCACTTCAGTTAATTGCGACAACTTTTCAGCAAGTAATTTTGCTTGATTATATCCCCGTTTCTTTTCACTTTTTGCCGTCATAGGAACGTATACGAAAAAATCAGCGTTGAAATAATACTTAAAATAAATTTTCGATAAGCAATCTGCAAAATAATCAACCAAATATTTATGATTACCATATTTAAAACGCATTATAAGAGTGCTTATCGGTTTTTCATACACGAAAAAACTTCTACAACAATCAAGCGAAGTAAGTTTACCTTTGCAAGTAGTGCAATAATTTTCAGGCGCAACGACTTGCCTTCCACAATGCGCGCAAATTATTTTATCGTTAAACGGTAATTTTTCATAACATTTTTCACAAAATGCTTTTTCTTCAAAAATTTCTTTTCCACAATTTAAGCACTTCCACTTTACGTTAAATAAACTATTGCTAAATAAATCTTTGAGTTTTTTAATTACCGAGCGCAAATTCATACTTTTATATACTTTTCAAGGTCGCAAACTCTATCAGTTTTTTCCCAAGAAAATTCACTTTTACCAAAATGGCCGTAACTTGCAGTTTTTCTATAAATAGGTGCGTCAAGACCTAAAGTTTTTATAATTGCAGAAGGTCTTAAGTCAAATTCTTTTATTACAATATCTGCAATTTTATCATCGGAAAGTTTACCTGTTCCAAAAGTATTAACCATTACTGACACGGGTTTAGCAACGCCTATTGCATATGCAAACTGAATTTGACATTCGTCTGCAAGACCTGAAGCAACGATATTTTTACAAACGTATCTAGCCATATACGTAGCCGAACGGTCAACTTTGGTTGGGTCTTTACCACTAAACGCACCGCCACCGTGAGGGCATTTTCCACCGTAGGTATCAACGATTATTTTTCTACCCGTCAATCCAGAATCACCGTTTGGCCCACCTATTTCAAATCTACCGGTAGGATTTATGTAATACTTGGTCTGTTCGTCAAGATATTCTTTAGGAAGAACAGCATCAATAACCTTGTCTTTAAGGTCTTTCCTTAAAGTTTCAGTTGAAACGCTTTCGTTGTGCTGTGAAGACAAAACAACCGCCTCTATTCTTGCAGGCTTGCCGTTTTGATATTCTACGGTTACTTGACCTTTGCCATCGGGACGTAAATATGATAATATACCTTGTTTTCTAACGTACTCTAAACGCTCACACATTTTGTGAGCAAGCATTATCGGAAGTGGCATAAGTTCTTCTGTTTCACGACAAGCGTAACCAAACATTATACCTTGGTCGCCTGCGCCTATTTTATCTAAAACGTCGCCACCGTCTTTTGCCTCTTGAGAATTGTCTACGCCAAGTGCAATGTCTGCGCTTTGTTTATCAAGTTTAACGATAATTTTAACGCTATCTGCACTAAAGCCCGTTTTTTTATCGGTATAACCTATATCTGCAATAACCTCTTTGGCAATTTTTTCCACGTCAATTTTGGCGTTTGTGGTAACTTCACCCATAACCAAAAGAAAATCTGTAGTTGCGCTACACTCACACGCAACACGAGAATTTTTATCTTGAGTTAAAACAGCATCAAGAACTGCATCTGAAATATTATCGCAAACCTTATCGGGATGCCCTGACGTTACGCTTTCACTTGTAAAATAATTTTTCATATAAACCTTTCACTTAAGTAATATTTTTCCACTATTTGTTTATTATACACTAATTCTTTAATTATGTCAATTACCTTTTATTTATTGCACACGCGTTTTTACATTTTTTTGAGAATATTACGACAATTTTTTTTGATTTTTTTATTGCGAAATTATTTATTGACTTTTGTGTCAATGAATAACCTTATTTCTATCGCAAAACGCTTGACTTTGATAGGCTGTAAATATATAATAATTTTGTTGACTTTTTTGTCAACAAGAAGGAGAATTATGCCTAAAAACTCAATGCAATTTATTAAACTTAAAGAAAAGCGAAAAGAAGACATTGTTGAAAGCGCGTTAAAAGTGTTTTGTGAAAAAGGTTATGCGGGCGCAACTATTAACGATATAGTTAAAAAAGCCAAGTGTAGCCACGGTCTTTTTTATCATTATTTTAAAAGTAAAAAAGAAATTTTTAACGAGGTTTCTGAAACTCGTGGAAAACATATGATTTATTTTCTAGACAAAGTTCTTGAAGAGAAAAGTAATTACGTTGACAAGTTGCGCAAAATGACTGAATATATTTTTAACAATATGAAAAAAGATGAGATTTTTGCCTATCGATATTACTTTTTTGTTTCAACTATTTTTGCTAAGGCAGAGTCCGGCGAACTTCCTCCTAAATGCGACAAAAAAGTTCCCCCGCACATCCGTATGCACTCTTTTTTTGAAGAGGGCGTAAAACAAGGTGAATTTAGAAGGGATTTTACCCCTGCGGACTGTGCTAAACTTTACAATTCTATAATACAGGGCGCAACGCTAAATTTTATTCTCTGTCCTAAAGAATTTAAACAATCTTTCAAGTTCCCTGTGATAGACTTTATTGTGGATATTTTCAAAAAGGAGACATCATTATGACGAAAACTGAAAAAATCAAACAAACAAATGGATTTATTCCGTCAGTTAAAACTTTAACAAAATCAATAAGAGAGTATAAAAGGCCATCTATTCTAGCCCCTCTTTTCGTGGCAATGGAAGTTATTATAGAATGCCTTATACCCTACGTTATGACTTTGCTTTTAGGCGCTATTGAATACGTTTATGCGCTCACTGAAAACAACGTGTTAGAGAACCCTAACCCCATTTCAGTAAAAATTGTAAAATGGCTTTTTGGTAATTCACAACCAGTGCTGTTAAACACAATTTTATACTTTGGTTTAGGTTTATTGATACTCGCTTTTCTTTCGCTAACGTTCGGTGCATTGTCGGGCAGATGTTGCGCAGTTGCATCAAGTGGTTTTGCAAAAAACTTAAGAAAGGATATGTACTATAAGGTTCAAGACTTTTCTTTTTCTAATATAGACAAATTTTCTTCTTCAAGTCTTATCACACGTATGACCACCGACGTTATGCACGTTGAAATGAGTTATATGATGATTATAAGAACGGCTGTTCGTTCACCGTTTATGTTAATTTTCTCTATGGTGATGGCATTTACTATAAATTCGCAGATGGCACTAATTTTTCTTTGTACAACGCCTATACTTGCGATAGGTTTAATACTTATTATGACCAAAGCCGTACCATTCTTTAACAGAATATTTAAGAAATACGATAAGATGAACGAGTCGGTTGAAGAAAATATAAGCGGTATGCGAGTTGTAAAATCTTACGTTAGAGAAGATTTTGAAAAGGAAAAATTTGACAAAGCAAGTAAAAACGTTAGAGACGATTTTATTAAGGCTGAAAGAATTATTGCATTTAACGGTCCACTTATGAACTTTTGCGTTTATTCGGGGCTTATTGCAATTTACGTATTCGGCTCGCTAATGATTATTAAATCAAACCAACAATTATTGAAAATTACCGAACTTCAAAGTTTTATGACATACTCTTTCCAAATGCTTATGAGTTTGATGATACTTTCAATGATTATGGTTCAATTAGTTATGTCAACGGCAAGCATAAAGCGTATTGCAGAAGTTATAAATGAAAAGCCCTCTATCATTTCACCTGAAAACGCTATAACAGAAGTTACAGATGGTAGTATTAACTTTAACAACGTTTGCTTTAAATATTCAGAAAACGCAGAGCGTTATGCCCTATCTAATATAAATCTTAATATTAAGAGCGGTGAAACCGTGGGAATTATAGGTTCAACTGGTTCAAGCAAAACTTCTTTAGTTCAACTGATACCTAGACTTTACGACGTAAGCGAAGGCGAACTTACCGTAGCGGGCGTAAACGTTAAAAACTACGATTTAGATTCTTTAAGAAATGCCGTTGCAATGGTTTTACAAAAGAACGTGCTTTTCTCTGGAACAATTAAAGATAATATGAGATGGGGAAATAAAAACGCAACCGACGAAGAAATTATTGAGGCTTGTAAGTTGGCGCAAGCAGACGAATTTATACAAAACTTCCCTGAAAAATACGACCACTACATAGAACAAGGTGGCGTAAACGTTTCTGGTGGTCAAAAGCAAAGGCTGTGTATCGCAAGAGCCTTGCTGAAAAAACCTAAAATTCTTATACTTGACGATTCAACTAGCGCAGTTGATACTAAAACCGACGCGCTAATAAGAAAAGCATTTAGAGAATTTATTCCTGAAACTACAAAAATTATCATAGCCCAGCGTATTGCGTCGGTTGAAGATGCTGATAAAATTATCATTATGGACGGCGGTTCAATAAGTGCGGTGGGTACTCACGAAGAACTTTTAAAATGCAACAACATTTATCAAGAACTTTACAAATCACAAAACAAAGTTGAAAGCAACAAACAAGAAAAGGGAGGTGATTTCAATGGCTAAAGCAATGCCTATGAGGGGCGGTCCTGGACGTGGTGGTTTCCGTGGCAGACCAAAACAAAAAGCAAAAAAAGGTACTCTTAAGCGTGTTTTAAACTTGCTTTTTACAAACAATAAAGCATCTCTTGCTCTAGTTTTTGTTTGCATTACGGTTAGCGCAATTTCAGGCGTAACCTCTTCCCTATTTCTTAAACAACTTTTGCTCAATATTCAAACGGGTTTAAGCGACGGGCTTGACGCAGCATTAAAAGGTTTGATTACGCTTTTTGTAATTATGGGCGCGGTTTATCTCTCTTCTACAATTTGTAACCTTATTCAAGCGCGCACAATGGCAAAAGTTACACAAAATTTCTTGCATCAACTTCGCACTAGCGTTTTTAATAAGATGCAAACCTTGCCTATTAGGTATTTTGACACTCACTTAACCGGCGATATAATGAGTTCTTACACTAACGATACTGATGCAACTAGACAACTAGTTTCTCAAAGTATACCTAGTTTATATCAATCTTTAATAAGCGTTACTACGTTGTTAGTTATTATGCTCACTTCTAGTATATGGTTGTCTTTGGTTATGTTCGTTGGCGTTTGCTTTATGTTTTTAGTTACTAAAGTCGTAGGTGGTAACAGCGCAAAATATTTCGTTAAACAACAAATTTCGCTTGGTAGTGAAGAAGGCTTTATTCAAGAGATGATTCAAGGTCAAAAAGTCGTAAAAGTTTTCTGCCACGAAGATGAAAGTAAAACTTCTTTTGACCAAAAGAACGACCAACTTTGCAGAGATGCTACTAGCGCGCATACCTTTGCAAATATACTTATGCCTATTATGGGAAACCTAGGCAACATATTATACGTTTTGCTTGCCTTCATAGGTGGCTTGCTTATCGCCTTAAACATTAACAACGTTACGATTATAGGAAAAGTTGAAAACTCGGCGACCTTTCTTTTAACGATTATCGCATTTTTGCCTATTAGTAAACAGTTTACAGGGCAAATTTCTCAATCTTCACAACAAATAAACGCAATAGTAATGGGTTTGGCAGGCGCATCAAGACTGTTTGATTTAATTGATGAACAATCTGAAACTGATGAAGGTTACGTTACTTTGGTTCGTTGCAATATTGCCGAAGATGGAACAATAACCGAAACGGAAGAGCGCACGGGGCTTTGGGCGTGGAAACACCCACACAAGGCTGACGGCACAATTACCTATACTCAACTCAAGGGCGATATTCAACTTTTTGACGTAGATTTTGGATACGTACCAGAAAAAATTGTACTTCACAACATTTCTTTGTACGCACACCCTGGTCAAAAAATTGCTTTCGTTGGTGCAACTGGCGCGGGTAAAACAACCATAACCAACCTGATTAACCGTTTCTACGATATAGCGGACGGTAAAATTCGTTACGACGGAATAAACATAAATAAAATAAAGAAAGCAGATTTACGCCGTTCTTTAGGCATTGTTCTTCAAGACACCAACTTGTTTACAGGTACAGTTATGGAAAACATACGTTACGGTAGACTTTCAGCAACAGACGAAGAATGCATTGAAGCCGCCAAACTTGCTTATGCCCACGACTTCATTTCACGTTTACCAAACGGATATAACACAATGCTCACCCAAGACGGCGCTAACCTTTCTCAAGGTCAAAGACAACTGCTTTCAATCGCTCGCGCTACTGTTAAAGACGCGCCCGTTATGATTCTTGACGAGGCAACCTCTTCTATTGATACTAGAACTGAACTTTTAGTTCAGAAAGGAACTGACCAACTTATGCAAGGTAGAACGGTTTTCGTTATTGCACATAGGCTTTCAACGGTTAGAAATTCTGACGTTATTATGGTTTTAGACCACGGTAATATTATTGAACGTGGTTCACACGACGAACTTATTAAAAAACGTGGAAAGTATTATCAATTATATACGGGAGCATTTGAACTTGAATAATAATCAATGTAATCTATGCCCTAACCTTTGCAAAATAGATAAAGAACTAAAAAAGGGCGCTTGCGGAACTGATTCAAAAATTCGCATTGCAAAATTTTACTTACACCCCTTTGAAGAACCTATCATTAGCGGAACTAAAGGGTCGGGTACTATATTTTTTTGTGGGTGTTCTCTAAAATGTGTTTTTTGCCAAAATTTTGAACTTTCAAGAAATTTAAGAGGAAAAGAAATATCCGTAAATGAACTTGCCGATATTTTTAAAAAATTAGAAGACGAAGGCGCGCATAATATAAATTTAGTAAACCCAACGCATTATTCAAATAAAATTATTGAGGCGTTAAAAATTTATAGGCCAAATATTCCTATCGTTTACAACACTCACGGCTATGAAAATATAGAAATTATAGAGCAATTAAACTATTACGTTGACGTTTATTTACCAGACGTTAAGTACTTCTCACCTGCTATTGCTAAAAGATATACGGGTAAAGAAAATTATTTTGAAGTTGCAAGCAAAGCCGTTAGTTTTATGATTGACAGTAAACCCCTTATATTTGATAATAACGGGCTTATAAGACAAGGCGTTGTTGTTAGACATTTAGTTTTGCCACAATGCACGAGCGATAGCAAAAAAATTCTTGACTGGTATGCTAACATTAAAGACAAGGCTTACATAAACGTTATGAGTCAATACACGCCCTTTGGTGAATTAGAAAGTTTCCCTGAACTAAAAAGAAAAATCACAAGGCGTGAATATGATACGGTAATGGATTATGCAATCGCTTTGGGCATAGAAAAAATGTTCTATCAAGAATTTGAAAGCGCAGATGAAAAATACATTCCCAAATGGGACTATTAAAAAAACTCCGCAACAATTTTGTTGCGGAGTTTTTTTAATTTATCTTATTATTTACGGAACTAATTCGCCAACGTCGTTTAATACGTATTTGGGACCGTATGCGTATTTAACCAAATCTTCTTTATCGGTTACTCCAGTAAGCACAAGCACGGTATCTAACTCACTCTCTATCCCTGCAAGGATATCAGTATCCATTCTATCCCCTATTATTGCGGCGTCAACTCTATGGCAATCTAATTTTTTAAGAGCGTGGCGCATCATAAGCGGATTAGGTTTACCTATAAAATAAGCGTTTCTTCCAGTAGTCATTTCAATAGAAGATATTAGCGCGCGACAAGCAGGTATTATTCCACTTTCAACTTTTGCAGTTAAATCACTGTTAGTGCCGATAAGTTTTGCGCCGTTCAAAACGAGTTTTACAGCTTTTTCTATTTTTTCATAATTTAATGAACGAGTTTCGCCAAAAACAACGTAATCTGGATTTATATCGTTCATAGAAAACCCTGCTTCGTATAACGCGTTAGTTAGCCCTGGTTCGCCGATAACGTAAACTGAACCGTTTGGGCATTGACTTTTAAGAAATGATGCAGTTGCTAGCGCGCTTGTATAAAAATGCTCTTCACCAACGTTTAGCCCCATACGCGCAAGTTTTTCTTTAAGTTCTCTTGGTGAACGCTCTGAACTATTAGTTAAAAATAAAAAGTTCTTTCCAGTTTTATCTAGCCACTCAACAAATTCTTTAACACCGGATATTAAGCGGTTTCCGTGATAGATAACACCGTCCATATCGCATATAAAACACTTTTTATTTCTTAAATTTTCCATATTTACTCCTTTAAGATAATTCTTCAATTTTTACCACTTTATACCCTTTTTTACGAGGTTTTGTTTGAACTGCTATAAATTCTGTTTTGAAAATTTTATCTTTATTTCTTAATACGACTATTGCTATTGCAAGTAAAACTACTAATGCAACAATTAAAATTATCAGCCATAAGTCAAAGGTTTCACCTTTAACTTTTTCCCACATATCATTTATAACCATAAGCGTATCACTGTCAAAATTATTCATAATAGCGCAACGGGCAACTATATCTTCAGTGGGATATTGAGCAATAAGTCTTCCGTAACTCTCTTCAGATACTGTAACTGTATAAGTATTTGCTGGCACACCGAAAAGATAAGAAAAATCAACCGTTTTCCCTTCGCCAACTTCTAGGTCTTCAGACTCGTCAAACCAACCGAGAAAAACTGCGTCGTATAAGTTATTAAACGTGTTACCGTCTTCATCAATTATAGGTTCTGCAAAATCTCCCCCGACAACCATACTGGTGTATCCCGTATAGTTCATATTTCTATAAACGTTTTCAGGGCGAGAAATAAATTCTAAAAACTTATAAACGGCGTCATAATTTCTACTTGATGACGGCATAACGAAACCATCAAACCAAATGTTAGACCCCTCTTGAGGTATTGAATAACTTAAATCTCTTATAGAATCGCCCTCTAAATAAGTGCCGTCATCATCTTCTACTTCACCTGCGGCAACGTCAATGGCGTAAGCAGCGTCGCCACTCCACGCAACGTAGGCGTTAATATTGCCTAAAACTATATCGTTTTTGCCACTGTCAACTTCAAAGCCGTAAAGCATAGGCTTTATTGAAGAAAGTTTTTCGCCTACTCTGTCAACGTCTATCTGTTGAGTTCTATTTAATATTTCAGTAATTGTAGCGTTGTCGCTTGCATTTATTAAATCTTGTTTGTAAACGAGCGCAAGACCAACTAAGAAAGAATCTCTTACTGCGTCTTTTATAGTAATCTTTTTTGAAAGGGCAGGATTTTCAAACACGCCACCCCAAGAAGAAACTTCTTCTTTAGTTACGTATTCGGTATTATATACCCAACCCATAGTTCCCCACATATAACCTACCATAAATTCTGAAAGGGCAACTTCTTCCCCTACGTATTCACCGTCTTTAACGGTAAATTTAAGGTTATCAAGTCTATTTTGAATATATGGCGAAACGTTTGCTTTATATCCTGAAAGTTTAGTGAAGTCGAGTTTTTGTATTCTGCCCTCTTCTGCAAGTTTTTCAATCATATACTCTGACGGTACAACTAAATCGTAACTATTTGGATTGATAACCAACTCGTTATATAAATTTTCATTAGTACCGTAAGTTGAATATTCTACAGTAATTCCAGTTTCTTGTTCAAACTCTAAAAGCAAACCTTCGTCTATGTAATCTTCACAATTACATACCCTAATTACGTTTGTATTTCCGTTTGTCTTTGTGCAACCAAACGCACTAAACGTGGGCAACAACATAACTAAAACCAGAAGAAGTGAAAAAAGTCTTTTTATCATTTGCTTTCCCTCCTTCTTGAATAAATATTTTTGCCAACAACAACCAAAATTATAACGACGAATATTATAGCCGAAAGAGCGCGAAGTGCTGGCAATGATGAATTTGCGTTAGACTTTGCCATTGCGCCGTAAACGTAAGTTGATATGGTATCAAAACCTGCAGGTTTAGTATATGCAGATATAATATAATCGTCTAAAGAAAGCGTTATTGCAAGCATAAATCCGCTCAAAATACCCGATAAAATTTCAGGTATTACAACTTTTACTAACGCCCCAAACGGTGATGCGCCTAGGTCAAGAGCGGCTTCGTATAGATTAGAATCCATTTGTTTTAATTTTGGAATAATAGATAGTACCACGAAAGGCGTTGTTATTACCAAATGACCTATAACCATTGCAAAATACGAACGGCTTTCTTTAAACACAAATGCAAATAACAAAACTAGAGCAACAGCCGTAACTATTTCTGCATTTATAACGGGTATTCTAGACGCAGCGGAAACACCTTTTCCAAATTTACCTTTGCTATAAAATATACCTATTGCGCCAAGCGTTCCCAAAAGGGTTGCAAGAACTGCTACGAGTAATGCTAAAAATAGCGTATCCCAAACGATTTTCATAAGTGATGCGTCGTTAAAAAGTTTAACGTATAGGTCAAATGAAAAACCTATTTCAAACGCTTGCCTTATACTAACTACAGGCGAATCTACAAAACTATAAAGCACCAAAGTGAAAATGGGCGCATAGATAAAGAGTAAAATCAAGGCGATATAAAATATTTGAAAAAACTTTTTCATTATAGATTATTCCCCCTTGTATCTTCACTTTTGAACGCACCAGTTACCCACATTGACACAAGCATAATCACAAGTAAAACCATAGCCATTGCAGAGCCTAAATTCCAGTTTTGGAAGGTTGTAAACTGTTCGTCAATAAGTTTACCTATTATAGTTATAAGTCCGTTACCGAAAGTATCAGAAATTACGTAACAAGTCATAGTTGGCATAAATACCATCGTTACGCCACTTGCAATCCCTGACATTGACAACGGAAGCGTTGCTTTAGTAAAAGTGTGAAAAGCGTTTGCGCCTAAATCTTTACTTGCCTCAACGTAACTTTTGTCCATTTTAGAAAGCACCGTATATAACGGTAAAACCATAAATGGCAAATAGTCGTAAACCATACCTATTATAACGTTCACGTAATTATTAAATCCAAACACGCCTATTATTGTTAACAAATCTTTCATTGCCATTGCGCGAAGTACAAAATTTATCCACATAGGCATAATAAAAAGTAACAATAAAGTTCCACCGCGATTTAAATTGCTACGAGCAAGTATATACGCAACGGGATAAGCCAAAAGTATGCATATTATAGTTGTTGCAAGCGCAATAAGCACGCTTATTATAACCGTGGTTAGAGTAGTTGCGCTAGAAAAAAACCTTATAAAGTTATTAAACGAAAATCCGCCGTCTTTATCAGTAAAAGAATAGAACACAATTAAAAGCAAAGGTAAAACGACAAACAGAGCAAGAAAAACACCATAAGGTAAACACAACTGTTTTCTAGAAAAGGAAAGTCGAAACTTATTGTTTCTCATAGCCTTTTCTTGAATAAAGTCCTTTTCCGTCATCTTTTAATCTCCTGTTTTATCTTTAGTTTAATCTTTTCTTTAGGAATGATTACGCTTACCCTGTCGTTTTCGTTCCAAGTGTCTTCTGTATCAAAAACAAAATCTTCTTCATTTTCATCAGTGCGTACTATAAGTTGATAGTGGTCGCCTTTATAAATCATTGAAACAATATTTCCTATTGCTCCGCCCTTGTCCGCGTCGTCGCTTATTTCAATGTCTTTAAGCCCCACTTCTACTTCTACGTCTACGTCAGTAAGGTCTATTCTATCCCCCTCTTCCGTAATCAAATAGCCCTCTTCGTCTAAAATTGAATTAGGATAAAGTTGGGTTACGTCACACTCAAACTCTCCGTCGCCAAAACATACGGTATTGCGTTTTGTAATATATCCGTCGTATTTATTAGACGAAAATTCTTTTTCCATTATGTGAATATCGTTGGGTTGGATTTTAAGGCTCACTTCTTCCCCAACTTTTCTTTCTACCGTATCTTGAATTACTATTTCCGTTTTACCAACAAGCATCACCATTTCATAATGAACGCCTTTAAATATCGAACTAATAATCTTTCCGTCAACTTGCCCTTGCCCCTTATCAACCAGAACAATGTCTTCTGGGCGAACTACAACGTCTACCTTTTCATTTACGGCAAAATCGTCTACACAGTCAAAATTATGATTTATAAATCTAACCTTTTTCTTTCCAACTATAGTTCCGCTAAAAATATTACTTTCCCCTATAAAGTCTGCAACGAAAGAATTTTTAGGTTCGTTATATATATCCGTAGGTGTGCCTATTTGTTGAATTACGCCGTCTTTCATAACCACTATAGTATCACTCATTGTCAAAGCCTCTTCTTGGTCGTGCGTAACGTATATAAAGGTTATGCCAAGTTTTTTATGCATCTCTTTAAGTTCAAGTTGCATATCTTTTCTCATCTTTAGGTCCAAAGCGCCCAAAGGTTCGTCTAAAAGAAGAATTTTTGGCTCGTTGACTATTGCACGCGCAATAGCAACTCTTTGTTGTTGACCACCAGAAAGCGTAGATACACTGCGTTTTTCAAAACCTTCAAGGTCAACCATTTTTAACGCCTTTTGAACTTTTGCAGTTATTTCCCACTTCTTTAATTTTTCAACCTTTTCAATCTCGTTGCCATCTTTATCACGGTAAGTTACTTTAACTTTTTTTAGTTTAAGCCCAAACGCAATATTATCGTAAACGTTGAGATGCGGAAAAAGTGCGTAGCGTTGGAACACCGTGTTTATAGGTCGTTTATTAGGTGGCAAATAACTAATATCTTCACCATTAAGTAAAATTCTACCCGAAGTAGGTTTATCAAAGCCCGCTATCATACGAAGAGTTGTGGTTTTTCCGCATCCAGACGGACCTAAAAAGGTTACGAATTCGCCTTTTCGCACGTAAAAACTTATATCGTCTACAGCAACCACACCATCTTCAAATCTTCTCGTAAGATTTTCAATTTGAATAATCTTTTCGTCGGATAACGTTTTAGTCATTTTTTCATTAGTCATAAAACACCTCTTTTTAGTGCGTTTAAAATAAAAAACGCAAGTCGTTTAACAACTTGCAACAGCCTAACAAATATTAAAAATAACCAAACACAGGCAAATATACGCCTGTTAAGTTTTAATTTAATATTTGGTAATCAGAGTCTATATAGCAACAAAACTTTTACTACTCTTTATTGACCGTTTCACAAGTCTGCGAATTTTCGCATTTTCGGTTATAAAGTAACCAACTTATAAAATTTGAGCTTTTAACTCAATCAATAATATGGTGGCAAACCACCAATCGGCAGTGGACCCGGCTGTCCGTATGGCCTCAACTCTTTCGAGTGGTCCTTTATCGCTTGGAAAGACTCTGTTTTTATAAAGTTCAATTCCGTTTTATATATTATAGTATTTTGAATTTTATGTCAAGCATATTTTGTTTATTTTTAAAAAATATACTTATCTTTTATATGCAAACTTGTGTTTTATCTTGTGTTTTATATAGCAGTAAAGCGAATTATAGTTTTCAAGGCTAATTCAACATTAAAAAACTTGACTTTTTATTTAGTTGAATATATAATTTTTAATATCTTATCAAGGAGAATTTTCTATGTTTGATATTTTTGTTCAAATTATAGGATTTATCGGTATTGCGTTAAATATCCTTTCCGTGCAATTTAACAAACATTGGAAAATTATGCTCTTTAAAACACTTGGTTCAATGACGTTCGTTATTCAATACCTTTTGCTTGGCGCGTGGGTTGGTATGGTTATGGACCTTATCGGTTCAATTCGCAATATTATTTTTACGCTTAACGTTAAAAATGGCAAATCAAATAAATGGTGGATTATATTTTTTACAGCATTTACGTTCATTGCAGGCGTTATAACTATTGCAACGACTTGGGATAAGTCGATAGGTTACGCATCACGTTGGTCTTCAAATGCGTCGGTAGTTTTAATTATTGCCGTATCTATTAGCATCATTTCTATAGTTGCAAAACTTTTAACCACCGTTGCTTACGGCTTTAAAAATCCACACGTTATTAGAATGGTTAACCTTCCCTCAAACGCTTGTTGGGTTATTTATAA
Organism: Clostridia bacterium; assembly: GCA_017399035.1. GTDB lineage: Bacteria > Bacillota > Clostridia > Christensenellales > Borkfalkiaceae > UBA1259. The sequence goes on along the minus strand of JAFQEM010000016.1, from coordinate 13,357 downwards.
TGCAGTTGCATATTCGCTTGCAGGTGTCGTTAACGACCTTATGTGTATTTGTTCAATTATTATAGCTGAAATTAGATTTAAGAAGTCGACGGATAAAAATAAAGAGGTTACTCAAGAGCAACCTCAATAAACAAAAACCTATCTTGTGTTTAGCCAAACAAATTACCAATCGTCCTTTGGTGTAAGTTTTATATCGTCGTAATATTCAAAATATTTTTCTTTTTGACTTTTTTGACGCTCGTCTTCCCACTCTTCGGGAAAACAAGCGTCTTCTTCTTTATTGTCAGATTCACGCATTAAATCGTAAAGCGTTTTTCCCTTTTGTGGCATTTTGCTCCTCCTCTGCATTTTTTATGACACAAACTACAGCCGTTGCTCATTTTTAGAATGGAATAAATCAAACTTATTACTATTATTATAACAATTATGACAGATAAAATCAAGTTTCCAAATGAAGTAAACATAAAACCAAAAAAATTTATTGTAAGAGCAACAATATACGCTGAACAAAACTGGAATAAGCACATAAATAAAAACCATTTAGTGCTGTTTAGTTCGTTTTTTGCAGTAGAAAGCGCGGCAATACACGGTGGGGATAATAAAATAAACGCCATAAAAGCATAGGCCGTATACGTAGAAGGAAAAATAGCGGTTACGTCATAACAAACTAATTCTAACGTTTCTATAACTGCCTCTTTAGCAAATATTCCAGATAGCAACGCAACGCTCGTTTGCCAACTGCTAAAACCTAACGGATAGAATATGTATTTTATTTTATCGCCAAGTAAATATAAAAAACTTTTTTCAACGTTTTCTCCAACGTAACCACTTACACCTATATTTTTTAACAACCACAAAAATACTGACACGGTAAACACCGCAAAACCTGCTTTCGTGGTAAATTCTTTAACTTTTTCCCACATTACCGAAAACACGTTTTTTATAGACGGCAATCTTAACGTGGGGATTTCTAACACAAAACTTTGGTCTTCATCACTAAACGCCTTGAATCTTTTAAGTACGTTTCCAAAAATACCAACGCAAACTATACCTAAAAAATACATTGATGATGCAATTAAAGCATTACCATTAAACAGCACAGATGAAAACCAAGCAAAAACGGCTGATTTTGCGCCACAGGGCATAAACGGGGATAAAAATATTGTCATACGACGCGCGCTTACACCCTCAATAGTTCTGCTTGAAAGTAACCCCGTTACCGTGCATCCACAAGAAACCATCATAGGTAAAAGAGATTTACCACTTAAACCAAATTTAGTAAAAAATCCGTCGAAAAGAAAAGTTGCTCGAGCGGCATAACCGCTATCCTCAATCAATGCTAAAAGAATAAATAGTATTAGTATTTGAGGTAAAAATGAAGTTATTCCACCGATAGCGTGTAAAATCGCATCACATATAAGTGAAATTAACCATACCGATACCCCTTTATTATATAGCGAACTTTCAATTTTATTTGTAAAGTTATCAAAAAAGAAAGTGATTTCAGAACCAAATACCCCACCTATTTTTATTGCTAAAAAATAGACCAACGTCATCAATATAAAAAATATAGGTATTCCAAAGGTTGCGTTCATTAAAACGTTATCTAGTTTTTGCGTAAAAACTTGATTACGTGTTTGTTTTTTTGTTACAATACTAGACAGTTTATCTTCAACAAACTCAATCCGTTTTTCTAGATTTTGGCTGTTTGATTTATATAATATGTCAGTTATTGACGGCTTATTTTTGTTTTCGATAGCAAATTTTATTAGTTCATTTAGGTTTTTATTTTTTAATGCAGATACGGGTATTACTGGAATATTGAAAAGTTTTGATAGTTTATAATAATCAATCTTAATTCCATTTTTATCTAGTTCATCACACATATTAACTGCGATTACAGTTGGAATTTTTAAGTTTATTAGTTCTAAAGTTAAATAAAGATTACGACTTAAATTTGTGCCATCAACTACGTTAATTATTGCATTTGGCGCGGATTTAATTATATAATTGTAAGCGTTGTTTACATCAACACTACCCGCTCTAAAAGAATATATACCGGGTAAATCAACAACCGTAATTTGCTTGTCTTTTTTATAAAGTCCTTTTTTAATCTCGTTAGTAACACCTGTCCAGTTGCCAACTCTTTGGTGGTTGCCCGTCAAAGCATTAAATAACGTTGTTTTTCCACAGTTAGGATTACCTACAAGCGCAATTTCTTTCATAATTTATTCACCACTATTTTTGACGCTATAGACTTACGTATTGCTAAATAGAAGTTACCGACTTTAATTTCAACAGTAGAAAATAACGGTCCAAACCTAACTAAAGTTATCTTTAAACCGCTCAAAAGCCCTATTTCCATTAAGCGTAGTTTAATTTTGGGTTTTACGTCAATTTTCGTAACAATACCGCTTTCGCCTTTTTTTAAATCCATAACTGTCATCTGTATATTATATTTGATATTGTTATCAAATATGCGCTTACTTTGTAAACAAAAACCCACTAATTTAATTATATAAATTAGTGGGTTTTAAACTTATTTTTTGTTTTATGATAAAGAACAAAGCCTTAAAATTAGTCTACCAACTCGATAATTGCAACTTCAGCTGCGTCACCTTTACGGGGTCCAAGTTTGTAAATTCTGGTATATCCACCGCCTTGACCTTTTTCTTCTTTACGAGCCGCATATTTGGGCGCGTATTCATCAAAAATCTTTTCAATAAGGGGATATTTAATAGCCTTGGTTCTCTTCTTGAAGTCAGGTTTGCTTTCTTTGAAACCTTTAACTTCTTGAAGGTCGTTTACCATAGACATAATTTTTCTTCTTGCGTTAAGTTTTTTAGCGCCGTCTTTAACGAGAGTTTTTGTTGTTTCTTTACCCTTTTCGCCTGCAACGGTTACTTCAGTTTCTACGGTATCAGCGTAGGTATTAACAGCAAGAGTAATAATCTTTGAAACGTAAGAAGCAACTTCTTTTGCTCTTGCTTCGGTAGTTTCAATTTTACCGTGCCATAAAAGCGCGGATGCTTGGTTTTTAATGAGTGCTATTCTTTGCGTAGCGTTTACGCCTAATTTTCTTTCCATTTTATTAGTCCTCCTTGTCCGTCAATTTTAAGCCGTAACTTTCGAGTTTGTAAATAACTTCATCGAGAGATTTCTTACCCAAATTGCGAACTTTAAGCATATCGTCTTCCGTTTTCTTTGTTAAATCTTCAACGGTATGAATATTTGCTCTCTTCAAGCAGTTGTATGAACGAACTGACAAATCCATTTCTTCAATGGTCATTTCAAGAATTCTAGTCTTCTTGTCTTCTTCCGGTGGAACTAAAATTCCTATATTACCAACTTCTGACAAAGATACGAACATACTGATATGTTCTTCCATAATCTTTGCAGCAAGGCTAACAATATCTCTACCAGAGAATGCACCATTTGTCCAAATTTCAAGAGTAAGTTTATCAAAGTCAACACTTTGACCAACACGTGTAGCCGTCACGTTGTAACTTACTTTCTTAACGGGTGTATAAATACTGTCAATAGCAATATTGTCAATAATATCCGTTTTGTGTTCGTCTGCGCCCTGATAACCACGACCTCTGCCTACCGTAAGTTCCATTTCGAGTTTGCCACCTTCGTCAATCGTGCAAAGATACAAATCAGGATTCAAAACTTCTAAATCTGAATCACACTCGATATCGCCTGCTTTTACAACAGCGGGACCAACCTTCTTAATCTTTACGTTTTTCTTAAAATCTTTATCCATAGACGCAGACTTAAAGGTTACGCATTTCAAGTTAAGAATAATTTCAGTTACGTCTTCCTTTACTTTAGGGATAGACGAGAATTCGTGCTTTACGCCGAGTTCTTCAGCGAATTTAATGTTCTGAATTGCAACTCCGGGGAGTGCTGACAACAGAATTCTTCTCAGAGCGTTACCGAGGGTAAGACCAAAACCTTTTTCTAATGGTTCTACAACTACTTTCGCATAACTTCTGTTTTCATTTTCTTCCACTGCTATTTTCGGCATTTCAATTTCCATCATAAGAAATTTACCTCCTTAAAAAATAGTTCCGATATAGATTATTGCGGGAATTCTTGTCAAGACGTGGAAAATCTCAACTTTCCCCCCGCAAAAACCCATCGAAAATTTATATTTATTAAATTTAATATATTGATTATTTAGAATATAATTCGACAATCATGTGTTCTTTAATTTGAACGTCAACGTCTTCTCTTACAGGGTTAGCAAGTATTTTACCCGTCAAAGTTTCAGGGTTAAATTCAAGCCACTTGGGCATTGCACCAACTTTCATTTGCTTAATTTCAGCAAAATACTTGTTGTCTTTCTTGCTTTCCTTTACTGCAATTTCATCACCGACTTTTACACAATAAGATGCGATATTAACGGGTCTACCGTTTACGGTGAAGTGTGCGTGAGTTACTAATTGACGAGCTTGAGACCTTGAAGAACCGATTCCCATTCTGAAAATAACGTTATCAAGTCTTCTTTCAAGAAGTGAAAGCATATTTTCACCAGTAATACCCTTCATACGGTCTGCTTTTTCATAGTACTTTCTGAATTGACCTTCAAGTACTCCGTAAATTCTCTTACATTTTTGCTTTTCACGAAGTTGTAAGCCATATTCAGAAACTTTCTTTCTGCTCATACCGTGTTGACCAGGAGCTACCGGTCTTTTTTCAAAAGCACAAACGCCTTTAAAGCATCTTTCGCCTTTCAAGAAAAGTTTTGCGCCTTCACGTCTGCACAAACGACATTTAGATTCAGTATATTTAGCCATTTATTTGTCCTCCATTATACTCTACGTTTTTTGGGCGGTCTGCAACCGTTGTGTGGAATAGGTGAAACGTCTTGAATAAGAGTTACTTCCATATCACAGTTGGTAAGTGCACGGATAGCAGATTCTCTACCTGCACCAGGGCCTTTAACGTAAACTTCAACAGAGCGCATACCCTGTTCTCTTGCAACTTTACCTGCAGCCTCTGCAGCCATTTGTGCCGCAAATGGTGTGCTCTTTCTAGAACCCTTGAAACCAAGGCTACCTGCACTTGACCAAGATACGGTGTTACCTTGCATATCGGTAATAGTTACTAACGTATTATTGAAAGATGCTTGAATATGAACTTGACCCTTGTCAACTTTTCTGGCATCTTTTTTCTTTTTAACAATTTTCTTCGCTGCTGCCATTATCGGTTACCTCCATTATCTAGTTGCCGTTTTCTTTTTAGCAACGGTACGACGCGGTCCTTTTCTGGTTCTCGCGTTTCTCTTTGAACTTTGTCCACGAACGGGCAAGTTCTTTCTATGACGAACACCACGGTAGCAACCGATTTCTATCAACCTCTTGATATTAAGGCTTACTTCGCTACGCAAATCACCTTCTACGTGAAGGTTGTGTTCAATGTATTCTCTGAGTTTAGCAATATCGCTTTCGCTCAAGTCTTTTACTCTAACGTCGGGATTTACACCCGTTTCACTAATGATTTTTTTCGCCGTGGTGAGACCGATTCCGTAAATATACGTTAAACCGATTTCAACTCTTTTGTTATTCGGCAAATCAACGCCGGCTATACGTGCCATTAAAATTTCTCCTTAATTTTTAATATTTTAATATATGTCAATGCCTAAACGCGCTTTAGCTGTGGAATGATTGCCATTTGCACGTTTACGCGGTTATTTTCACGCTAAACTTCTTTCGAAGTTTAAGTCGGTGGGATTAACCCTGTCTTTGTTTGTGGCTCTTGTTCTTTGAACAAATTACCATTACTTTTCCGTTTCTTTTAATGACTTTGCACTTATCGCACATAGGCTTAACTGAAGGTCTTACTTTCATAATATTATCTCCTTTGGAATTCGTTTATGTTTTTAGTTTTTGCTTCGCCAGATTATTCTGCCTTTCGTCAAATCGTAAGGGCTCATTTCAAGTTTCACACTGTCACCGGGAATGATTTTTATATAATGCATACGAAGCTTTCCCGAAATATAAGCCGTTATCACGTGACCGTTTGATAATTTAACCTTAAACGCTGCGTTTGGTAATGCTTCTACAATCACGCCTTCGGTTTCTATAACGTCGTCTTTTGACACAAACTTAATCCTCCTGTAATTTTTGTTGTTCGGTTTTGACCGCACGGTAAACTCTATCGTTTCCGACGGGAATACCATTTTTTATTTTCTCCGCAAGTTCTATTATACTCACGTTTGAAAATTTTTCAAGATGTTTTACGTTTTTTTTCTTTGGTTTAACCGTTTTTCTAGTTTTACCGTCAACTACAAAAGCGAATTTTTCTTTAACGGAAACTACTAAAAACGTTTTACCAGCATCGCGACCAGCTATTGATTTAACTAAATCGCCTTGTTTTACAGCCTTTGCCATTTTTCACCTAAAGCGTAAGAATTTCAACGCCGTTTTCGGTTATGGCGATAGTGTTTTCGTAATGAGCAGAAGGTTTGCGGTCTCTAGTTCTAACCGTCCAACCATCCGACATAAAATCTACTTGATAAACACCTGCATTTATCATAGGCTCGATTGCAATAGTCATTCCCTTTTTTAAGCGAATACCAGTACCCTTTTTTCCATAATTAGGAACGGTTGGGTCTTCGTGCATCTCTCTGCCTATTCCGTGTCCTACCAACGCTCTAACGACTGAAAATCCGTTATTTTCTGCGTGAGTTTGAACTTGATAACCTATATCACCCAGCGGTGTGCCGTCTCTTAAACGTTCGATTGCTTTGAAAAAACATTCTTCTGTTACTTTAACAAGTTTGCGTTTTTCTTGGCTTACGTTACCAACCATAAACGTTCTTGCTGCATCACCTTGCCACCCGTTATAAACTACGCCAACGTCAATACTAACTAATTGACCATCTTTAATAACTACGTCGTCTGACGGAATACCGTGAACAACAACGTCATCTATAGATGCACATATTGATGCGGGATAACCTGAATAACCTAAAAACGAAGGATATGCACCACAAGATTTTATATAGTCATACGCAATCTTATCAAGTTCTTTGGTGGTCATACCTATTCTAATTTCTCTACCGATAAGGTCGAGAACGTTTTTCGTAAGTTTACCACTTTCGCGCATACATGCAATTTCTGCGTCGGTTTTAACCGTTATCATAATTATAAAACCTTTACGATATCTTCAAACACTTTGTCTATTGATTGGTCGCCGTTTATGTTAATCAACTTGCCCTGTTTTGAATAGTATTCAATCAAAGGTGCCGTTTGAGTTTGATAAACATCAAGTCTTTCTTTAACGGTTTCGGGATTATCGTCTTTTCTTATCGTAAGTTTTTCACCACAAGTAGGACAATTATCAACGTTACCTATAAAATCAACGTGGAACGAACCACCACAAAACTGACAACTTCTACGACCAGTAATTCTGTGTTCGATTTTTGACAAGTCCACAACAAGATTTATAACCTTATCGGGAGCGGAAATTTCATCCAAAGCAACTGCTTGCACTAAATCTCTAGGAAATCCATCAAGAAGATATCCAACTTTACAATCAGCGTTGTTTAACCTGTCTTTAACAAGTTCTACGGTTAAATCGTCTGGACACAGATTGCCCGTGTCCATAACGGCTTTAACTTTCAACCCTAAAGGTGTTTTTTCTTTAATATTTTCTCTAAATAAATCGCCCGTTGAAATGTGCGGCAGGTCGTACTTGTCGGAAATATACGCCGCTTGAGTACCCTTGCCGCTACCAGGAGCGCCAAGTAATATCAACTTCATAATAATTATTTTACTTTAAGAAACCTTTATAGTTCTTCATCATTATTTGTGATTGCAATGCTTGTTCAAATTCAAGCGCTACTGAAACTATAATTAAAAGACCAGTTGCACTGAACGCATTTACTAAACCGATATCAATAGCCTTAAACACTAACGAAGGTATAAGAGCAACGATTGCGAGGAAGATTGCACCAAACAACGTTATTCTGTTAGATACTTTCTTCAAGTAATCGGCAGTGGGTTTACCAGGTCTAATGCCGGGGATAAAACCACCGTTGCCTTGAATACTTTTACTTATGTCGTCAGGATTAAATTGAATTTGGTTATAGAAATATGAAAAGAACAATATAAGCAAGCACAAGAGTACCATATATAACCAACTGTCAGTTCCAACGTACGTTGACCACCAGTTATCCGACTTAACACCGAACAAGTTGATAATCAAATCGGGGAAACTTAAGATTGCAAATGAGAAGATTAAAGGCATAACGCCAGTTGCGTTAACTTTGATCGGTATATGAGTAGATTGACCACCATACATCTTTCTACCTTTAACCTGCTTTGCATACTGAACGGATATCTTACGTTCTGCGCTATTAACGGCTACGATTGCTGCAAAAATTATAATTGCTGCACCAACAAAGCCAACCAACGTCCACGCTGCACTCATTGCAGTATCAGGGCTACCTAATTGCTTAAGAAGACTGATAATTGCCGTACCTGTTGTAGACAAAATACCTGCAAAGATGAGAAGCGAAATACCGTTTGATACACCGTAATCGGTTATTCTTTCGCCTATCCACATTGTGAGAGCCGAACCCGTGGTATAAACTAATACCAAGAATACGTAACTCATAAATCTTGGGAATCCGTCGCCACCAAACAACTTATTAAAATCTATGCTGTTTGAACCACCAAACGCAACAAGAATACCTATTGCTTGTGCAATAGCAAGAACTAACGTTAAAATTCTCGTATACGTATTGATTCTTCTACGACCTTCTTCACCTTGTTTACTCAATCTTTCAAGTGCAGGAATACCTACAGATAAAAGTTGAATTATAATTGACGCGTTGATATACGGTCCGATACCCATAGCGAAGAACGTACCGTAGGTTAATGCGCCACCGGATACTGCACTCATTATTTGTAAGAAAGTATAATCACTCAATCCACTAAAACCGTTGATGCCTGGTACTGGAATATAACATCCTAATCTGTACACAAACAACAAAGCAATAGTTATAAGGATTTTATTTCTAACTTCTTTAATTTTGAGCGCATTTACTATCGTTTGAAACATTTTGCCCTCCCTATATTAGTGGGTTAGATTTGTTCTACTTGGCCACCGGCTTTTTCAATAGCGTCTTTTGCTGATGCAGAGAAACTTGCTGCTTTAACAGTCAACGCTTTAGTAAGAGTTCCGTTGCCCAAAACTTTTAATCCTACGCTTCCTTTAATGACTTTGATAAGTCCTTTTTCGTTAAGCATTTGCATATCCACTACGGAGTTTGCTTCTAAACCTTCTAAAACAGAAAGGTTTACGATACTGTATACTTTTCTAAAATGGTTATTGAATCCGCGTTTCGGAATTCTTCTGATTAAAGGCATTTGACCACCTTCAAATCCTGGACGAACACCGCCACCGCTTCTTGCCCATTGTCCTTTATGTCCTTTACCACTGGTTTTGCCAAGACCTGAACCGATACCTCTTCCGAGTCTCTTCTTGGTGGTCGTAGCGCCCATAGCGGGACTTAATTCACCTAATCTCATTTTATTACTCCTTAAATTTAGTAATTAACTTAAATCTTTTCTACTTTCACGAGGTATTTAACCTTTGCAATCATACCAAGAATGCAAGGATTTTCTTCGTGAATACGGAAAGAACGAACTTTTTTAAGTCCTAAAGCCGCTACTATTTTTTTGTGTTGCGGCAATATCGCTATCGTGCTTTTTACAAGCGTAACTTTTATTTTTGCAGTTTCTGCTGTTTTTGCCTTTGCCATAAAAGTACCCTCCTTAACCGTTTACTTCTTCGACGGTCTTACCGCGAATAGCTGCAATTTGTTCTGCAGTTCTGAGGCTCTTTAAGCCTGCAAGTGCTGCTTTTACACAGTTAATTTTATTGTTAGTTCCGTGAGACTTGGTTCTAATGTTGGTGATACCAACTGCTTCCATTACCGCACGAACAGGACCGCCTGCAATAACACCGGTACCTTCGTCAGCGGGCATCATAAGAACTTTACCGCTACCGAATTCACCCAAAACTTCGTGAGGAATACTGGTACCGCACATTGCTACGGGGAACATATTCTTTTTTGCTCTAAGCGTTGCCTTATCGATTGCTTCGGGAACTTCTTTAGCCTTACCCATTGCGCAACCTACTTTGCCTGCGCCGTCACCTACGACTACGAGAGCGGCAAATCTCATATTTCTACCGCCTTTAACGGTTTTGGTAACACGATTTACACAGATAAGCTTTTTAACCAAGCCGTCGTTTTCTTCCGCCCTTCTAGGCGCTCTGTTATTATCTCTTGCCATTTTCGTTTTCTCCTTGATTATATTAGAATTCCAAGCCGCCCTTTCTTGCGCCGTCTGCTAAACTTGCAACACGACCGGTGTAAAGATAACCGCCTCTGTCAAAAACAACTGCGCTAATCTTTTTCGACTTTGCCTTCTTTGCAAGAAGTTCGCCAACTGCGAACGCTTGCGCTTTCTTGTCTTTGCCGTCAAAAGCACCTTTGAGTTCTTTATCGAGCGTAGACGCCGTAACCAAGGTATTTCCTTTAACGTCGTCTATAAGTTGAGCATAAATATGAGTCAAACTTCTATATACTGAAAGTCTGGGAGTTTCCGCAGTACCTTTGATTTTTGCTCTGACTCTCTTATGTCTTTTAAGTCTATCCTTGTTTTTATTGATTTTGCTAATCATAGTTTTAACTCCTAATTTAATAACTTTTCGCGCTTATTCCGAAAAGCGCACTCGGCAGACGCGCTAAAACTTCAAGCGCGTCCACTAAAAGCCCTTTAAACTTATTAACCTTTACCGCCGGCTGCTTTACCAACTTTACGTTCGATAACTTCGTCACTATAACGAATTCCGTATCCGTGATAAGGTTCGGGTTCTCTATAGCCTCTTACCATAGCAGCAAATTGACCAACTTTTTCTTTGTCAATACCATTAACGGTAATTTCGTTTTGTGCGGGGCAATCAAGAGTAATTCCCTCAATTTCTTCGATTTCAACAGGGTGGCTGAAACCGATATTCATAACAACTTTTTTACCTTGCTTTGCAACCTTCCAACCTACGCCGTTTACGATAAGGCTCTTTTTGAAACCTTCCGTAACACCTTTAATCATATTTGCACAAAGCGCTCTATAAAGACCGTGCTTTGCTTTGGTAGGTCCTAAATCGTTTGCTCTAGTGAGTCTAACGGTTGCACCTTCAATGTTAAGAGTGATAATCGGGTCGTAACTTTGGGTTAAAGTTCCTTTAGGTCCTTTAACAGTTATAACGTTGTCTTTTGCTTCAACGGTTACGCCTGCAGGGATATTGATGATAGCATTTCCTATTCTTGACATAACTTAATACCTCCTACCATACGTAAGCGAGAACTTCGCCGCCCTGATGGGCTTTCTTTGCTTCTTTACCGGTCATAATACCTTTTGACGTAGAAAGAATTGCAATTCCGAGTCCACCGAGAACTTGAGGAACTTCATCAGTACCTACGTAAACTCTCAAACCAGGTTTGCTTACTCTCTTAAGTCCAGTAATAACCTTTTGATTACCTTCATATTTAAGGGTAATTTTAATAGTTCCCTGTACGCCTTCAATAATTTCTACGTTTGAGATATAACCTTCTTTCAAAAGAATATCTGCAATCGCTTTTTTAGTGTTTGAAGCGGGAATTTCAACAGTTTCGTGCTTAGCCATCAGAGCGTTTCTGATTCTGGTAAGCATATCCGCAATAACGTCTGTCATTTTTCTTATCCTCCTTTACCAACTAGCCTTCTTTACGCCAGGAATTTGACCTTTATAAGCCAATTCTCTAAAGCAGATACGGCAAATACCGTATTTACGGAGTACAGCGTGCGGACGACCGCAGATGCTGCATCTGGTGTAGGCTCTGGTGGAAAATTTAGCAGGCTTTTGCTGCTTATTAATCATTGCTTTTTTAGCCATTTTTTAACTCCTTATACCTTACTTATTTGCAAAGGGCATTCCGAGTAACGTAAGCAATTCTCTTGCTTCTTCGTCGGTATTAGCCGTCGTGGTGATACAGATATCAAATCCTCTTACAGTTTCTACTTGGTCGTAAGAAATTTCAGGGAATATCAATTGTTCTTTTACACCCATTGAATAGTTTCCTCTGCCGTCAAATGACTTCTTAGATACACCGCGGAAGTCTCTAACTCTAGGAAGTGCGATTGAAATGAATTTATCAAAAAATTCATACATTCTAGTTCCACGAAGAGTAACTTTCATACCTACGCCTTGACCTTCTCTCACTTTGAAGTTTGCAACTGACTTCTTTGCAAGTGTCAACACGGGCTTTTGACCAGAAATAAGTTCAAGTTCTTTTTGAGCGAGTTGAACGCTTTTAGAGTTGTCTTTAATTGCGCCCAAACCAGAGTTGATTGTAATTTTTACGAGTTTGGGAACTTGATTTACGTTATTGTAATTAAACTTTTTAACCATTGCATCAGTTATGCCACGACTACGAATATAATCAATATGCTTATTCGCTTCAACTTTATTTAAATTTGATATATAAAAATCGCTTGTAGCCTTTAGTATTGACAGGATTGTATCTCGTTGATGCTTTTTTTTCTGCATTTCCTCATTATCTTCATAAGTTGGAAGTTGCATACCTGCATTTTCAGCCAAAATCTCTACTGCCTTATAAAAGTCAACATTTTCAATTTGCTTAACAAAGTTAATAACATTACCGCCACCACCGCAACCAAAGCATTTAAAAAACTGACCGTCCTCTTTTACCGACATTGAAGGAGTTTTTTCCATATGAAAAGGGCAACACGCCCAGAAATTAGCTCCTCTTCTTGTCAAAGTAACATATTTAGAGATGACGGACACTATATCGTTTTTAGTTATCAACTCGTCCAAAAAAGCCTGACTAAATCCTTTACTTATCATTTGCACCTTTTAAACAAAATTGTGTTATAATTACTTAATACCACAAAATAATGTATAATTCCTAAGATTTTTAAAAATAATTTAAAAATTTTGTAATTTACATAATTTAATATATTATACCATATTTTTCTGTTATTAGCAATACCTAAAACTAATAAACTTGTCAAAAAAAAATCCGCAAATGTGATTTGCAGATTTTATTTTTAATAAAACCAAAATTAAATTTTTCTAATTTTAAATTGATAACCTTGTTTTTTACATGCCCATTCAAAGCAATTACACAACTTAGAATATGCTGAAGTTAGCATAAATTGCTTCCAATTTAATCCTTTACCACCTACACTAAGTTCAATGGTATCATTTATATTTTTAACTGAAATATATGTAACTTTGCTACAAATTTTATCTTCAATACTCATTTCAGCATCTT
>JAFQEM010000015.1 GCA_017399035.1 Clostridia bacterium | reverse complement strand
GGCGTTGAAGTAAACGTTTAATAAAATAAAAAATAATACATACTAAATAATAACTAATACATAAAAGCGAGCGCACGGAAGTCCGGTCGCTCGCTTTTATTATTCGCACTTATGACGACCCATTATAATTTGCGACGTTTACTATTAAATCATTTTTTGTGGGTCTAGAATTTTGTCAAGTTCGCTTTGAGAAATAATATTTTCTTCAACAAGTACCGTTCTAACCGTCTTTTTCTCTTTCAACGCTTTCTTTGCAAGAGATGCGGCTTTAGTGTAACCTATAAACGGACAAAGCGCAGTTACTATACCTATACTTCTTTCAACTTCGTCTTCACAAATATCTTCGTTTACGGTAAGCCCTTCAATACAGTCGGTGGTAAATACTTTTATACCGTTAGTTAAAGTTTCAAGAGATTCAAATAAACAATAGAAAATGATAGGTTCAAAAGCGTTAAGTTCAAGTTGACCAGCCTCAACAGCCATAGTAATGGTTGTGTCGTTACCGATAATATTAAATGCTATTTGGTTGATAACTTCTGGTATAACGGGGTTGATTTTGCCCGGCATTATAGACGAACCGTTTTGTTTTGCGGGTAGATTTATTTCAGCAAATCCCGTGCGAGGACCTGAAGACATTAGTCTTAAGTCGTTTGACATCTTTGAAAGGGTTGCAGCGCACGCTTTAACAATTCCTGAAACGTACACAAAACAGTCAAGGTTTTGGGTTGCGTCAACCAAGTCTTCCGCTTGATTAAGTTCAAGATTTGTAACTTTTGAAAGGTTGGGAACGATATTTTTTATATATTCGCTATCTGCAGTTATACCCGTACCGATTGCCGTTCCGCCCATATTTAAGGTTGAAAGTTCTTTTACGGCATTTTCAAAACGGAAAATATCACGTTTAACAGCCTGTGAATAAGCAGTGAAACTTTGGCCAAAACTGATAGGAACTGCATCTTGCATTTCCGTTCTGCCCATCTTAATTATGTTTGCAAACTGTTTTGCTTTAAGTTCTAAAGCAGAATTAAACACTTTTAACGCCTCAATAGCCTTTTTCAAAAGTCTAATGGTTGCAATTTTACCTGCACTTGGGAAAACGTCGTTAGTAGATTGACCGCAGTTTGCGTGGTCGTTGGGGTGAACGATTGAATAATCACCTTTCTTACCACCAAGAATTTCTATTGCACGGTTAGAAACAACTTCGTTCGCGTTCATATTGAAAGAAGTTCCTGCGCCACCTTGAACGGCGTCTACTATAAAGTTATCTATAAACTTACCTGCAAGAATTTCATCACAGGCTTGAACCATAGCGTCTACGATTTTTTTATCAATAACTTTTGCTTGACCGTTAGTTATTGCGGCTGCCTTTTTTATTTCAATAATAGCCTTTATAAACTCTAAATGCGTTTTCGTTCCGCTAATTCTAAAGTTTTCGTGCGCCCTTAAAGACTGAACACCATAATATGCATCAATAGGCACTTCCCTTTGACCTATAGAATCGCTTTCAATTCTAAACTTCTCCACAACTTTTCCTCCAAATTTTAATTTTTTATCGCTTACTACTTGATTATACAACAAATTTATGATATAATCAAATACATATTAAAACATATTTATTATCACTTTTAAGTTATGAGGCAAAATTACAATGTTTAGAAACAAAGAATATATACTTTCAGTGTACCAAGAGGGTGGTTTTACTAAAGCGGCAGAAAGGCTTTTCGTTTCTCAACCGTCGCTATCAGCATCAATTAAACGTATAGAAGAAAAAGTGGGCGCGCCTATTTTTGACCGTTCAAGCAATCCTATTTCACTTACTGAAGTGGGTGTCGAATACGTTAAATATGCGTTAGATATTCAAGAAAAAGAAAAGGACTTTGCAAGATATATGTCCGACCATACTAACCTTATGACGGGTAAAATAAGGATAGGCGGAAGTAGTTTCTTCTCTTCGTTCGTGTTGCCTAAACTTATTTCAGAATTTACTGCAAAGCACTCTAAAATTAGATTTGAGATTTACGAAGACAGCACTAAAAACCTTATGTCAAGTTTATCGGCTGGTAACCTTGACGTTATAATTGATAACGCTATAAATGAAAACGATAATATCGTTTCTGAAGTTTATTCTTCAGAACTACTTCTTCTTGCCGTGCCTAAAGGTTTAAAAATTAACGACGAATTGACTAAATTTCGTATGACGGCGCAGGAAATTAAAGACGGAAAACATTTTGACGATAAAAAGAGTGTAAGCCTTTCAGTATTTAAAGACCAACCTTTTATTTTATTAAACCCTGAAAACGACACGGGAAAACGCGCAGAAAAACTGTTCAAAAAATACGGCATTACGCCAAACGTTATATTCCACCTAGACCAACAGGTAACCGCTTATAACGTTTCTTGCTCGGGTATGGGAGTTTCTTTCGTGAGCGACACCTTGGTTAAATATATTGATGCTGAACGAGATATATATTATTATCGCTTACCTGACTTGCAGGCAAAGAGAAACATATATTTTTATCAAAAGAAAAACCATTATCTATCGCTAGCAAGTAGAAAATTCATTGAATATAATACTTCTGTCAAAGTATAAAAAAAAACGCGGAGCGTGGCGCAAACCACTCTCCGCGTTTTAATTTTATATTTTTTAAATTCCCCAGCAAAGCCAAATGAGCAAATATCCACCCAAAACGGCAACTAACGTAAAAGGAATTCCTATTTTAAAGAAGTCGCTTGATTTAACTTTATAGCCTTCTTTATTAAGCATACCTATTGCAACGACGTTTGCAGACGCACCAACAGGCGTTATATTTCCACCAAGCGTTGCGCCACACAAAAGACCAAAACACAAAAGCGTTTGAAGATTGCCTGTTAGCCCCAAACCTGCAATTACGGGTAGCATTGTTGCAACGTAAGGGATATTATCTATAAACGCAGAAATTAGCACCGAGCCGAACACGATAAGCGTATATAATAGGAATATGTTTTTATCGCCTATCATACCAAAGAAACTACTTATATCATCAATGATACCAACACTGTCAACTGCGCGTATGATTATGAACAAGAATACCAAGAAAAGCACGGTAGGATAGTCAATAGTTCCAAACACGGTTTTTACAGCCTCTTTCTTTCCGCCTATAAAATCAGTTTTAACAGTGCCCTCTTCAGCAGTATTTTCAACCGCACGTTTCTTTGCGGTTAAAATATGATATGCTATACATATTAAACCAAACAACAAACACACCAAGCCGTTTATGTGGTCGGCAACAAAACCGTCGGGTATAGCAATAAACGAACAAGCAACCAAAGCGGCAATATTCAAAACTAACATAATAGAAGGGAATATTGTAGATACGATTACAGGTTCAGACGCAATTTTAATTTTTTGATTATTTTTTCTAAAAATAAATATAAGCACAGGTATAGTTAATAACATTCCAAGTTCAACAGCCCAGAAAATAGACACTCTTCCATTCATAAAGAAGAAATCCATAAAACTCATACCAAGTTCACCTGCAAGCATAACCGAAGTTGTGTCGCCAACAAGCGTAGCCGCGCCTTGCAAGTTAGATGAAACTGAAATACTTATAAGCACGGGTATAGGCGAAACGTTTACCTTTTTTGCTACTGCTAGCCCTATAGGCGCAAGCATTAAAACGGTTGCAACGTTATCAACGAACGCAGAAATTACACCGCTCAATATCGACAATAAAACTAAAATCCATAAAGCGTTTGGAACTTTTGTTATAATTTTATCTGCAAGTCTATTTGGCATACCTGATTCTGAAAACAAACCAACCGTAATCATAATACCAACAAGCATCATAACTACGTTATAGTTTATTGCGCTAGAAAAAGCCTCGTGCCAAACCATATGCCCAGATATTGCGCAAGAAACAGCAGCAATAAGAGCAGCGCCACCCGTGATATGTGGCTTATATTTGGGAATTGCAATAATGCCCACGTAAGTTAAAATAAATAATATTAAAATAAAAATTTTCATACACTTCTCCTTCGTTGAGCAAATGAAAAATCCATTTACTAAATAAGAAAAACAAGACTCCTACCGTAATTATGTACGATAAAAGTCTTGTTAAACTACTTTTTTTGTAATTCCGTCTGCCGAGCAAAATGCTGTATTGACGACAGGACGGACGCAAAATTTTTGCGCTAACTACTCCCCTTTATACGCAAAAAGATTTAATTATCTAACGTTTAATGCGTTGAAAGTGTTGTCAAGCGCAGCAAGTTTTTCAGAGAAGAGTTTCATTTCGTCTTCAGGTAGCGGAACTTCAACAATTTCTTT
>JAFQEM010000014.1 GCA_017399035.1 Clostridia bacterium | reverse complement strand
TTTTTTCACAACCCCAAATCCAAAATGAAACCCCGTCAAAACAATCTAAATATTCACCTAATTCTTCAAATATTCTTAAATCGTAAAGAACGCACCAAAAATCTAGCCCATTTTGGTTTAACTTGGTCTGTATCTTTTTCAGTACGCTTGGTGTAAATCTTTCCATACGTTCTGGCGAAAAGAAATCATCCATAACGCAACCGTTAATATTCTTTGCTACGTCTAGCACGTTAAGAACATCGTCCGTATTGCCAAGTTCGGCACTTGGTAACGGCGAACTTGCGTCACCTAAAACCGACCACTTAATCTGCTTTAATGGTGCTAATCTTTTTGCTAAATTATTAAATGGGGGTTGAATATTTCCACCGTAAGAAACGATAAAACTGTTCTCTATTCCGTATTCTTTTGCAAATTCTTCTGGCGACATTTTGCAATCGAAAGGTACGATTTTATTGTGGCTACCTTCTAAATGCCCCCAGTTCCACAATTTTTCTTTTAATTTCATATTTATTTCCTATTTTTGCGCGTTTATTTATAAAAAGGGGTTAATGAGCATTAACCCCTTTTTACTTTGTTATGATTTTATTATAACATTTAAAAAAATTATTTATCAACGTATAAAAATCATACAATAATAATTTTAGTTAGCCGACATTACAACGTTGTTTCCAAAACTCAAACTACCGTTACTAATAGTCCAGTAAGAATTAAAGCCCGTAGGAAGAGTTCCGTTAAAGTAAGCGAGCAATTCAGCGTTAGTAGCCTTAAATTCACAGTTAGTTGCAGTACCCGTTGCAGCATGATAAGTGGTTGTAAAGGTATCTGACGTAGCGTAGCAGTTGGTTGCCGTACCTTGTAAAGATCTTACGACTGCGCCCGTATAAGTAACGCTAGCATCCTTTTCTACGTCAACTATAACGTTAGATATTTTACCACTAGCGTAACATACGTTTATAACCGAACGACTTGCCATAAGCCCTGATACGAATACGTTTTCTACTTTACCATTATGTTGATTTAGAAGAAGACCTACGTTTGACGCCGTATGTGTAGCGTTTATAATTGCAAGATTTTTAATTACGCCAGAGCCACCCGTTTGTTCGATTAAGCCGTTACCCGTTAACGTAATATTTTTAATAGCGTAACCCTTGCCGTCTAACGTGCCTGCAAAAGGCTTTGCGCCGTCGCCGTGCCCTGCATAGTTTGCGTTATTAAAATCAATATCTCTTGCAAGAACGAAATATCCGCTTAACTTTTCTTGGTAAACGCCGTTTTCACCAAGCGCTTTTCTATACTCAGTTTCAGTAGTTATAACGTAATCTGCAATCGTTACGTCTGCAGAATAATCTGCAGTTGCAGTAACTATTTCCATAACGGCATCACCGTTTGCAAGTGACGCAATTTGCGCTACGGGAATAGTAAGTTGTTTGTTTGCATAAGCAAAACCAGTTATTGCAGTAGTTCCTATCTTAACGCTTTCAACCATACCTAAATCAATAGCCGTTTGTATAACGTAATTTTCACCCGATATAAAATTACTTGCGTAATCGGCGCAGTCGGTAGTATCTTTACCAAAGTAGAAAAGTTGACCGCCTACGTTTTGAGCGTTAGTAAGTTTAACCGTTGGCTTATAAATTACTTCGTCACCAAACTTAAGCATTCCGTTAGAAAGCGACCAGTAAACATTAAATCCCGTGGGAAGCGTTCCATTAAAGAGAGCCACTA
Organism: Clostridia bacterium; assembly: GCA_017399035.1. GTDB lineage: Bacteria > Bacillota > Clostridia > Christensenellales > Borkfalkiaceae > UBA1259. The sequence continues at coordinate 30,868 of JAFQEM010000014.1, read as the reverse complement.
AATCTTCTGCGCTAGTTTTTATATCACAATTGTTTACAGTTCCTGCCCAGTTTGTACCGGTTGTTGCATTAAAGGTGGTAGTAAAGGTTTTAGAAACTGCAAAACAGTTGGTTGCCGTACCTTTCATATTATTAGCAATTGCACCGGTAGTTAAATCAAAACTATTCTTTTCAACTATTACGATAGAGTTAGAAAGAGTATTTGAAACTGAATAACCCAAAGAGCCGTGTCCTGCTGCAACACCTTGAACGAACACGTTGTTAATTAAACCACCCATAACGTTTGCAATAACACCACCGTGTCCGTTTGCTTTTACGTTAATAAGCGCCAAATTAAGAATTTGTCCGTGCATCTCTTGGAACATACCTATAGCACTTTCAGGCATAGAAAGATTTTTAATAGCGTAACCTTTACCGTCAAAAACACCTACGTAAACACCCGCGTAACCAGCATAACTTGAAGTAAAGGTTATATCATTACCGAGAACTACGTAATTAGTAAATCTAGCCGTACCACCCGCGGGGAATACCGTTTTATATTCGTTTTCAGAAGTAATAACGTAATCTGCAATGGTAACTACTGCGGTATATACCGTGTCTGAGGTAATAATAGTAATAGTGGTTTGTCCGTTACCAAAGGATGCAAATTCTTCTGGCAATAACGAAAGTGTTTTTGTTGCATCTTCATAGGTTGCAGTAAGCTCAACGTCTGCAATTTTTACGATAGGATTTACGTTGCCAAGCGCTACGGGAAGAACTATATCGTAAGTGGTTTCTGCAGTTTGCTTTTCAAAGAAATAAAGTTCACCACCGTTGAGAGCGCCCGTTAAAGCCTTATATTGAATTTCCTTAACGTAAACGCTTAAAGTTAGATCGTTGTCTGCGTAAATCTTTCCGCTCAATACGTTTTTAGATGCGTTTGCGCTGTCAAGAATATATCCGTCGGGCGCTTTTGCCGTGATTGAAACGTCGGTGTTGATTGCATTACCACTGACTACTTCACTCTTTACGGGTTCAGTCGTGCCGTCAACGAAATAATTTACGGTGTATGAATAAGTGGGTTCAGTGCCGTCGTTTGCCGCTTTGTAATAAGCAACGTACTTATCAACGTACGATTGAAGCGCGCTATCACCTTTATCAATGCCGCGTATTGCAACGTCAACCATTGAAGACGCGGTGGTCATTTGGTCTGCAAACGCATACACTACCGAATTGTCTGCTTTAGTTGCTTTAACGTACATTCTTGCGGTAAACTTGGTTGCAAGGTTTTGATCGTTGATATCTACTAAAGAGCCTTTAATCAGATACAAGTCTTCGCCGTTTTCTTCCACTTTACCTAAAACTGCTTGAACGCCGTCCGCGTGTAAGATTTCATAGGGGTCTGCAACCGTGGTCGTTCCCGTCTTTTCGTCCCAAGTAAATACAGCGTCGCTACCAAACGTGTTGTCGTAATTGATTGCGCCTGCTTTTTCGTAATACTTAGGCATAATAAAGAAACCAAAGTCAACTGCAGTATAAGCGCTATTTTCACCCGTCAACGCCGTGTATTCTTCAACCGACATAGTCGCTGCAAAACGCATACCTACGGGGTCTTCAGTTCTTAACTGTTGCTTATCAAGCATCTTAAAACTTGAAACTGCGTTTTCTAAATCAACGTCTGCATTAACTTTCGTTCCGCCGAAACTCAACGCGCCGCAAGTAAACGTTAACAAAAGTAAAATGGATAATACGAGTAATATTCTACTTCTTAAACTATTCGCTTTCATTATTCGTTCCCCCCTATCTGATCTTCGGGTAACCAGTCGTTTTTGTCCATTACCCACATGTCGGACGCCATCAAAACGTCCTTGGTCTTTGAAGCACTAAGATTTAACGTAGGAGTTTCGTAAGCAAGTCTTTCTTTTACTTCGTGTGTTGCCATAATTTTTCCTCCTTTTTTTCCGCTTTTGCGGTTATTTCTTTATTTTCACCGCCCTTACGGGCGGCTTAATACTAGTTATTAGTTGCTAAAACTATTTCGTCGCCAATAAGAACGTTTCCGTTATTATCAATCGACCAGTACGCATTAAATCCCATGGGAAGCGTTCCATTAAAGAGAGCCACTAAATCTTCTGCGCTAGTTTTTATATCGCAATTGTTTACAGTTCCTGCCCAGTTTGTACCGGTTGTTGCATTAAAGGTAGTAGTAAAGGTTTTAGAAACTGCAAAACAGTTGGTTGCCGTGCCTCTCATACTTCTTACTATTGATGCAGAAGTTCCGACGTTCCTTGCGTTTTGTTCTACTATAACGATACTATTAGACACCGTTCCGCTGTACATTACGTTAGCAAGGGTTGAATGTCCACCCGCAATACCCGTTATAATAACGTTGTCTATTAGGCCCCTAGATTGATTTGCAACTACCGCGCCGTCGCCATTATGCGTTACGTTAAGAATTGCTAGGTTTTTAACTTGCCCGTTCATTTCAGAGAATAAGCCTATACCTGCTTCAGGTATAGTAAGATTTTTAAGTGCGTATCCCTTGCCATTAAGCGTGCCGCTGAACACACCTTGATGCCCTACGAACGAACTAGTAAAGGTTATATCATTTGCAAGTACTACGTAAGAAGTGATAAGACCCGTTCCACTAAATATGCTCTTGAATTCCGTTTCTGTGGTAACGACGTAATCTGCAACGGTAACGGTACTCTTATAAACTTTAGTTCCAAAATCCATAACCATTTGATATTCGCCGTTAGCGATTTCTGCTATTTCCGTTTTAGAAACGGTTATCTTGCCATCTTTAAACGTTGCGCTTGATAATTCAATACCGCCAAGTAAAAGCGTTTTGAGTTGAGTTTGTGCTACGGTAACTGGAATTTGGTATTCTGTAACCGACTCGTTTTTGCCGAACATATATAATTCCCCGCCATTATACGAACCGTTATAACTATTAGAGAAAGAATATTTAGTATTCAAATCCGAGTTAAAGAAGGGATGATCGCCCGTGTTCATTTCCCAACAGTCGTTAAAGTCGTTAAGATTGATTTTGCTGTCCGTAGCCTTTCTTTCGGTAGCAAACGCAGCAACGCTTGCGTAAATATAACTCCACGAACCTTTATCGTTTTCTTCTTTACCAAGTTTGTTGTTGGTATCTTTAATCAAAACCTTACCATAAGGATTACCCTCAGTAATAAAGTAAGCGTTAGATAAACTTACGCTACCACCCCACCAAGCGCCTGCAATTGCGCCTGCGTTTGAGTTTGCGTCTATTCCGTCAACTATAACGAGCGAGTTGTTTACCGTTAAAACACCGCCTATTTGAACGCCGATTGCACCCGAAGGATTAGTTTCGTCGTAACCCATTGAATCTATCTTAACGTAAATGTTATCTAAAGTAAGTCCGTCAATTTGAATAGCGAAAACAGATGACAACTGACCAACCTTTGCGTTGGTAATAGCAAGATTTTTTACGGTAGCGCCTAATACGTAAGTGAATATACCGTTGTTGGCAATTTCCACGTTTGAAATTGTATAGCCACGACCGTCGAAAACACCCGTAAAGGTATTAGTTTTATTATTTGTATATTTGCCTACGCCACTAATATTTTGAGAGAGAATTACGTATTCGCTAGTAAGAGTAGGCATAACTTCCTTAAACTTATCTGCCGTGCCTATAACGTAATCTGCAACTACTACTTTTACGTTATACGCATACGCTTGGTTGTATATTCTCCACGCTCTATCGCCCGTAAACGATTTCAAAGTTTCTTCATTAAGTACGCCGTCGGATATTTCTATCTCGATTTCGGTATCTGCCACGTCTAAAACTTTGATTACCGTTTGTTCGTCTATAAACAATTCGTCGAATATTGCGGTAGTAACTTCTTCAGATTTTTCCACCAAAACTTCGGCATTATAATCAACTACGGCGTAATCTACGGTTAACGTCTTATACGCGTAAATTTGTTCGCCGTCTAGTTGGTAATAACAATAAATTTTAGTTTCGCCAACCTTCTTTGCCACTACGTTACCGCTTTCATCGACGGTTGCAATTTCTTGGTCTTCACTTTCAAAGGTAAACCCGTTAGTTATCGTAACCGAATCGACAACCAAATTAGCAACCGCGCGAGTAGTATTGACGAAATTTTCGCCGTTGAGTTCTGCTACGGCGTATATTGTATCTTCTTCTATAGTAAGGTTAAAAGACACCTTTCTTTCTACGCTAACAGCTACTTCTGCAGACAAAGGTTTGCCCCTGTATTCACCGCTAACGTTTATAACCGTTTCGCCAACTCCTACGGCAGAAACAACACCCACATTACTAACAGTTGCAACTTGTTGGTTTTCAGATTCAAAAGTCAAGTTAGCAGAAACTACTACGCCGTTATTCTTAACGACTGCGCCCAAATCAAACTCGTCTTGAATATTCAAAGAAATAGTTTCACCTTCTACGTTTCCTAAAGAGAGAACGGGTACGCTAGTATCTTCTTCTATGGTCAAATAACACACCTTACTAACATTTTTAATGGTTACGGTTATGGTTGTTTCTCCTACCGAAACACCAGTTACCAACCCTTGATTATCTACGGTTGCTACCCCGCTATTTCCAGAAACGTATGAAACGGTTTCTTCACCTTCGTAGTCGGTAGTTAAATAAAAGGTGTCGTATTCTTTAATTGTTTTAACGCTTTCGCTTATATTAAAGGTAAGTTTATCTTCGTTTGGCTTTTCAGGCATAGAACAAGCCGAAAAAGCAACTATCGCTAATATCGCAAACGTTAATACGAAATGTTTAAGTAGTTTTTTCATTTCTTTTCTCCTTTATCATTTTTTATACGATTAATCAATTTCTAAGATGTTAAATAAATTCTCTATCCCGCCGTTTTGAGTAGAATCGTAATAAGAATTTATTTTTGAAGCCACACAATACTTCTTAAAATCTTGTTTTAAAGAATTAAGATTTTCATAGTCGCTACCGTATAAACTTATCAAAATATACAAGGGTGAAATGATTTCCGCGCAAATCATTTGATAAGCGATATCGTACGCTTTTTTATCGGTTGCTTCTAAATCTTTTATTTGATCTAACGCCGTTAAAAATGAATTGTACCAACCTTCAATCATGGGCTTTGGCCACAATTCTTTATTACCTATACCCCCGAATATTGAGCCTATATCGTGTTTTTTAACAGAAGTATATAGCCCGTCTTCAAGGTTTTGTTTTATTCTGTCAAAATGCGCTTTATATTGTATATAAACGCTATACATTGTATCGGATGCCGATTTATAACAGGTGTCGAAATAATTTTTAGTCAAGGTATAAATATCGGCATCTACGTTCCAACGTAATTTAGTAGATAAATAACTCTTAAGGTTTCCCCAAGCCGTACAACTACCTATATTTTGAGTTTGCGCTTGGTCGTTTAAAACTACCGTTCCTAATTCGTATAAAAATTTATATAATTCGACTTTAGAATAGAAACTATCGTAAGGATAGAAATAGTTGTTAAAATTAACGTCGTAAACCCAGAACGAGAAATGATCGGTAAGCGCTTTCCATGACTTTAAATTTTCGTAAAAGCCTTTGTTTTCGGTGTCGGTCAAATCGTAAGTATAATAGAAAGAGTCCATCGCAATAAAAACACCTACGCCGTCGTTACATACAACTTCGGGATAAGTTGGCTCGTACTTATTAGTTTTTTCGTTTAATACGGTCGGCGCCATAAGGGTATCTTGATATGCAAAAACCATAATTTTTAGATCGCGCTTAAATGGCTTTCCTTCTTCTGTCTTAAACCACTCGGTGAAATATTCTGACAAATCATTACAGAACATAATAAATAAAGCCGAATTTGCGCCGTATTTAGTTAGCGCATCTACGCAATTATCACAAGCGCAACTACCGATATTATCTCTTAAACTAATGTTAAACACCGTTGCATCAGTATCTTTCATACCGTTTTTAATAACGGTTGCAAACTGTTCGAGCATAGCTTGATATTCAACCTCATCACCCCTAGCGCTAAAACATGCTTGCTCACCGTCTAACGAAAACCATTTTGGATGATAATTTGCTTGATCTTTAGCGTTATTAAAGGTTTCGGGAGGAATAATATGGAAAATATTATGCACGTTATTAAAATTGATTTGCGGAATACTCCAGTCCTTAAACTGTAAAGCGCGCATTCTTCTGCCGTTTAGCGTGTTGTAATTGATATACCCAACGCTCGGCGCTACCATATAGTCGATATCCGGAATTTCTACTATTTGATAATTCATAAGTTTTAAGTCGGTTACGTTCTTGTCTAAAGAATAAACGTCGGTAAAACAATATTCATAATTAAACAAATGATTCAGCAACTCGTAAACCCCGTACAATGTAGCCAAGGTGGTGTTTCCTTGGACGAATATGCTTTTATCAACCGTCTTAATAGCAAACGCTTGTTGCTTTTCCGATTTAATTAAATTTTCAAACGCACTTTCAGGGAAGAAGTCAGTATTCCCTAAACTTATAAACTTTGAATTGTTAGTATAATCTACTTGGCTATCCGTTTTTATGGGTAAAAATATTTTAGTTGCTTCTTCAAAAAGCTCCTGTAATTCTACCGCCGCCGTCATAATATTGTCGTCAGACTCTTCCGGCACGATAATCTCGTAATCGCTCTTTGCGTGATAAATAAGATAATCATTAGTTTCAGTTATTTTCGCGTAATGATTAGGATTTTGTTTAGCCGTGGTTTCTTTTGAGCAAGCAACCGTGTTAAACAAAAGAAGAATACCTAACAATATCGATATAATTTTTATACTTTTTTTCATGTCGGCCTCCTTATTTAACCACCACTTCGTAACTTGCAAAAGCAACGTTACCCGCCAAGTCGCTTACCGTGTAAGTAACTATATAAGTTCCCATAACCGAAGCGTAGAATTTACTCTTAACGCGTGTAACCTTACCCGTTGGCGAAATAACGGATACGTTTACCGTTAATTTGCTATCAGTAGTATCTGAAACCGTATATTTTGCCACGTTTATATATTCGTTTATTTTACCCGTTTTACTTGCCGAATTTAACTTTATCGTAGGCGCTACGTGGTCAACTACTTCTACGTTTTTAGTAAAGTTACCGTCGTTAGAACCATCGCTATATTTAACGCTTATACGATAAGTTCCTATAATCTCTGCCTTAAATGTATAACTTCTTGTAAAATCTTTTATGTTAGAAAGTTTTACCTGGTCAACCGAAAAGCAAATTTCGCCGTTAGGATTGTAAATGGTAATCGTTCCCGATACGTCAAAACTCAACACGTCGGCAACGATAAACTTTGAAAGAGTAATTTCTTCGCCGAGTATTTTAGTGCCGTTATTTATTTCAATATTATAAGTTGCGTTAGTGTAATCGCTTTTGTTTTTATTTATTATTTGGTTGTTTACTTGATACACTTCAAAACACGCCGTATCACTTATATTCTTAAAACTTACGGTTAAATACGCTTTATCTAAACTAAATCCAGCAAACTCTTCAACAGCAACGGCAATTCCTGCAAAGGTAAACCCTTTTTCTTTAGAATATTTAAGTTCAATTTCCTTGCCGACCAACTTAGTTGATATAATCTTTTTAGCGCCGTCGTTAACACTCATATAACAACTTAAAGAATCTATCGGTTGGAAGGAAAGTTTAACCATATTAGCCGAATTATCAACGTCGCAGAAAGAAAAGGAAATTTCCCCCGAAGACAACTTGGTTACGTTAAAACGAAGAACGAAATCCGACATTAATAAACTGTTTATAAAGAACAATTCACCATCTTGCTCGGTTGAATAAGTCGTGCTTTGATCACTAGCGTCTATCGCAAAATTTTTACCATAAAAATAATCTTTAATAGATATTGCGTTAGTGTTATACCCTACGTTAGTAACGGGAATTTCATATTCCTTATATACCGTGGGATTATTTGCAAGTTGATACTTAAAATATGCTTTTGATGTTGCCGTTATCTTTAAGGATTTGCCGTTAAGCAAGGTGTAATCGGTAGCATCGTCAAATTTATAGAGAAGGTCTGCCTTTAATTTGACGGGCGTTCCATCTGAAAAATCGTACACGTACAAATCGTTTAAGGTATAAGTAACGTTTTTAACCATTACGGAAGGCAACTGCGCGTCATCTAAAAATTGTGGAATGGGGTTGGAAGAGACGGTTACCGTTTTAGTCGTAGATACCGTAGAATTATAATCCGTACAAGTATAGGTTACCGTATAATCACCCGCATACATAGGTATAAAGTAGTAATCAAGGTTATCTACTATACACTTGTATTCAATATCGTTAACCCCTTTTATTTGCACTTCTAAAAGATAATCTCCCGACGAACCTTCAACGATAGGCGTATCTAAATAAACCTTTTGCCCAACGATACGGTCTTCCAACCTAGGTTCAGGAATAATCTTTAATAGATTTTCACCGTTTGCAAACACGTTTACTACTTCTGTAGAAGTGTTACCAAATGCGTCGGTAACCTTATAAACGATAGAATATTCCCCTTCTACCGTAGGGGTAAAACTTCCGTCTTCCAAATTAACGTTTATAGGTAATGAAGAGTTATAGTTTCTATAAACGTAAATATTTTCGTTAACGTAATCGCTTACCGCTTCAAAGATTTTATAATCAAAAATTCTGTAAGGGGAACCAACTACTGCATATGGGAAATTCTTTGGGGTATCAACGATTATTTTAGGCGCAGTGGTATCATCAAACTCGCTCTTTGATAAATCTTCGCCGTAAATATCGGTTATTATGAAGTTAAACGACGCGCCAACGTAGTTATCAGCACTTACGCTTATATATACTTCACCAGTAGTAAAGCCTTGCCAAGGGGTATCTACAAACAAAGGCTCGTCTAAATCTAAAATCATTCCGTTAGACCCTACGTTTGCTGGTTCGCAACCGAATAACTGCTTTTTAGCGTAATCAAAAGAAAGACGATAAGGATTCTTACCATACCCGTCTAGTCCAACGAAAGAAAAGCCATTATTCCCGCTCGGTTGATGTGGGTAGGAAGGATAACCGTTGGTGCTTTTCGACGTAACGTTTTTAACACAGTTATAAAAAGCGCCGTCATAAGGAATTCGCTTTGCCCCTGCCGACGGATAATGGTGCAACCCCGTTAAAGGTTGTCCAGTAGCAGCGGCAGCCGAATACAACGCTAAACCTAGTTTTTCCGTTTCGTCTTCTTGATTGCCGTAAGTTACTATTTCCACCTTATTCTGCTCGTCGTAAACGTCTGTTAAAGTGATTTTTAACATCTTAACTTCGGCAACGCCCAAGTTTTCGGGAAGAGCGTACAAACGCAAGAGTTGATTATCTTTAGTTAAATTAGTTAAATTTATCGGTTTTTCGTAAGTAAACGTGTCGCCCGCGGATAAACTTACTATAACACCTGTTAAATTGCCTTTTTCAGTAGTTCCGTACTCAACGAAAGAATTCTTCTTTTCAACCGAATACTTGTTAGCGATAACTATAAACTCTTTTTGACTTTTAACTTTAGCGTTATTTATCGTAGCAAAACAATCTAGCTTATATTTACCCGCAGTAGTTAAATTGTAACTTTCCGAACTGAAAACTTCACCGTTAGGATAAGTTAAGCGAGAACTATCGCAATTATAATAATTGCTTTCATGTTCTATTTTTACATCCGAAAGGTTTAAAACCTTGCCTATTTTATATTGATCTTGAATAGGCTCGCTACCCAAATAAATACTCATTGCGTAACTATTTACCCTATTTAAAGGAGCGAAAGCAAGAAATAAGCAAGTAAGCATTGCGAGAAATAAAAGAGTTAATAAAATTTTCTTAAACGAACGAACTTTTGTCATTATTCCTTTAATCCTCCTAATGATAAATTTTTCATAAGTCTTTCTCGAAAAACTAAAAATATAATTATAGTTGGAATAACCATAATAGCGCACGCCGTCATTTTCATAGGCGCAGTATTCATCCCCGTTACCACGCTATTCGACATCCTCCAAACGCCGTATGCGATAGTGGGATGAGACGGTAAGTATAACACCGGTACTGAATAATCGTTCCAAAGTTCTATAAAATGAAGAACGAATATGGTTAAAAATATCGACTTTACAAGTGGGAACATTATTTGAAGCAAAACTCTCCACTCTGAAGCCCCGTCGATATAAGCTGCTTCAGAATAATCTTTAGGAAGAGATTTATAAGATGCGTAGAAAACCAAAAAATACATACCTAAGAAGTTGAATTTTTGCAGCCAAACACCCAAAATATTATCGTAAAGCCCTAGGCTGTAAAGCAAATCAATCATTGCCGGTTGATTACCTATAATAGGTAACGCCATGGTTACTATAACGATAAAATATAAAAATTTACTAAATTTACAATCGAATTTTGCTACGGCGTATGCAACGAAACAAGGGGTTAACGTAAAAACAAACGAACCACCTACCGTATAAAGCAAACTGTTAACGATAATATCTGGAAATAACGATACTTGTAAAATAACCCCGTCTCTTGTTACGTCAAGCACGAAATTTTCAAAAACTGAAATGTAATTTTTGAACATCCATACACTTGGCACGCCGAAAAAATTCTTTCTAAAATCGCTATTGTCTTTTAGTGACGTTGTTATAACCCAGTAAATAGCAAACATTACTATTAGCGTAATTATGGATAAAATTATCGTTATTATAAAATTAAAACTTAATTTATTACTTTTTTTCATAATTTCTCCTAATCTACACTCGGTCCAAATTTTTCAAGAAATTTTTTGATACCCAAGGTCAATGGAACTGCGATTATAGTGAGCAAAATACCAAGAGCTGACATATAGGTAAACGTTTCGTAATCCATAATAACCGTTGCTTGCTTGACTTCTTTATAAAGCAAATACCCAAAAGTGTACATATCCGAAGGAACGTCTGCACCGTAAAAGGTATATAACGACATTTGGTTGGTAAAAATCGTTGCCACCCCTACCGTTATGAAAGTAACGAAAGTTGGGAAAATCATAGGCAGAGTTATATAAATCAATTCTTTAAATGGCGTAATGCCGTCAAGTTCTGCTGACTCCACTACAGAAGGTGAAATTCCACTCATAGTGCTCGTGTACATCAAAACGTTCGTACCAAAACCCATAAAGAGAGAAAAGCCCAACACCAACCCGAATTTTAGGGATTTTTGCGATAGTAAAGGTTCAAGTTGAACGCCGAAAATTTCACGCCACAATAAAGGAATACCTTGGTCAAGAATAAACTTGTACACGGTCACCATTACTACGCCGGATATAATATTTGGCAAAAACAAGAAAATCTGAAAAAGTTTACTGCCAAAAAATTTTTTATAAATATAATTCGAGAATAATATTGCCCCACCCGTGCCAAACAGCAAAGTCCATAAATAAAGGACTAGCGAGTTTTGCAAGGAATATTTCATAGTATTTTTACCCGTTGGATCTATGAATATTTGCTTAAAATTTTCAAAGCCGTTAAAGGCAAACCCTTCAACTACGTCGTACGATTGAAAAGCAAACAAAATAGATTTGAAATTGACAAAGCAATAAAACAGTAAAAACTGAATAAAGGGCAAACCTACTAAACTCAAATAAAAAAGTTGTTTTTTAAGTGATTTTTTCTTCATCATTAGCCTCTTAAGTTATTTTGACAAGTTGTTCCACCAAGTACTATCCTTTTTCATACCCAAGAAATAATTCTTTGCCGATAAATTACCATCTCTAAAACCACCCCAAGGTCTGCTATACCCTACGCCAGCGGTGGTCTTCCAAAGCATTGAATCAGAATACATTGAGAAGACAGAAGGATTTTTAATAAATACCATATTGTCTGAAATAGGAACTACAACCTTGCCGTTCGCCTTTGCATTCCAAACGGTGTTTGCGCAATAGGACATATTATTTTTTGCCGTAGAAGTGAGTTGGTAATTCAAATCTTTAGGAACAGAACTCTTTTCGGTAAATTCAGAAAGAGAAATATCCGTATAACAGAATTTTAAGAAATCCTTTGCTAATCTTTCTACCGCTTCGCCGTGTTTCATTTTTACGTTAGCGTTTATAAATGCGTAAGAACTCAACATATCGAATACTACGGGCGCTCTACCTTCGCCTTCTGCAACCGTTCCTTTTACCTTAACGGGCAACGGCATTATGCCAATTTCCATAGTAGCCGCATCGGGATGATTTTTAATTACTCTTGCAAGCGCTTCTGAATCTCTTGCCTCGTTTTCCCAATACGAACCTTCAAGAATCATACCAACGGGCGTTGACGTAAACTTGCTTTCTAAAAAGGTTTCATGTATATCCGTTTGAGAGAAAGTAGAAGTTAAAGAATCGCTATGGAAATAGTTTGAATTCGAGAACACCTTCTTACAGAAATCCAAAACGTAATATCTTGATTCTTGTTGATAAATATCGTAGAAATTACTTTCGGAAATAACCACTTCGTCTGAAATCGGTTGATTAAACTCATCAAATTCTTTAACGATTTTGGTTTTGGTCGTACCAGAGCTCATAGTATAATTAGCCATAGTTCCTTCATAGCCTTCTAAACTAGCCCACAAAGCATTCACTAATTTCATTTGATAAGATGCGTTTGCGCCGTTAAGCCAAATAAAAGGTTTAACCCCTGATGCAACCATAAAATTGCAAAGACGTTCGTATTCTTCCATCGTAGAAGGCAAGCCGTCATCCCCTTGTCCGTCTTCATAAACACCGTTAGGTCCACAAGTTTTTATAGCAGAATTGTTCAAAATAAAACCGTAACCGGGGTCTTCGGGGTCGCTTGATCTATATTCTTCAGGATTCTTAGCAAAATAGAATTTCTTTTCATCAAACAAGGTTTTATTGTAATAAACGCCGTCAAAACTTTGATAATGTGGTAAAACGTAATAATTACCATCGTACGCTTTTAATGATTTTGCCGTGTTTGACGATAATTTACCTTCAATATTTCCGTTTTCGCCTTCTATATTATTAGTTACGATATCGCTTATATTAAGCAATTTCTTCTCTGCCGCAAGCGTGTTGTATGCAACGCCTTCTAAAAAGAACACGGAGTAAGAAGAATTCTTTAAAGTCTTCAACGGTGAATCTTTAGAGTTCATAACTATTATTTCAACGCCTTTTTTGCCTTCTCTATAATAGTCGGCTTCTTCTTTTTCACTTTCAAATCTAGTAATAACCGAATCTAGCCACGTATGACCTACGCCACCATCAAAGTTCCAAACGTAAAGTTGAGTTTTACTTTCGTCTATGTTCAACTTTTTCGCACAACCGATTGACGTTGCCGATAACGAGATTATCGTAACCATCAACAATACTATAAATTTCTTCATCTTAATTTTTCTCTCCTTTAAAAATTTTTATTTTACTGCTTTTAACAGTTTTATCCCTTTAAGTAATCCTTGTTCCTTTATCCCTTGCCTTCTACCGTCTAAAATCGTTACACCGAAAGAATTATTTCTATTCATAGTCAATTCTATCTTTATTTTATTATCTGTAACGCTAAACTCGCATTGATAAGGCGCAAACGCTACGCTAACGTCGTTTATCTTGCATAACGCGCAATCCAAACTCTCCATTTCCGCCTTATATTCCCCGTTTGGCAAGTCTGCGGTTAAAAGCAATTTCCCACCAAAATAAGGTAAACCTTGCTTGCACAAATCGCCGATTTTAATTGTTTCGGGTAAGGCTTTTATGCCGTCCATTTTGTCTTCAACGCTAACCGCTATATTACCAACTATAAATATGCTTTCTAGATTAGTCTTTTCGTAATAATCGGTTATAATTTGCAATGTATTTAGACCTTCTTTTATCAACTCTTTCTTAACTTCAAACAATCTAAAACAACTATCGATTTCGGTTAACGTATAAGAAGATAAATCTATTTCCTTGCCGTTAAGAAAAACGCCCTTTATTCCGTAAATTTCTTCCGTCATAAGCGATAAGTCTTTTATTTCGCCCAGCACATTAAAGTTATACTCTAAAACCAAATCGCAAAATTTTTCCTTTCGGTCAAGCGCGTATTTCGCCTTAAACCAAGGTTGAATCATTACGTGATTTCGCTTTTCCAAACCAAAACGTTTCCTTAAAGCGTCGTCTATCTGCAAAACGTAATCTTCTAAAACAAACTCACCGTCAATATAGCATTTTGCTTTGTCCAACACTAGCATGTTGCCTTCTTGTAAAGATAGGCTATAATCTGTTGGCGCTCGAACAGGTTGATATTTTACCGTTTTTTTCTTTTTTGTATCAACTTTTCGGTTCGTGCAATAAACTGCAAACTCTTGATACTCGCTTAAAATAGTATCTATCGTTATAACGCCGTTTTTATTAGCATATTCAAGTTCTTCAACAACCCCTTCTCTCAAATTTATAAGGTAAGGTTTTAAGTCTGTTGCAATTTTTATTTGAACTTTTTTCTCTTGCTTTTCGACGTTTAAGATAAAGTTAAACAAGCCGTCGTCGTATGATGTTTGCTTGACGATTATTCCATTTTTATCAACAGTTAAGTTTCCGTTTTGAATATTTTGTAAAATTTGACTTTCTGTAAAATCAATTTTTTGAACTCTTTCAAGTTCTTTAACAAAATCGTACTTTTCACCATCAAGATATTGTGGATAATTTCCTATTAAAGTAACTTTGCCACCCTCGCTTAAAAATTTCTTAATTGCCTTAAAAGTCGTGCTTCTTAAGGTTAAATTGCCGTTTAATATAATATGTTTATATCTTTTTTGTCCGCATATAAACGCATTATCTTTAACCTCCCCGTATTTAGAGAAGATATCTTCGTCAATATAATCGGCAGACCTTCCGTTTTCGGTAAGTATTTTATAAAGACCTAAATATTCGGTTTCTATTTTCTTGCATATCTCGTTGTCAAAAGGTCCGAACCATACTTTATCAAATGTATATTTATTTACTAACCCCCAAATACTTTCTATCGGGTTTATAATTGCAACGTCGGTTAAATCTTCCCCATTGTGAATTAAATAGGTTAGTCTAGAAAAATAGTCTTCTACTAACGCGTAATCTTTACACCACGCAGATTGATGCAATATCGACGCGGGGCAATCTCTCTTCGATTCCCCTTTCATTGTGTACCATGATAAATGCGGGCATCTAAAAGTTATTCCACCTGCCGACTGCCAATCCCCCATACGCTTATAATCGGAAAGATTCATATCCCAACCCGAACAACCGTACAACTCGTCTAAAACGAATTCTTTATTAAGTTGTTTAGCAACCGACGAAACGAGCGCAGGCACAGTGTATGCGTTATTATGCGCGCTTAAATTATCCACACCCGGATAATCCATATATTCAAAATAACGCATAACGCTACCGCACATTATAGTTTGTACTGCTAAATTGTCTTCGTGAAGAATATGCCCTGTAACAAGCAGTTTATTTTCTTTACACCAAGCCTGATATGGCACAGCGTAATTTTCTATAAACAAATCGTTTAATACGTCTATTAAATCGTACATTTCTTTTGCAAAAGGCTCGTCTTCTTTTCCAAACCACAAAACGGGTAACGACTCTTTTAAATCATACCCTTTCTTTTCTTTAAACTTATCAAATAAAAGGAAAGTATAAGGAATTTCATTTACTGTGTTTTCCCCATAATGTGTAAAGCCCTGTAAAATCGGGCCACGATTTGGTTCGTCTGTGAAAACACCTATTATTTCCTTACCGAATTTATCCCCTAATACTTCTTTATATTTTTCGTGTGTTAATTGAATAAAATATTTAGTTGCGTCCAAATTCATAACGTCAACGTAACTGTTTCCATTATAGAAGGAATCGCCTTTCATATAGTCGTAATAAAATTCTAATATCTTTTCGTCCGACTGTTTTTCAAAAGGACCTTTAACCTGCCTATACTTTCTTATATGTTTGCCTTGCTCATCGAATTTAACAGCAAAAAGGCATAAGAAATTTTCCGACTGAACGTAACTTTCGTCAGAATCAATTTCTCTATAAAGCATAAACTTAGCACAAAATTCTTTTCTAGCCGTAACCTGCCCGCCACACGTACCCGAAGGCCAACGGTCTTCGTCGTACAACCATGCTTCCATACCGTTTTCTTTAAGAACTTGTATGCAGAAATCTAAGCAATCAAACCATTCTTTTCCAAGGTATTCGGTAACTAATCCCGCCCTAGAATGTAAGAACGCTCCACCAAATCCCATTTCTTTCATTAAAAGAATTTGCTTTTTTAATTGCTCTTTATCAAGTTTTCCGTTTAGCGACCAAAAAGGTTTTGCTTTGTATTTTTCTTCAATTGTCTTAATTCTATTTATATCCATACGCAAACACCTATTTTTTAATATTATATCACTCTTTTTTGTCTTTAACAATACATATATTTTTCTAAAATACGCTCTAATTTGTCATTTCGCTTGCTTTACTAAAATTTTTGTTATATAATAACGGTATGGAAACGATTCTTATAGAAAATTATATAACCCCTGAAATAGGTTTATCTACACTTTTAACCACGGGTAGAGACTCTTTTATTCACCAACACCCCTATTACGAAATCTTTTACATTACATACGGGGAAATAACCCACGTGCTTAATTCTATTGGGCGCAATCTTTCTATCGGCGATTTGGTTATACTAAAACCTACCGATATACACTATTTTCAAAGAAAAAAGAGTAACGCTATTCATAGAGATATAATGATTGATATAGGTCTATTTAAAAGCATATGCAATCTTATACCGTCGGTCGAAGACATAATAAATAGCAGTAATACTAATATTCAAATAAAATTATCCCCTCCGGAAATCGAAAAGTTGGAAACTATCGTGAAAAATTTCGTTTCGCAAAAAAATATTCTCGCAAAAAAAAGTTACGGCATAAACTTGATTTTAGAAATTATTAGCAAATATTTGGCACAATATCACTCTTCACCAACTACTAATCAACACCGCCCCGCCAAATTGTTACAAAAAATTCTTGAAACATTTAACCATTCAGACGCGTTTACACAATCCATTTCGGAAATTATTAAGCCTTTTGGTTATACCCACTCTTATATTTGCAAATTCTTCAAAAAGGAAACGGGCTTAACTCTTACTCAATATTTTACTAACATACGTCTTAATCGCGCCGTATATTATCTAGAACATACTGATATGACTATTCAAGCCATTTGTGAAAAGATTGGAATATATTCTACTTCGTATTTTAACAAAATTTTTAAGAAAGAATTTCATCTATCTCCAAGCGAATACCTTAAACAACGAAAGCATTTTAATATCTAACTTTAAAAATAGCAATAACAGTCATATCTTTTATATTTGTTTAACACCACTCTCTATTACACTCAAAACACTTTGCAAAAAGCCATTACTTAAATATTGACTTTTTTTGACCTTTTGGCAATTAAATAGCTTATATTGATACAAGTATAGAAAAACACCCTTTACTTTGCCCTAAAAACCATAAATTGACCACAGGACGTGTGATTGTCTTGATACAAGTCGGCGTCGCTTCGCTCCGCCAAAAAAGTACTCAGTTGAACCTAGTTGGGTTTAACTGAGTTTTTTATTTTAAATTTAATACATTATATAATATAATCCATATTTTCGACTTTCTTTTTGTAAAAAATAAAAAAGGCGCACAAATCCAAAGACTTATGCACCATATAACTTTTTACTATATTCTACATCAACACATCTAATCATTAATTCAATACTTCACTATTCGTTCCGCAAAAAAATTGTCATCTTGAACTAAAATAAATTTAAAATTTTTTATATCTTTATTGTACTTGCTCAAAAACGAAATCTTCTCTAATATCTTCACGATAAGTTTTTATCACTACGTTTTCAAGTTTTAAGCAGTTTATAAACCTAAAATATATACCTTCGCGGGTAATACTCTACCGTAAACGTACACTTCTGGATAGTCACGAATAGTTTCGTCAATCTTAATGTTTTTGTTTTGACAACCGCCGTCCATTATTAGCGTCACATTTTTAAGCGTTATATTTTCTAACGGACTTTCTTTTAATCCGCATATATTTGAAGTTATCTGCCAACAATCATTTTCGGTTAAAGTTAAATCTTCATCTTTATAATCGGGCAAATTCAACACCCACGGCTTTTGATAAGTGTCTTTATTAACAAAACTTATATGATGCCACTCTATAACTTCATAAGGAACGTATTCCCCTTCTGCCGTTATATTTTCAAAGGTAATATTCTTTATTTTGCCGATATCTATTCCTGCTGGTCCACGCATACGCTTTCCAACGTAAACGAATATGGGCGTGCCGACGTTTTTCATTGTTATATTCTTAAAAGTTATTCCGTCTATTATTGCTCCGTCAACACTTTCAACTGCTATACCCGTTATTCTCGTTTCGTAAATATAACAATTTTGTATATCTATATCGTAAAATCCGCCGTTTGTTTCCGTGCCGAATTTAATTGCATTGCAACGGCTTTTAATCTTGCAGTTTTCTACTTTTATGTTTTTACAATAATCAAGCCTATTGAGCGTATAAGAAGACTTAAACACTATGCCATCGTCACCCGTTTCAATATCGCAATCGTGAATATACACGTTCTTACTGTTGTCTGGCGAAATTCCATCTATGTAAGTGCGCATTTTTACATTTGATATTTCAACGTTTTCGCACCCTGCAAAATATATTGCTAAATCGGTACAGTTATTTACCGTTATTGATATATTTTCACAGTTTTTTGCTACGAACATTGAACAGTTAAAGAAACTGTGAGATGCATCCTGATAAAGTGGATAATCAACTTGTTCATCCCTTTTGTAATCGTTAAAATCAAGACTACCTAAAATTATTGCGCCATCTTCAAGTTCAATACTTATATTACTTTTTAAAAAAACGGTTGATAAAATATGTACGCCATTTTCAAAAACTATTTTATCGCCGTTAATCGAACTGTTAATTATTTTTTGAAAAGCATCAGTACATAAGTTTTTTTACTTTTAATTTTATATATAATTTTTAATCAAAACTTTCCATTAATTCTCTCTAACGTTTCACGAACTAAAATTTCCCCACCAACGTGTCCCGTTGTTCCTGAAGAAACGTATGCTGAATAGTGACTGCCTTTTTCTGCTGTTTCCGTGGGTAAATATCCACCGCAACCACAAGCAAGTTGGATAAGGAAAGTTTGTTTTGCCTTACTTCTTGCCCTTATTTGGTTACCGTAATCAAGGAATAGTTCATAAGGATTGGTTGCTATCGCTATATCATCAAATCGAATTACGTGTATCTCTTCTTTGAAAGTGTTTATGGTTTGTTGCGCTACGTATCTATCAACTATCCCTGAATAGATATAGAGCCTTGCATTTTCTTCATAAGTTACTCTCTTTCCACGATTGTTTGCTATAAAGGTATCTATTCTATTCTTCGCATCTTCATATTCTTCAATAGTTACTCTACGAAGTGGGAATGACATATTGACCGTTTCGTGAATTAAAACACCCTCGTCTTTCATTTTAGATAAATCAAGTTCTTCAAATACGCTAACTATTTCGTTAGATATTCTTTTCCCAACAACCTTTAACCCTGAAATATCGTACATTGACGGGTCTTGTCTTCTCTCAACGGGATAATAGTGATTGATGTTAGGGTCTTCTACTGGTGTTTCTGGTTCTACCCAACGTATTAAATCTCTTGGACATTGGTCGCCTGCGGCAGAACATAAACCTAAAACGAATATTCTTCTACCAAATTGCTTTTCGAGATTTTCTTTAACCTTTCCCCAGTAATCTGAAGATATAAAGTATCTTTGTTCAACAACCTGCGCTGGGCAAGCGATATTTGCTATTACGCCGTTTACTTGTTTATCTTTATCAAAAGTGTAAATAAGTTCTATACCGCTATCGTTTCCGCTTTCTAAATGGCTAAAGTTTGCCATATTAGTTTCGCCCCACATTCTTGCAGAGCCATCGTCATAAACCGCTCTACGGCACATACCTACGGGCGCGCGCCCAAAAGCGCATTGATAATAACCTTCTTTTCTATTTTCCCAAGCAAGTAAAACTGCTTCTGTTATCTTTTCAACAAGGAAATTAAGCGCATCTTCTGGGCTCATTGCCTTTTCGCCACTCGTCTTTGAAAGGTAAGCCATATCTTCTGGAAGATTTTTCTTTAGGTAGTTTTCTTGAATAACGTAACCTAACGTTCTAACCTGTTTATAAGTATATGAAGTGTGGGTATGTATTGCTGAAAGAATTACTTTATCAGTTGATATAGGTAATTTTCCTTGTAACCTTTCTTTAACCATTCTATTAAGGTTTTGGGCAACACCACCTAGGTCGCAAGAAACGATAATCATTTGGTCGTTATCGCTCTCTAACGCAAATGCAGTTGCGTAAAGACGACTTTCAATAACGTCTGAAACTCTTTCGTAAAACTGACCTGCAAGGTTAATTTTTTGATTTGGCGTTATATCTACTTCTGCCCAACCCATTTTAATTTTTGCCATATTTTTTCTCCTAACATATTGTTTTATATATTTTCACCGATTAAGGCGTGCCTTTTTTTATCTGCCTTGGTAACGAATATATTGATAATAAGTATTGCAACGGTAAGCAAAAGGGCTATTGCAAACGTTACCGCGTACATTGTTTGCCAACCTAAAAGGTCTAAAAGCCTGCCTAAAACGACTGGCATAACGCCTGCTGCAACGGACGCGGTAGCATTAGAAATTGCGCTATATGCACCCGAGTTGATATACTTACGCATCTTAAAAGTTATAATGCTTATTGCTATTGACTTTACACCGTTAGTAAGAACAACGAACGCTATAGTTAGTGCTAACGGAATAATAATAAACGCGTCGTATAAAAATATCATTAAAAAAGGTATCGGAACCACTACGAGCATAAATATTAACGCTTGACGAATAAAGTTTCTATCCCTATTGCAAGCAGATATTGTCATCATAGGACCTATTGCAATGGTTATAGGGGCAATTATACTTACGTAAATTGAAATATCATCCGACAATCCGTGAACTTCTTTTAAAAACAGAGTTACGTTATTCATCAAGCAGTAATAAAGCGCAGTTATGGTAAACGTCAATATTAAATCTATCGTATAAAACAACACTTTCTTTTTCTTTGTTTCTAAAGTAAATAATGGGTCGTTTTCAGTATCGCTTAACTGCTTTGCCGTTTTATCCGTTGTGTTAGTGTTAAAAATTTCATTTATACGCTTAAACCTTATAGCAAAACCCGAAACAAGAAAAAATGCTACGAACGATAGTAAATATATTGCTCCGATTAAGAAATACGGAACTCTCCAACCACCGATTGAAACGAATATTCCGCAAAGAGTATACGCCAACACCGTGCCAAACGCATAACCTAAATTCATAAAACGGTTGCCTTTAGATAAAAGTTCGTTAGGCAAACACGCGGTAAGCAGTTGATTGCAACCAGAAAACAAACCTGCTTGAAAAGCGCCCGTTAGTCCAAAATACGCCCACATTTGATACTTACCCGTACTAGTTCCCATAAGTATTGCGCAAACGGCTGAAAGCGGAATTGTAACCGCCAAAAATTTGCGCATATTTAACTTTTTCATAAAGATAAACAAGAATACTTGAACTAACCCGTAAATAACAAAATAGAAAGCGTTAGATAGGCTTGTTTCGGTATAACTCATCTTCCACAGTTCTTTCAAAAACGCCATTTCCGCAGAGACTATTCCCTTTACCGCCATCGACATCATATACATAAAAAAGCAAGAATAAATTAAAAGATTACCTACTTTTATACGTTTTTGATTTACGTTTGAAATATTTACCGAACCAACCAACGGTTGCAAATTAAACCTAAAGTGTGCCATTACCGTATACCTTGTTTAAACTTATCCTTTGTAATCTAAAGTAATAGTACCGTCTTCGTTCATAATTACGGTGTCTTTTTCCATATTGATTGAACGTTTGTGCGCTAAATATTCGTCAACGCTATTAAACGTGGGCTTAAATTTAGCAATGATATCTTTTGCTCTTTGAGCGTTGTTTTCAAGAAGTTTAACCAAAACGCCAAGTTCTGCTTTTGCACCGTTTACGCAACATTTATAGGGGTCTTTGATAAACATATCTATTCCGTGGCTAGTACCAACTGCGCCAGTTGAATACATATGTATCGCAGGAACGAGTGAACTTATATCGCCCATATCGGTTGAAGAAGCAAGCCATTCAGAATCATATTGATAACCTTCTTTGCCCGCAATTTCTTCAAAAACTTCCAAAGCAACTTCGCGAAGATTTGCATCTTCGTTAAGCGCCTCTGAACCTGCCATATCTTCAATTAGCACGGTGCAACCTATTGCTGCTGCGGCGGCGGATATTGCACGGTTTACTGAATCGTTGACCATTTTATGCGCAATAGGTTCTGCTGCGCGAACGTAACTTTCAATGATAACTTCGTCAGGAACGGCGTTTACTGCGTCGCCACCCTTGGTGATTATAGAGTGTACTCTTGCATAGTATTCTTCCTTAAAGGTTTCTCTCAAAGAGTTGATTGCCATCATTATCAAAGAGGCTGCGTTTAGAGCGTTTATACCCTCGTGAGGGCGCCCGCCTGCGTGCGCAGATTTACCTTTAACGATAGTGCGTTTTCTAATAACGCCGTTATGCCCCCTAGTTAAAATGAAGTTAAGTTTTTCGTTTTTATTTGAAGTAGAATGCAACATAAACGCTATGTCTATGTCGTCAAAATATCTTCTTGCAATAAATTCTGGCTTACCCGAAGTAAATTCTATTATACCCTTTTGAATAAGCCCCTTTCTGTACCCGATTTCAATGCCCTCTTCTGCAGGAACTAAACAAAGTTTAATTTTACCGCAAAGATTGTCAATCGCGCCTTCTTCTTTTAAAGCCGCCGCCAAGCCAAGCATTGCTGCGCATTGAGCGTGGTGTCCACAAGAGTGAACTGCGCCCGTTTCTTTATCGCAAGCGGGGTGGGTTGTGTTAATAAGCGAATCAAGTTCTGCCATAATTAAAACGGTAGGTCCAACTCTGCCCGTATCTAAAACGGTATAAAATCCCGTGCAGTTTTCCGCCTTAACAATATCAGTATAGCCCAACTTTTCAAATTGCTCTAACATATACGCGTTGGTCTTAAACTCTTTGTATCCTGGTTCGGGATTTTCCCAGATATATTTTTCAGCATCTAAAACGAGTTGCTTATTTTTTTCAACTAAATCATAATACTTTTTCATTTTTTATTCTTCCTTTAGTTATAATTCAACTTTAAGCATATCGCCATCTTTAACGATTTTAGTGCCGTAAGGTGTAGAAAGTCTATCAAGAACGTCAAATATTTCTTTACTTTCTTCACCTTTTGCATAGTAAGGTAAGCCGTCCATCTTTCCCTCTCTCTTAAAGCCTGCAACTATAGGCATCATTTCTAAAGAAACAAGTTTTCCATTTTCAAATTCCATTTTGGGAAGTACGGTCATAAAGTTACACTTATGAACTTGCAAACCTATGGTGTTGTTTTTTGAACGAGCCATCAAACCTTCCCAAGCGGTTGCATTTTTATCACAACCGTATTGAGCCATAAAGTCTGCAGGAAGATGAGCAACTCTCATACCTTGATAAATAAAGTCGCCAAGAGAATAGAAAATCGGGCAACCTTTGTAAATTTCAAGTGCGCGAAGTTGGTGAGTACCGCCACCGATAACGGCTGAAACGCCTGCGTCGATACAAGAACGAGCCAACTCTTCATAATAATCAGGCACGTCTTCGTGGCTGATACCCTTACTGTCGTGGCAATGAATTAAAATAAAAACGTAGTCGTTTTCTTCTTTTGCCTTTCTGATTGACGCCATAACCCTTTCTTTATCGGTTTTGTTACATTCGGTAGCCTTTTTAGAGCCGTCGTAACAGAACTTAATATCACCAAAAGTATAAACGCCTTCGGGGTCGGGTAAATCAAAACCACCTGCAACACTTCTATCTCTTGCAGCGTTGATTTTTGTTTCTTTTGCAATTTCTTTAAGTTTTTCAAGGTCTTCTTTGCCTATTGCTCTATAGGCGTTATATCTAAAGAAGTTTACGCCTGGGCGACCTTTCATAGTGTTGGTGGTTACCCCTGCCCTTGAGGGAAGATGTCTTAAAGAATATTCACAACAAAGCGCAATAACGGCAACCTTTTTTCCGTCAATATTTAAAACTGCGGGCGCAGATGCCTCTTCTAAACTTCTGCCCGTACCAGAGTGCGCAAGATTTCTCTT
Source organism: Clostridia bacterium (assembly GCA_017399035.1). Taxonomy (GTDB): domain Bacteria; phylum Bacillota; class Clostridia; order Christensenellales; family Borkfalkiaceae; genus UBA1259. Next base: position 6,602 of record JAFQEM010000014.1, on the reverse strand, counting down.
ATCAAGTTCGTCAATGGTAGATAACATTCCGTGATAAGAATAGTCCATACAATGGTTATTTGCCGTGCCGTAATAGTTAAAGCCGTATTTAGTTAAATCTTCAAAAACTTCGGGTTCAGTGTTGAGCCACGTTCCACCACTATACGCGTTAGGAAAATCGCCAAACTTTGAAACGTTGGTTTCAAGGTTGGTCATCTTTACGTCACAAGAGTTTATGTATTCGTAAACTTCCTTAAAATCACCTGCAAAATATTCTTCGGGAATATCCGCAGTAAAAAGCGAATCCCCAGTACCTGTTACGGTAAGTTTGTCTTTCATCATACTTTTTCTCCTTATATGCCGAATTTTCGGCTTTAATTTTATTTTTTAACCGCCCTTTTAAGCGGAAACTTCCTCTTTAATTTGCCCGTCAGTTTTTATACTTTGTGTTTTCATTTCGGCAACTTTTTCTATTTCTATTTTGCGTTGCGTTTTTATAAGTAACGGCATTGCAATTACAACGTATACCGCAGTACATAACCCCCACGATATAGGATAAACTGCGTAATAGGTATTGAGAGTGGGCGCAAGCGGAAACACCAAATATATCCAAATTATTCTAAACAAAACGGTGCAGAAAAAACTGCCTATCATTGTATAAAGGGCCTTTCCAAGCGCACGCAAAACGTTTGCAAACACGCCCATAGTTCCCGTAAGAAAATAGAAACCACTCATTATGGTCAACCTTTTTACACCGTATTCTATAACTTCTTTAGTATCCGTCATAATTCCGCACAACTGCTCGCTGAATATAATTACCGCGCCACCTACGGAAAGACTTACTACCGTAACCAAAATTAAACTTTCCCAAATTACACGCCAAATACGCTTGAAATTCTTTGCGCCGAGATTTTGGCTTACGAACGCCATTGTAGACATTGCAAATGCGTCGGTTACGTCGTGAACTATTGCGTCAAACTGGTGCGCTATCGTATTTGCGGTAACCACCGATTCGCCAAACCCGTTTAGCGTTGACGTTAAAACAACATTTGACAAACTGAACATACACTTTTGTATACCAGTAGGAACGCCAATTTTTAAGATTTCTAAAAATTCTCTTTTATAAACTTTCAAATATTTTTTGTCAATTTTTGCAAAGCCTTTGCCTTTTGCAAGAACTACGATAGACAAAATTGCAGCCACGCCCTGTGATGCAACCGTTGCGATTGCAACACCTTCAACGTCTTTATGTAAAACGAGTATGAAAAATATATTTAGACCTATATTTAACACACCGCCGACAACTAAAAATATAAACGGTCTTAATGTGTCGCCAACGGCTCGCATAATAGACGCGCTGAAATTATATAACATTACGATAGGCATACCTACAAAGTAAATTTGCATATATCTAGTTGCCATATCAATTATTGCAGACGGACATTTCATCCAAGTTAGAAAAAGTTTTGAACAAGATACGCCGATTATCGTTAAAAATAAACCGAATATTACGCTCAAAACCATTGACGTTCCGATAAGTCTATTAGATTTTTCTCTATCGCCCGCACCCATACAGCGTGCAACCAAAACGTTTGCGCTCAAAGATAGCCCAACGAAAAAACCTATGATTAAATTGACGATAGCAGTGGTAGAGCCCACCGCAGCAACCGCGTTATCGCTAGCAAAAATCCCAAGAATTGCAACGTCTGCCGCATTAAAAAGCAGTTGAACGAGGTTTATACCGACTATAGGTAGCGCGTAAATAATAAGTTTTTTGAGTAATGAACCTCTAGTCATATCCATCTCAAAACTTTTAGCCATATATAAAACCTCCTTTCAAAACTCTTTAATAACAATTTTAATCGCGCTTTCGTGTAACCGTTTACAAGACTTATATTTTTTGAGCAAGTTAAAATTTTATCTATAGATAAATTTTACTATCAAATCAAATATAAGTCAATATATTTTTAACGAAAGTTTTTCGTAAATATTATTTTTTACAACAAAATCTAAATTATTTTTAACGCAAACCGCCGATAAAAATTAAACTGCAATGTTTTCTTGGGCAGATTCTTTTTCGTAGTTTTCTTTTACGCATTTTTTAGTGGCGTTTTCACTTTCGTAATTTCTTTGATTACGCCTCATCATAGTTACGGCAATACTGCCTAAAACTATCGCGCACAAACCCCAAGATATAGGTAAAACTGCATAGTGCATTTTAAGTGTGGGATTAAGTGGGAAAATACACCAAATCCAAAACAACCTAAACACTACCGTACAAAACATTGTGCCCATCATTGAAATTATAGATTTTTTAAGCGAGTGGATAACGTTTGAAAACACTCCGTAAAAACCTGTTAAAAAATAAAAAACACCAGTTATTCTCAACCTTGTTTCGCAATAATCAAGAACTTTAGACGAGTTTGTCATTATTCCACAAAGTTCCCTTGCAAACAAAACGGATAACGCACCCAACGTTAGCCCCACCGTGGTAACGAGAAAAAGACTTGTTATAATGGTTTTCCAAATGCGTTTATAATTTCTTGCGCCTAAATTTTGGCTTATGAACGCCATAGTGCTAGTTGAAAAGCCTATTGTGATATCGTGCACAATCGCATCAAACTCGTGAGCAATAGTATTTGCAGTAACCACAGTTTCCCCAAAAGAATTAAGCGTTGATGCCATTACGGTATTCGATATACCAAACATACTGCTTTGTAACCCGAGCGGAACACCCACTTTCAATATTTCACAAAATTCTTTCTTATGAATTTTAATTCTCTTAATATCTAATTTTGCAAACCCTGTACCCTTAATCAAAACTATTATAGACATAATTGCAGAAAATCCTTGAGATGCTATCGTTGCAATTGCAACACCCTCAACGTCCCTATGCAAAACGACTATAAAAAAGATGTTTAACACTAGGTTTAAAACACCGCCAACCGATAAAAATATTAGCGGGCGAACACTATCGCCCACCGCGCGCAAAATGGACGCGCTAAAATTGTATAAAATAATAAGTGGTATTCCTAGAGAATATATTTGCAAATATTTAGTTGCCATATCTATTAGTGTAGACGGGCAATTCATCCAAGTTAAAAAGGTTCTAGCCCCAAAAAATCCAACGAACAACAAAAACAGACCTGATATTATGCCAACGCAAAACGCCGTGCCTATAAATTTAGTTGCGCTCTCTTTATCCCCTGCGCCTTTAAATCTTGCAACGAAAATATTTGCGCTAACCGTCAATCCAACGAAAAAACCTATCAATAATTTCGTAAGGTTTCCCGTTGCGCCAACAGCCCCAACCGCTTGGTCGCTTGAAAATATTCCAAGCACGGCAACGTCAACCGTATTGAAAGCAATTTGCAGAAGATTTATACCTATTATGGGTAACGAATACAGTATTAACTGTTTGAAAAGTGGACCTTTTGTCATATCCATTTCAAAACTTCTTGCCATAACTCACTCCCCCCGAAAAAATTACTGCCTTTTGATAAATTTTACTACCGCAAATATAATAAGTCAATATATTTTTTTACGAAAGTTTTTCGTAAACGCAAAATTAGTTGCAATGCTATTTAAATTTTGCTAAAATATTTCTCGAGGTGTAAAATGAATTTAGAAAAACTTGCTCAAACCGTGGGCGTTTCTTTGGGAACGGTATCAAAAGCCTTTTCGGGCAGTAAAGAGATAAGCGAAAACACAAAACAAAAAATTTTTGCAGTTGCAAAAGAAAACGGTTGCTTTGAAAAATATTATAAAGCAAAACGAGAAAAAAAGGTTATTGCCGTTATTTGCCCTGAACTTGAAAGTAATTATTATTGCGCTATCGCATCAAGGATAGAGAGCGAACTAAATAAGCGCGGTGCGGTTATGATGCTTTTATTAAGTAGTTTTAGCAGTAAAAAAGAGCAAGAACTTGTAAACTATTTAATCACAAGCAAAAGCGTTGACGGAATTATAATAATTACCGCTCAAAGTAGAGTTAAATTTAACGAAAACGTTCCTATAGTTGCGGTAAATACTCGCCGTGATTTGTCTGAAGTAGACTGCATTAACGTTGCTTTTAAAGATACCATAATAGACACCATTGCATACTTAAAAGAAAATGGACACGAAAAAATTGCCTTTATAGGCGATATGTTTGCAAAATCAAAATTAAATATGTTTATCAATGCAATGCAAATAAACGGACTTTCGGTAAATCAAGAGTGGTTATTTACTGAAAAGGTTAGATTTGAAGACGCAGGAAAATCTGCAATGGAAAAACTGCTTGTTATGGACGAACAGCCCACCGCTATTTTCTGTTCTTACGATAACATTGCGTTAGGTGCAATTCAATCTATAAGAACGCACGGCAAAAACGTTCCTGATGATTATTCAATAGTGGGTATTGACGATATACCTATAGCATCTCACTATAACATTTCTTTAACCACAATAAAGTCTAGAAAGAATACCATTTGCAACACGGCAGTAGACCTAATTATGAAAAAGTTAGAAAGCAAATTCTTTTCTTTGCACCAAAAAATTAGTCTAAAAACGGAATTAGTTAAGCGCGGTTCGGTTAAAAAAATCAACTAAATTTATACAATTTGTCGCAAATTTAATAAAACGGTATAAAAAAATAATCCACTTTAATATTTAAAACAAAAAAAGTTCGCCTAAAAAATAGGCGAACTTTTTAACTTTATTTTTATTAAATATCATCATTATTTGATGTATCGTCTTTAGTTTGTTCGGCTGGTTGATTTCCACTTTCTTTTACCGTTTCAATTTGTCTTTTTTCAAATAATGGAATTTTTCTTAAAACAAAAAACAATATTATTGCGCCACCAGCAAGCAAAAACAAGAACGATTGCCATTGCGAAGGCGAAAGTCCTAGTGTGAACGCCCCCCTTTCGTCTGTTCTAAAAAATTCTATAATAAATCTCCAAACACCATACCCTGCCAAATATAACGGCATTGTAATATTGCAACCTTTAAAGTATACTATCGACAAAACTGCAAAAAGTGCGAATAAAAACAGCGCCTCGTATAATTGAGTAGGCACGAAATATCCAGCACCATCGTCAGGCGTATGCATATATATTCCACCAAACACGTATTCGTTTCCAAGATATGCACCGTGACAGCACCCACTCATTAAACAACCTATACGGCCAAAACCGTGAGCAATTAAAATACACATAGGCGCAACACGCAATATTTCTATAAAGTTTTTAACGTGCAAACCCTGGTCCTTGCCTTTGAAATAAAAATGACCAACGCCAAAATATACAGCAAGAAAGGCTATTACACCGCCAACAAGTCCGCCCATAACGGTCATTCCGGCATTGTAGAAATTGAAAATACCCGTTTCAATATAATCGTAAAAGGCTTGGAACAGTTTAGCAGCCAAAAAGCCTATTGCAATAGCAGCAATAGCAACAAAAAACACAAAATCTTGAATCTTTGTGGGCACTTTCGCCTTGGTTGTATATAAATAAAATACACTTATGCAACTTATTAGCCCTACGGCTATGCATATACCATACATATATACGCCGTTGCCAAATAAAGTAAATATAGGATTAGGTAACATATGTCCTCCTTATTTTTTATTATACAATGGCAATGTAAAAAAGTCAAATATTATAACTTTTTCTTTTGATTTTTATTTGCTTTTATCTAACCTTTTGTGTATAATATTAAAAGTAAATGCTTGCTTTTTGTCGTATTCGCACCAAAAGCACCAAAACCGCAAAGATTTTGCTCATAAATTTTAACTGCATTTCGCACATATATTTTTTACAACTTAATACTTGTTTGGAAAGGTATCGAAGTGGTCATAACGAGCCTGCAACTCGGGCTTATGCCCTGCGTAGCCTTTAGCGGAGCAGTTTTTGCGGTTGTAAACCGCATTTCGTTCTTTTAATTTTTACAACTTAATATTTGTTTGGAAAGGTATCGAAGAGGTCATAACGAGCCGCACTCGAAATGCGGTTGTCGGGTAACCGGCACATGGGTTCGAATCCCATCCTTTCCGCCAGATTGTACTCAGTTGAACCTACTTTGGTTTACTGAGTACTTTTTTCAACACAAAAGCCGTAATTGTTTCTAATCACGGCTTTAGATTTAATTACTAAAATGAATACCCTTCAACGCTATAATACGCCATATTACTTTGGCGAACGTCTAGCCTACCAAAGCATGCGCATATAGGCAAAGTGCTTTTAACCCAAACGGTGTATTGAACGGATTCGCCAAGCATAATCCCTTTGTCGCCAAGTGGTTTATCAAGCCTAATACAAGTAGTTCGCATACCGTCAAGCACAATTTTTATTCCATTTATCGGTTCTTTATCTTCAAAGACAAAAGTCAACTCTATTTGCGTTTGTTTACTGTTCAAATTAGTCAACATTAACGCTTCGTGTCCCTCAAACTCTGGATTATCCCCTTTGGGTGGAAGATATCCGTCGCAGAACACCCAGTTCTTCTTTCCTTTAGCCATTTTCTTTCTCCTTATTTAAAAATCTTTGGAAGCGCTTTATCGTTGTAAGTAGTCATACGTTTTGCGCCGTCTTTTTCTATAAGATAGCAGTCTTCTACTCTAAAACTACCCCATTCCATACCCT
>JAFQEM010000013.1 GCA_017399035.1 Clostridia bacterium | reverse complement strand
TATGCCCGTGTTTCCACTAGTAGGCTCTATTATAGTCGCGCCCTCTTTTATAAGTCCTTTATTTTCAGCCTCGTTAAGCATAAAAAGCGCCGCTCTATCTTTAACGCTCCCCGCAGGATTAAGATATTCAAGTTTAAGCAACAGTTTTGCTTTTAAATCGAATTTTTTAGATAAGTTTTTTGGTTCAAAAAGAGGGGTTTTCCCTATCAATTGTTCAATTTCATTATATATTTTCATATTAAACTCTTACAATTTTTGCAGTTATTTTTCCATTATGCAAAACGGCGTAACAATAGGTATTATCCGACCAACGTTTCATACACCCTGGATTTATAAAAGTTATACCGTCAATTTCTTCAATTAAAGCGCTGTGCGTATGTCCGTAAAACACAACGTTTGCGCCAACTTCTTTTGCTCTTAACAACAGATTAAAATTTGAACGTTTTACCGAATATTTATCGCCGTGAGTGAGCAATATTTTCAGCCCCTCAATTTCAACAATCAAATCTTCTCCGCCACCGTCGCAATTCCCTTTAACTGAAAGAATTTTATTTTTAAGTTCACTACTATACGATAAAATATCACGTTGGTGGTCGCCCATATGAAAAACGTAATCGTTTTCTATCATTTTGGGCAAAAGTTTTTCTAGCGCCGAAAAATTTGCGTGAGTATCGGTTATTGCTATTACGGTTTTCATTTAAGTTTATCTTTAAGCGCGGTTATCGCTCTAAATCTATGACTAATTTTATTTTTATCTTGCGCGCTAGCCTCACCCAAGCATTGATTCAAATCGTAACTAAAAAATAACGGGTCATAACCAAAACCGTTTTGTCCGTGTTCTTCTAACATAATTTCGCCGTGAGTTTCACCCGTTGCGCTTAAAATTTCTCCGTTTGGCTTGTAAAAAACCATACAACAAACGAACTTTGCTTTTCTATCCGTTTTACCCTGCATATTTTCGAGAAGAAGTTTATTGTTATGCGCGTCAATTCCGTCGCCAGCATATCTTGCGCTATAAATTCCAGGTTCTCCACCTAGCGCATCAACGCAAATTCCACTATCGTCGGCAAGTGCAGGCAATCCTAACGCCAAAGAAACCGTTTTTGCTTTAATAAGTGCGTTTTCATAAAAGGTTTTGCCATCTTCTATAATCTCTTCATTAAAGCCCAAATCTTTATACCCAACGACGTTAAATTCAGGTAACATTTGACTTATTTCTCTAATTTTATGAGCATTTGCGCTTGCTAGCACAATCCTTTGCTTTTCACTCATTTTTTAATACTTTTTTTTAATAAATATTCGGATAATCTAATGTAATCTTCCGCTGTAAGATTTTCTGCGCGGACAGTAGTTTCTACGCCTGAATCAATAAGCCATTTTTCAGCATCAGCCCTAGATAGTTTATACACGTTCATAAGGTTGTTTACAAGCATCTTTCTTCTGCTTTGAAAACCACATCTAACGATATCACGAACCACAGAAAAATCAACGCCCGAAAATTTATCCTTTTCTATTTCTATTTTTACGACGGCAGAGTCTACGTTTGGCGGTGGTGTAAATTTATCCCTTGGAACACGCAAAACAACTTCTGCCTTGCCACGCAAATTTATTGCAACGGTTATAGCCCCATAATCTGAAGTGCTTGCTTTTGCTGAAAGCCTATAAGCAACTTCTTCTTGAACCATAATAACCATTGCTTTTATGTTTTTTGCATTTTCTATAAATTGCATAATAATAGGTGTTGTAATATAATACGGCAAATTAGCAACCATAACGTATTCACCGCCCAACTTGTTTTCTACTTCTGCAATTTTTTGTTTCATTATGTCGCCAAACACAATTTCCACGTTAGAAAACTCGCCCACGGTTTCTTTTAGAAGTGGCTTTAATCTTTGGTCTATTTCATATCCAACAACCTTTTTGGCTGAAGTTGCTAAAACACGCGTTAAAGCGCCTGCACCACATCCTATTTCTAAAACCGTATCGTTTTGTGTAACACCTGCTTTTTCAACTATGTCGGCAAGTAAATTTTCGTCGGTTAAAAAGTTTTGACCATATGCTTTTTTTAAATTTAACCCGTGTTGGGCTAATAATAATTTTAAGGGTTTTTCCATTATTTACCTAGCTTTTATATACATATTAAACCAAAATCGGCACATTATAATAACGTAAAGAGAAATCTTTACCAGTCATTTTACAAATGAAATGAGAAGTTATATTTGAAATAAAGCCGAAAGTTTTCGGCTTTATTTCATTTTATAAAATAATTTTTTTGCGTTGTTTGAAAGTGAAGTTGCAAAATCAGTAACTTCTCTTCCTTTAAGATTTGCCAAAAACGCAGTAGTTACCGTTACGTTTTTGGGTTGATTTACCGTACCCCTAAAAGGATGAGGCGCTAAATAAGGGCAATCCGTTTCAGTAAGGCACATTTCTTCTGGAACAAATTTTGCAACGTCTAACAAAGAACGTGCATTTTTAAAAGTTAACGGACCAGCAAAAGATATGTGCAGACCTAATTTTAAAACTTCCGCCGCCGTCTCTACACTTCCTGAAAAACAATGCATAACACCGCCGTAACAAAGTTTGTGCTTATTGTCTTTAAGAATTTTAAGCATATCGCCCGTTGCGTCGCGGTTATGTATACATATGGGAAGTTTTACCGAATTAGCAAAATCAATCTGTTCAATAAAACACTTATATTGAACTTCTTTATCAAAAGGTTTCCAGTAATAATCTAACCCTATTTCGCCAACAGCAACACATTTTTCGTGAGACGCTAACGAACGGATTATATCAAATTCTTTTTGGTCAAACCCAGCCGAATCACTTGGGTGGCAACCAGTTGCAAAATATACGGACGGATATTTTTCTGCAAGTTCTTTTCCTCTTACACTGGTTTGAGCGCAACACCCCATATTTATAACTGCCTCAACACCGTCTTTAAGATATGCCGAAACTACCGCATCAGTATCGGGCAGTTTTGCGTCGTGCAAATGACAATGAGTATCAATATACATTAGAAAATTTGACTCCCGTCAGCAATATCGTTTTCAGGTGTAAGATATGCTAACTTACCGTTTTCGTCTTCTGCGCAAACTATCATACCCTCACTAACTATTCCACAAAGTTTTGCAGGTTTTAAGTTAGTAATCATTGCAAGTTTTTTACCTATTAAGTCTTCAGGCGCATAAGCGTGAGCAATACCGCTAACTACAGTACGAGTTTCATTGCCAAGTTTAACGGTTAGTTTAAGCAACTTCTTGCTCTTTTCAACTTTTTCACAAGCAGTAACTAATGCAATTTTCAGTTGTACTTTTGCAAAATCGTCAATTTCTATAGTTGCCTTTTCAGAGTGGTCGTGAAGTTTAACTTCTGTTTTAGGTTGTTCTTTCTTTTCTTCTTTGACTTCTACCTTTTCTCTTCTCTCTTCTATCATTGCGTTTACCTTTTCCATAACTTTAGCGCCGTCTAAACGAGCAAACAAAATTTCAGGCTTGTCAGTAACCTTTACGCTATCTATCAAACCAAATTCATTTAATTGCGCATATTCTCTTAACGGCAAATTAAGCATTGACGCTGTTTTTTGCGCAGTATCGGGTAAGAATGGCGCAAGAAGTGAAGTTCCGATAATTATACTTTCAGTAAGATTATATAAAACGGTTTTTAATCTATCGGCTTTAGTTTCGTCTTTAGCCAACGCCCAAGGCATAGTTTCATCAATATATTTATTAGCTCTACGGAATAGAGTAAATATTTCAGACAGCGCATCTGCAACCTTAAAATCGTTCATTTTTGCGGTAACTTTTTTGCAAGCGTTTTTAACCACTTCTTTAAGTTCGTCGTCAACGCTTTCCGTAACGAAAGCATTTTCAACTACACCGCCAAAATATTTATTGCTCATAGCGATAGTTCTACTTACAAGATTACCGTAAACGTTTGCAAGGTCGCTGTTTATAACGTCTATAATTGATTCCCAAGAAATAAGCCCGTCGTTATCTTGTGGCATTGCGGTTAATACGTAATATCTAATCGCATCTCTACCAAAGAAAGAAACTAAATCGTCAGCATACATTACGTTGCCTTTAGATTTGCTCATTTTTCCACCGTCTTGCAAAAGCCAACCGTGTCCGTAAACCTTTTTGGGTAAAGGAATATCTAAAGCCATTAAGAATATAGGCCAGTAAATAGTGTGAAACCTAATTATGTCTTTACCGATAACGTGAACGTCGGCAGGCCAAAGTTTGTTATAACTTTCCAAATGATTACCAAACGCGTCGTAACCAATACCCGTTATATAGTTAGTCAACGCATCAAGCCAAACGTAAACGACGTGTTTTGGGTCAAAGTCGACGGGTATACCCCACTTAAACGTACTTCTTGAAACACAAAGGTCTTGAAGACCGGGTTTTAAGAAGTTGTTTACCATTTCATTTTTTCTTGAAACAGGCGTAATAAATTCGGGGTGTTCGTTATAATATTGCATTAAACGGTCAGCGTATTTGCTCATTTTGAAAAAATACGCCTCTTCTTGCGACTTTTTAACCTCTCTACCACAATCAGGGCATTTGCCATCTACAAGTTGACTTTCCGTCCAAAAAGATTCACAAGGCGTACAATACCAACCTTCGTAAGAACCTTTATAGATATCCCCTTTGTCGTAAAGTTTCTTAAATATATTTTGAACTTGTTTTTCGTGATATTCGTCAGTAGTTCTTATAAACTTGTCGTAAGACACCCCAACTAAATCCCAAATATCTTTTATTTGATTTGCAACCCCGTCTACGAACTGTTTAGGTGAAACTCCCGCAGATGCTGCCTTTTCTTCTATTTTTTGACCGTGTTCGTCCGTACCAGTTTGTAAAAACACGTCGTAACCCTCAAAGCGTTTAAAACGAGCAAGGCTATCTGCTAAAATAGCCTCGTAAGTGTTGCCTATATGCGGTTTACCTGAAGTATACGCTATTGCGGTTGTTATATAATATTTTTCCTTCATATATTACTCCTTAAACAAATTTGACGGTTTTGCCAAATTCATTATTATTGCATTTCGTTTGTATTACACAAAGTAATACTATTATATTTTAACATATTTTTTAGGTATTTTCAACAATAATAAGACATAAAATTTTATTATGAACGTAATTTTTGGTATTATACTTACACTTTCAACCATAATACTCATTTTCAAATCGCCCGAAAGCGTTTTAACTGCAATGCTATCTGGTGGTGAAAAAGCCTTAAATCTATCTATAAAAATGGTTGTCGTTTACGCCGTGTGGATGGGCGTTTTTTCTCTATTAGAACAATCTGGTTTAAGCAATAAATTTGCAAAAATGCTTAAGCCCTTAAACAAATTTCTTTTTGGCAAAGTTCCAGACAGGGCTAACGATTTTATGTCGCTAAACATTTCTGCAAACGTTTTAGGTATGAGTGGCGCAACAACACCTATGGGGATAAAATCAGTGCAAGAGTTAGAAAAATATAAAGGTACGGAATACGCCATTGCAATGTTTTTTGTTATCAACGCAACTAGCGTGCAAATAATACCCTCGTCAGTACTTGCATTAAGAAGTTCTATGGGCGCGTCATCTCCTGCCGATATAATTTTACCGACAATTTTGGCAACGCTTTTATCTACCGTTATAGGCGTTGTTTTAGTGAAAATTTTCATAAAGAAGAAGGCGTAAAAATGTCAAAATATTTCATACCGATTTTATTCTTAATTATATACCTTTTTTCCATAATAAAAAAGGTCAAGCCTTACGACGCGTTTACGCAAGGCGCAAAGTCGGCAGTGCCTTTTGCAACAAGCGTTTTTCCGTATTTAGTTAGTATTTTCGTTTTGACAGAACTGTTTGAACAAAGCGGTCTATCTAACTTTTTATCCAACTTTTTATCCCCTTTTTTTGGACTTCTTGGCATACCAAAAGAACTTACTAAACTAGTTTTAATAAAGCCGTTTTCGGGCAACGGTGCGCTTGCCGTGTTGACTGAAATTTACACAAAATACGGCGTTGACGGATATTTGTCTAGATGCGCGTCTGTAATTTACGGAAGTAGTGAAACTGTGTTTTACGTTGCTGCAGTTTACTTTGCAGGGGCAAAAACTAAAAAACTTGCATTGCCTATAATCATTTCACTTATCGCCTCGTTCTTCTCGTCTGTTTTTGCGTGTTTTATATGTCATATACTGTGATTATGTGTGATATAATCATAATAAAAAACCCTATTGATTACTTGCGATTTTGCAATTCAATAGGGTTTTATGATTTATAAACTTAAATTATCTTATGCTTTTTTTTGAACGGTCAAGTTCTACAAGCGTTGCAATGATTTCATCAAGCGGTTTTGCGCCTAATTTTCCATCTTTTCTGCTAGTTACTGAAACCGTGCCGTCAGCAAGTTCTTTATCGCCTACAACGAATTGATAAGGAACTTTTTCTAGCGTAGCCTCTCTTATCTTATAGCCGATAGTTTCATTACGGTTATCAGCCTCTGCGCGAAGCCCTGCCCTCTTTAACGCATCAACGATTTTGTTTGCGTATTCAGCAGTTCTTTCAGTAAGGCTCAACACCTTGACTTGAACGGGGCAAATCCAGAACGGGAATGCGCCTGCATATTTTTCAATGAGCATTGCAAGCGTTCTTTCATAGCAACCGATTGAACTTCTGTGGATTACGAAAGGATATTGCTTATCTCCGTTTTCGTCAATATAAGTCATGTCAAAAGAATGCGCTGCTGCGAAGTCAAGTTGAATAGTTATAATTGTATCTTCTTTTCCATATACGTTTCTTGCTTGAACGTCAAGTTTAGGACCGTAGAAAGCAGCCTCGTCATCAGCCTCAACGTAGTCGATTCCGATATCGTCAAGGATTACTTTCATTAGCGCCTCGGTTTCGTTCCAAGCCTTATCGTTATCTATATATTTATCTTTATTAGCGTTGCCACGTTTACTAAAACGGAAAGTTACATCATCTCTCATACCTAAACAATCTAGGAAATAATAACTGAGTTCTAAACAACGCTTAAATTCATCTTCAATTTGTTCGGGCGTACAAACGATATGACCGTCTGATAAGGTGAATTGACGCACACGAATTAAACCGTGCATTTCCCCACTAGCCTCTTTTCTAAACAAGGTTGCGGTTTCACTATAACGGCAAGGCAAATCTCTATAACTTTTTAATCCATTTTTATAAATTTGATATTGGAACGGACAAGTCATAGGACGAAGAGCCAACGCCTCGGGTGAATTTTCATCACCGATTATAAACATTTTATCTCTATAGTGGTCCCAGTGCCCAGAAATACGATAAAGGTCGTTCTTTGCCATATACGGTGTTTTGGTAATCATAAAACCACGTCTTTCTTCTTCATCTTCAACAAAACGCTCTAATATTTGCAAAATCTTTGCACCTTTTGGCGCTAAAATAGGCAAGCCTTGACCAACAACTTCCTCAGTTAAGAAAATACCAAGTTCTCTGCCAAGTTTATTATGGTCGCGCTTTTTAGCCTCTTCTAAAGCGGCAAGATGTTCTTCTAATTCACTCTTTTTAGCAAAAGCCGTGCCGTAAATACGCGTAAGCATCTTATTCTTTTCATCACCACGCCAGTATGCGCCAGTTACGCTAGTAAGTTTAAATGCCTTAATTTTACCCGTTGACGGAAGGTGCGGTCCACGGCACAAATCCATAAAATCGCCTTGCTTATAGCAAGATATTACGCTACCCGTAGGCAAATCGTTGATAAGTTCAACTTTATAAGGCTCTGAAAAATCTTTGAATTTTTTAACAGCGTCTTTCTTTGAATAAACAATGCGTTCGATAGGAAAATCACTTTTAATTATATCTTTCATTTCCTGTTCGATTTTCACAAGGTCTTGCTGACTTATAGGTGTTTTAAATTCAATATCGTAATAAAAGCCGTTTTCTATAGTAGGTCCGATTGCAAGTTTAGACGTTGGGAAAACGTTTTTAACCGCTTGCGCAAGAACGTGAGAAGTGGTGTGGCGATAAACGTCAAGCCCCTCTTTATCTTTTAAGGTTATTATTTGAAGTTCGCAATCTTTATCAATAACGAAAGACAAATCAACAATCGTTCCGTCTACCTTTCCGCAAACGGCGTTTCTAAATAAACCTTCCGAAATATTTTTTGCAACTTCACCAACGGTCAACGCATTTTCATATTCAATAAACGAACCGTCTTTAAGTGTGATTTTCATATAAATTTCCTCCTATATTTACAAACAAAAACGCCCTTAAGCAAATGCTTAAGGACGAAATAAAATTCCGCGTTTCCACCTTAATTACCACGGAAAAATCCGCGACCACTTAATTCCGCAAAAAAGTGCGGTGCTTTGCCCCACGAACGGTGGTTTCACCTTTTTAACGTTTACAGGCTTGCACCACCCGCCTGCTCTCTAAAAAACAATTAAAACGCTACTTGTCCGTTGTTATTTGGACTTTTTTAGTTACTTATATATTAAACCTTATTTCGCGTTTTGTCAACTGTTTTGTAAATTTATTTTTCAATTAGTATATCCGCCCGAAAAAATTATTTTATCGGTGTAATATTCTCTTAAATAATATTCGTCTTCTTTTGGGATATCGCCCATTATGTCTATTTCACCGCAATTACTTAACAAAACTTCTCTAATAATTTTTACGCCGTCGCCACCAAGCAACGAACTTCTGTTTAACCTGCGATAATGCGAGTCGTAAACCTTTCCACCGTCAATATATACTCTTTTCTTTTTGTTTTCTAAAAGATATGATATAAATTCTTTAAGTTGGGTACTTAAAAAGCATTGTGGAATACAATCCGTAACTTCTTGCCACTTCTTTTTTAATAATCTTAACCTAAAATTATAAACCCCGTCTATCGCTATTTCTTTGCAACTTTTTATTTTGTCAAAAGCATATCTTTTATCGTCGTCAAAGTCGGCGGCTATAAGACTTGCCACCAAAATTTGCTTTTCGTTGGTTGAAAGCCCACCAACTTTTAGTTGTTTTGCAAAATAATCACACTTATACTTTACGGTTATTATCTCCGCAGTTTTATCAATTATTTCTGCTTTTATTACGTCTGAATAATATTCCGGGCAATTAACGGTCAAAACAGACCTTTCGCCATTTCTATTAAGCCTTGCCGTACAACCTGCGTGTGCTAAAAGTTCGCTAGACGCAGATTGCACGTATAAAAGATTTTCTTCACTACTTACGTTTTCCGTTACCGTTATACTGGTCATATATCTATAGTTTACGCTCCGAAATAATTTTTATTTATATTTACGCATTTATTTTGCTTTCACTACAACCGATTTATATAAACCGTAAACGAATTTACCTAGTTCTGAAACCACTATTATGGTACAAGCAACAAGCAAAGTTTTTAACCAAACCGACAACGAAAGCGGTGTTACGCCAAATAGCAAGGGCAAATATTGAACCATTATAAAATGCAACAAAAATACGCAAGCAAAAGTAAATACCATTATTTTATTTCTGCCTATGCCGACAAAAATACTTTTTGAGCCGAGTTCACGGGAATTAAACGCATTAAACAACTGAAACATTATAAAAAGAGTAAATATCGCCCCTTTCATTTGTGATGCGCCTACTTGCAAAAAATCTGTAAAATACTCTGCAATCATAACCGCCCCTATGAACACAGCGTTAAATATTATTCTTAAAACCATACCTTTTCCAACTATGCCGGCGTTTCTTTTAACCGGTGGTCTATCCATAAGGTCGTCGCTAGCCCGCTCTAAACCAAGTGTCAATGCGGGCGGTCCGTCCATTATAATATTTATCCACAAAAGTTGCAAGGTGTTAAACGGCGTTTCATAGCCAAATATTGCGCACGCAGTTACGAATAACAGCGCAGAAAGATTTACGGATAGTTGAAAAAGAATAAATCTTTGCAAGTTTTTATATACGTTTCGCCCAAACGATATTGCTTTAACGATAGTTGAAAAACTGTCGTCTACTAAAACGACGTCCGCCGCCTCTTTCGTTATATCACTGCCGTTTATACCCATAGCAATTCCCACGTCTGCTTGTTTGATTGCAGGCGCGTCGTTTATTCCGTCCCCAGTAACGGCAACTACTTCACCTAAACTTTTGAGTATTTTAACTACTCGAAGTTTTACAGAAGGGGTACTACGGGCTATAACGGTTACGCTAGGCAACAATTTTTTAAGTTTTTGGTCGTCCATTTCTTCAACTTCTTTTGCCGTTAAAACTTGACTTTCACTATTCGCCACGTTTAATTCTTTTGCAATGGCAAAGGCTGTTTCTATATTGTCGCCCGTTAAAATTTTGATTTTAATACCTGCTCTTCGGCAGTCTGAAACTGCTTTTATAACGTCTTTTCTTATAGGGTCGGTAATGGTTGCAAAACCGTCGAAAACGTAACGTCCGTCAAAATCTTTTTCAAAATCAGCGTGCGCAAAACAAATAACTCTACGAGCTTTCTTTTGATGCGACTTAATTTCTTCGTTAACTTTTTTTAATTGCGCAAAATTAAGCGAACACTCTTTAAGAATTATTTCAGGCGCGCCTTTTATTAGTTTTCTATAACTTTTACCTAGATTTATGGTTGTAGTCATATACTTTTTTTCACTTGAAAAAGGCTGCCTATCTATCACTTGATAATTTTTGCGGTAATCAGAATATTTTACCTTTGGATTTGATTGACAATACGCCTTAAGTAGAGCGCATTCGGTTGCGTTACCGTGGAATATTTCTTTCTTGTGGTTAAACGTTACGTCTGCAGTAGAGTTACAAACGAAATTTTGGAATAAAACTTCATCTTTAATTTTATCAGGCGAAGAACAAAATTTATTTTTACAAACGCCGACTACCGTCATTTTATTAGTTGTGAGCGTACCAGTTTTATCCGAACAAATTACACTTACCGCACCTGCCGTTTCGGTTGCGGTCATCTTTTTTATTAGCGCGTTTTCTTTTGCAAGTTTCAACATATTTAATGCAAGCGATACAGCAACTACCGTTGGTAATCCTTCGGGTACTGCTGCAATTATAAGCACTATTGAAGATATAAACAGTTCTTGAACGCTTGAAAAATCTAAACAACCTAGCAAAGCAAGTCTAATAGCGGAAATTAAAAACACTATAGTGGCGGTGATTGCCCCTATAATCGTTACCACCTTTCCAAGTTTAGTTAGTTTTTGCTGTAACGGTGATTGACCGTGCGCGTCGTTTAATCCCCCTGCAATTACGCCCATTTCAGTTTTATCCCCCGTGGCAGTAACAATCATTTTACCACCGCCGTCGGTTACGAACGTTCCAGAATATACGCAGTTTACTCTTTCAGCCAAAGGTGTGTTAGTTGGCAAAATCGTGTTGGCGTTTTTAGTTATGGCGTTACTCTCGCCAGTAAGCGCAGATTCGTCAACGCACAGCGACACGCTATCTAAAAGCCTGCCGTCGGCAACAATTTTATCTCCGCTTTCTAATAATAATATATCCCCAACGACAACGTGAGAGTGCGGAATTGATACGACTACCCCCTCTCTTATAACCTTTACCGTTAAATTGTCGTAAATTTTTTGTAAAGCCTTAAACGCTTTTTCAGAACTTCCCTCCATTATAACCGTTATAGAAACTGATAAAATAATGGCAAAAGTTATACCTATACACTCTGAAAAGTCCCCGTAGCCCGTCTTTAAAAATTTACCTAAATTAGTTCCAAACGTAAGAGCCAGTCCGAACAACAAAATTATTAGCATAGGCTCTTTTATAGCGTCAAAAATTCGTGAAAAAATGTTGCGTTTTTTTCTTTCGGTAATTGCGTTAGACCCGAACTTAACCGCGTTTTTTTCTACGTTTTTTAAAGTAAGCCCAACAGTTGCATTAGAGTTAAACTCGTTTATCGCGTATTGTGCAAGTCTATCGTGAAAGGTCATATTCACCTCCGCTTTTATATTAAAATTATGCCTTTAATTTAAAATATATGATTATTTTGAATAGACAAAACAATCAATTTGTGATAAACTTATTAAAGAATAAAGATAAGAGGTTTTTTAAGATGAACGAGAGTTATAGAGTTGACATCAAAGGCTACATTGAAGATTTGCCTGTATTAAGACTTCCTAGCGGAATAGGTATTGCTTTTTTCAATTTACACGGTAATCCTGCTCTTACCGAACATTGCGGTAAAGAACTTGCAAAACTTGCAGTTGGTTGCGACGTTTTAATCACTGCGGAATCTAAAGGTTTGCAACTTACGCACGTGGTTGCAAGAGAATTAAACCATTCTTACTACGCAGTTGCTCGCAAGTCTAAAAAACTTTATATGCAAGACGGTATAAGCATTTCTTACGGCTCGTCGATAACCACGGGAAAAGCGCAAGAATTTTTCCTTTCAAAACACGACGTGGACCTTATTAAAGGCAAAAAGGTTTGCATTGTTGACGACGTTATCTCTACTGGCGAAAGTGTTAAAGGGCTATCTGAATTAGTAGAAAAAGCGGGCGGAAAGGTTTATAAAAAACTTTTTGTGCTTGCTGAAGGCGACGCAAAAAAACGCGACGACGTATCTTACCTTGCAACTATACCACTGCTTTAATAAAAAAAAGAAACCGTCTGTATTAGGCGGTTTTTTCAAAAGTAAATATTTTTCATTATAAAAAGGTAAAACGCCGACGAATCGGCGCTCTACCTCAGGAAAAAGTTTATTGAGAGTGTGGGCTAATTTAACAACACAAGAAGTTGACGCTTTGTTTACAAGGATTTACAACTTCGCCGTGTTTCAAACTGAAGTGTAAATCGATAGATTTACAGTAAAGGCGTTAGCCTTTGCGAAATCTTTTAATTGCAATTAAAAGATTTAACTTCTTATAGTTTATATCAAGGGTATTCCCCTTTTACGCATTTATCATACCACCCGAAACTTAAAAAATTATTGAAATACTAATTTTTTCTTTTTATTTATAAATTTATTTTTCACTAATTTTAAAGTTAATTTCAATTTTTATATTATACAATTTTTTTATGAAGATTTTATTAGTTGATGATGAAAGACAATTAACAGAAGCGCTTTCTGCAATTTTAAAAAAGAATAATTTTTCAGTTGACTGCGCCTATAACGGTGAAGACGGTTTAGACCTTGCGCTCTCGGGTATTTACGACGTTATTGTGCTAGATATTATGATGCCAAAAATTGACGGTTTAAGCGTGCTTAAAACCCTGCGTGCGAACAAATGTAACACGCCTATTCTTATGCTCTCTGCGAAATCTGAAATTGCGGATAAAATTGACGGTTTGAATTTAGGCGCAGACGATTATATTACTAAACCCTTTAATACTGATGAACTTATTGCAAGGATTCGCGCGCTTATGCGTAGAAAAGCGACCTTTACAGGGGACGTTTTAACGTTTGCAGATATTACTTTAGATAGAGATACGTTTAATCTTTGTAAAGGTGATAAAAAAATTGCGCTTGGAAAAAAAGAATTTCAAATTTTAGAGATGCTTATATTAAATCAAGGTAAAAGCATTGATAAAGAAAAATTTATTGAAAAAATTTGGGGTTACGATACCGACGCGGAATATAACACCATTGAAGTTTACGTTTCATTTTTAAGGAAAAAACTTTGCGCGGTGGGCGCAAAAGCCGAAATTAAATCTTTGCGTGGAATAGGTTATACTTTAGGTGAAGGGAAATGATTAAAAAAGCGCAATTAAAATTCGTGTGCATGGTAATGGCAATTTTACTTGGCGTATTTGGCGTTATTTTCGCATCTATATATTACATATCTTACAACCAAAACCTAAACACCATTGAAAGACACATAGACGAAACGGCAAAAAGTTTTTTTCTACCCGACGGTAGAGCGCCACACGCAAATTGTATTATTGCAACGCTAAAAATTAACCCTGCTAATCAATGTGAAATAATAGACACTTGGATTGACGAACAAACTTTTTCCGACGAATTTGCAACTAAAATAACCACTCGCGCGCTTTCTGGCAGACACTCTTCAGGGATAGTTGGAAACGTATATTATAAAATAATTATAGAAGGTGTTCCCTCGCCTATTTTTATCGCAATGAACTGCACCGACGCAATGTTGGTCTTTAGGTCTAACACCACTAACACCTTTTTCGTTTTGCTAATTATTTACGCATTACTTTTACTTTTGGTTATGAAACTTTCTTGGTGGGCGTTAAAACCACTTCGAGAATCTTTTGAAAAACAAAAACAGTTTGTTTCTAACGCTAGCCACGAATTAAAAACCCCTATATCTATCATTTCAGCAAATGCAGACGTTCTACAACAAGAAGACAACAATCAATGGATAAACAACATTAAATCACAGACCGAGCGCATGAGCGTGCTTGTTGAAGATATGCTGTCTTTAGCAAAGATAGACGAAGGCAATTTGAAACTCAATTTTGAAAAATTCGACCTATCTAGTGAAGTTACTGAAAACGCCTTATCTTTTGATGCAGTTGCATACGAAAAGGGAAAAACTTTAACCCTTAACGTTCAGCCCGATATAATCTATTCTGGCGATAGACAAAGCGTAAAAAAAATTGTTAACATTTTGCTTGATAACGCAGTTAAACACGCTAGCGAAAAAGGTGAAATAATAATTGAATTAAAAAAAGAAAATAACAAAACTATACTTTCCGTATTCAATACGGGTAGTAACGTTGAAAGTGAAAATGCAAATAAAATATTTGAAAGATTTTATCGTGGTGATAATTCACGCTCTAGAGAGTCGGGCGGTAGCGGACTTGGGCTTTCGATTGCAAAGAGCATTGCCGACGCTAATAAATGGAAAATTACCGCAAAATCTACCCCAAACGTTTCTATGACTATAACGGTTATTATGTAATATAAAACCGCAAACTTTGAAAAAAGTTTGCGGTTTTGTTTTTATTGCACGTTTGTTATTTTAAATCCTACGTTACTTATTGTTTCAGACGCTTTTTCAACGTCAAAGTTATCAAAATATTTTACCGTTGCCGTTTTTTCTTGCAAATTTACGTTCACGCTCAACACGTTTTCAAGTGTAGATAACGCCTTTTCAACCTTTTCTTTACAATGCCCGCACATCATATTTTCTACGGTTAATATAACTTCTTTTTGCATTTTACATTTATCGTTGCAACGTTTTTTTTGTTTTTTCTTTTTTGCTATTCGAAGTGCGTTGCCAACCACGAAAAGTGAACTGCAAGACATTAACGCAGACGCTATCGCAGGTGTTAAAACAACGCCAACAAACGACAGCACGCCACCTGCCAAAGGAATACCTATCACGTTATAAAAGAAAGCCCAAAACAAATTTTGTTTTATTATTTTTAGCGTTCTTGCAGACAATTCTATCGTTTTAGAGAGCGCTGACAAATTTCCGTTTGCAATAACTATTTCCGAACTGTCTATGGCAATATCAGTGCCCGTACCCATTGCGATACCTACGTCGGCAACCTTTAACGCAGGGCTATCGTTTATTCCATCGCCAACCATAGCAGTAAAATAGCCCTTCTGCTTAAAGTTTTCTACTATTGCATATTTTTCTTGGGGCAAAACGTTTGCAACGTATTCCTCTATCCCTACTTGACTTGCAATACGCTTTGCAGAACTTTGATTATCGCCCGTAACCATAACCGTTTTTATACCCATACTTTGCAATTTTTCAACAGCCTCAATGCTATCGTCTTTTAAATAATCTGCTACGCCAAACACCGAAACTAATTGATATTCGTCGGCAAAATATAAAATGGTTTTTCCATCTAGTTTATCTAAAGGGATTTCACTCATTACTAAATTTTCAGGTAAAAGTTCAAAATTGCCTAAATAATATTTAACGCCGTCAACTTCACCTATTATTCCCTTGCCGGTAACGTACTCATATTTTTCTACGGATTTATCATTATTTCCGCAATAATCTTTTACGCATTGCGCTAACGGATGCGAAGATTTGCTCTCTAACGCCGATATAACGGGAAACAGCGTAGAATTTGATTCGCCCGTAAAGTTTATATAGTCGGTTACCTTTGGCTTGCCCACGGTTAGCGTTGCAGTTTTGTCTAGCAAAACACAATTTATTTTGCAAGCGTTTTGTAAACTTCCTGCATTTTTGAAAAGTATTCCGTATGATGCTGCTCTACCCGTTGCAACCATAACTGCAACGGGTGTTGCCAAACCCAACGAACAAGGGCAAGAAATTACTAAAACGCTTATTCCAAAATTAAACGCCTTATATAAATCGCCTGTAAAAATAAGCCACAACGTAAAGGTTATTATCGCTAGCGCAGTAACCGTTGGAACGAATATTTTAGATATTTTATCTGCCAACTTTTGTATAGGTGGTTTGCTTGCGCTTGCGCTTTTAACAACGTCTATAATTTGTGAAAAAAGCGTTTCACCGCCAACTTTATCCGCCCTAACGAAAAGATATCCGCTTTTTAATATGCTACCCGACGTTACTTTTGCCCCGACGCTCACCTCTTCCGGCATACTTTCGCCAGTGATTGCAGACTTATCTAAACTTGCGTTTCCGTCAGTTACCGTTCCGTCAATAGCCAAATATTCACCCGCTTTCAAAACTATTATATCGCCTATTTTTAGTTCTGAAGTTAGCACCGTCTTTTCTTTTCCATCAATAACTAAAGTTGCAGTTTTAGGCAAAAGATTGCCTAGTTTTTCTATTTCGTCGCCCGTTTTAATTTTAGATAGTTCTTCTAGCCATTTACCAAGCGTTACAAGAGAAACGACCATTGCAGAAGAATCAAAAAAAGTATGTTCGGGATTTAGCGAACCAAGATATAACATTACGGTAACCGTTATGCTGTAAATATAAGCAGAGAGCGAACCAAGCGACACTAAAGTGTCCATATTAGGCGAACCGTGAATAACCGCCTTTGCCCCGTTAATAAAGAATTTTCTGTTAATTATTAAAATTACGGTTGCTAGCGCAAATTGCAGAGCATAGTTAATTTTTTTATCGGGTACGGGCAAAGAAAGCATTTGCCCCATACAAAAATACATCAACGGCAAAAGTATAAAAAGCGAAACAAAAAAACGAAGTTTCAATTTTTTTGCATCAGAAAATTTATCAATAATTTTCGCCCCGTAAACACTTGCGGTATACCCTAATTTTTCTACCACTGCAATAATTTTTTCGGGGGTTATAATTTGTTCGTCAAAATCGACGGTCATTATTTTTTCCATAAGTGAAACGCTTACGCTTTTTACGCCGTCTAATTTTTTTATATTTCTCTCTATTCCGCTAGAACAGTTTGAACAAGTCATTCCGCCCACGTCAAATTTTTTTATCATAATTACCCTACGCGCATTATAATTCTTATTTTAGTATAGCACAAAAATTTGCTTTTTACAATAAAGTTAAGCTCCGCAAACTAAAAATTTGCGAAGCCCAACTTTGATTAGTGATATATGAGTGTTATTTTTTATTTTCTTTATTAGTACGTTCTTTACTACAACAAGAACAACTACCCGAGCAACTTGAACAATCGCAACCACAAGAAGTTTTACCCTTCTTTTTGTTTATTATAGACCTAACTATTACACCGCCGACTATTAAAACACATGCTATTATTACAATTATCTCTATAGGTTGCATTACTTAATTTTTCCTTTTTCTAAACGTTTTTTATTGTAAAATCTAATTGCAAAAAATGCTACAACTGCTACTGCAAGATATATAAACACCGTCCAGAACGCTGTTCCTACAAGATAAACGGCTGAAGATACTACGTAAGAAGTAGCAATCCAAAATGCTAACGTCCACTTGAAAGTAGATTTTTTGGGCATTTCACCTTTTGCCGCTGCAACTGCTGCAAAACAAGGTATAGTTGTCATATTGAACGCAATAAACGATAATAGCGCAGGCAAAGTTATTCCAGTTTCTTTTATCATAATTGCAACTGCACCAACACCACCGTCTAACTCAACGTCAACAAGCGCACCAGTAACTATGCAAGCAGCCAAAGTTCCAAGAGTTGAAACTACGTTTTCTTTAGCAATCAAGCCGGTTATTGCGGCAACCGCAAATACCCAACCAAATGCTTTTAACTGACTTCCGAACCCTAAAGGTGTAAATAGTGGCTGTATAAGTTGACCAACACCTGCTAAAATGCTACTTTCCATTTGTTCGTCTGTCAAATATTTCCAGTCAAAACTAAAATGGCTTATTACCCAAATCAATATGGTTGACGCTAAAATTATCGTAAATGCTTTTTCTATAAAATGTTTTGCCTTATCCCACAATAACATAATTAGATTTTTAACTTGTGGAGCGTGATATGCGGGAAGTTCCATTATAAATGGTGGCGTGTCGCCTTTTAAGGTTGTTTCTCTCATTAAAATTACGGCAATTAGAGCAGTAATTATACCTAAAAGATACATTCCATAAGTGATAAAGTCTACGTTACCAACGCCAAAATGCATTACGATTGCGCCTGAAACGGCGGTAAGTATCGGTAATTTTGCACCGCAACTGAAGAAAGGTATTACCCTAACCGTTGCTAATTTTTCTTTTTCATCAGCAAGCGTTCTCGTATTTATCATTGCAGGTACGGAACAGCCAAAACCCATTATCATAGGTAAAAACGCTCTGCCTGAAAGACCAAATTTACGAAGCGCACGGTCAAGAATAAAGGCTATTCTTGCCATATAACCACTGTCTTCTAATATTGAAAAGAACAAGAACAACACGAGTATTTGTGGTAAAAATCCGAGTATTGCAAATATTCCGCCCAAAACACCGTCGCAAATAAGCCCCGTAACCCATTCAGGTGAACTAGATAATAGGCTTGCCACAAGGTCTGATAGAGCAGTTGTTCCAACTTCAACTAAATTCATAAGCATTACGCCTATTGAATTTATTCCACCATCACCAAATACGCCTTCAAAAGCAGTTCCCTCAAGAGAAACCCACCCTTCTGGCAAAAGACCGCCTAGGAAAAACAAATTTTCTGAAAAAGTAAAATGGAATATAGTAAACAAAACTACCAAGAAAATAGGTATACCCCATATTCTATGCGTAAGAATTTTATCCGCTTTATCTGACGGTGTTACCACAAACTTTTCTTTATTGCGCCTTTTAAGTGCTGGTGAAAAATATTTGGTTATGTATTTATAACGAGCGTCGGCAACAAGAGCCTCGAAATCGTCGCCAAAAATCTCGTCTTTATGAGTTTTCTTAAACGCCTCTACCATATTAACCGTATCTTTATGCATAAGCACTTCAAGTTCGTCAAGTTCAGCAAGTTTAACTGCGTGGAACATTGGGTTTTGAACGCCTTGCCCTTCAAGAGCAATTTTTACATCGCCTATAAAATGCTTTAACGCAGTATCTTCAATTACGGTTACCCCCACCCTTGGCTTTTTGCAAGTTTCAAAAGCGCGTTCCATAAGTTTATCAAGACCTTGCCCCTTTAGTGCGGATATTTTGACAACCGGCAAACCCAAACGCTTTTCGAGTTCGGTTGCGTCAATACTATCCCCACGCTTTTCAACTGCGTCCATCATATTGAGTGCAATTATTACGGGAACGTCTATTTCCATTATTTGCGTTGTCAAATATAAATTGCGCTCTAAATTTGTTGCGTCAATTATATTTATAACACAATCTGGCTTTTCGTCAAGTATATAGTTTCTTGCAATAACTTCTTCGGGTGTATATGGCGAAAGAGAATATATCCCCGGTAAATCCATAATCGCAACGGGTTCTGCGCCCTTTTTATAAACACCCTCTTTTTTATCGACTGTAACCCCCGGCCAGTTACCAACGTGTGCCGTTGAACCTGTTAATCCGTTGAATAGCGTTGTTTTTCCGCTATTAGGATTGCCAGCTAGTGCAAATTTAAGCATTTGGATTCACCTCCAAAGTAATACAAGCAGCCTCTGAATTACGAAGTGAAAGTTCATAACTTCTTACGGTTACTTCAATAGGGTCGCCAAGTGGCGCTTTTTTTCTCAAATAAATTTCCGCGCCGTTGGTTATGCCCATATCGTAAAGCCTTCTTTTTATTTTTCTCTCTCCACTAACGGCAATTACGACACCGCTTTCGCCGATAAAAAACTTATCAAGCGTTTTTTTCATTATGCGTTACCTCCTAGGAAATGTGAAATAAATTTCATTTTTTACGCTAATATATTATCATTTATATTCACGATTGTCAAATAAAATGTGAAACTTTTTTCAACTTTTTAAAAATTTTTTGCTTGACAATACGCGCGCGTTCGTGTACAATATATATAATATGAAAAATTTAGTTAGACAACCGCGACAAGAGCGGTCTATTGAAAAGAAAAACAGAATTATTGCAGCGGGATACGAATTATTTTCTGAAGTTGGTTATTACGGCACTAACACGGCGGAAATTGCAAAAAGAGCAGGCGTTTCTACAGGTATCGTTTACGGATATTTTCAAGATAAAAGGGATATTTTGATAAGCGTTTTAGAAATTTATATCACAAAGGTTTTCGACCCGTTTTTGAGAACTTTTGACAAACTCACCACCCCTGTTGATTTTGACGTGCTTATACCAAAACTTATAGATATGGCTATAAAAACGCATAAAAATAACCGCAAAATTCACGAGGCACTTCACTCGCTTGCAGGTTCTGACGAGGCTGTGGGCGCGCAATTTATTGCTCTTGAAGACGACATCACTTTAAAAATTGCAGAAAAATTTAATCATTTAGGTTTTGAAGTTGAAAACGCGTTAGAAAAAATTCATTTTGCAATGGATATTATTCAATCTTTTTCTCACGAATACGTTTTTGACAAACATGATTATATTGATTATATAGTTATGAAAAATATGGTGGTAGATATAGTTAAAGGATTATTTAAATAGTTATTTATTATAACACCCCGAAAGCAGTTTTGCTTTCGGGGTGTTTATAACTTATCAATATTTTAACCTAAAAACGCGCCGTGTTTTAGAAGAGTTTGTTTTAGTTCTTTAACGTTTATATCTCTTACGCCAACGCCCTTTTTAACTGCTTGAGCAACTGCTACGCCCGCCGCCTCACCGATAGAGCAAACGGTTGGCATTATTCTATAAGACGCTTGCGCACCGTGGTCGGAAGATATACATCTACCAGCAACTAACAAGTTATCTAAAGTTTTAGGTATTAACGAGCGGTAAGGGATTGTATAAAACTCGCCTTGTGGAAAATAATAATGCGAAGTTCCACTGCCCTCGGGGTTGTGTATATCTATGTCGTAATTGCAAACGGCAATTCCGTCTTCAAATTTGGTAAAGTTTCTTAAATCTTGTTCGGTAAGCACGTAATCACCAACTATCATACGGCTTTCTCTAACGCCTATCTCTTGAGCCGTACTCATTAAGAAACTGTTTTCTAAACCGTCGGCGTGTTCTTTTATAAATTGATACACTTCGTAAACTTGTTTGCGTGCAATTATTTCCGCCTCGGTTGTTTCAACAACGTCTACGGGGTTCTTTTTAACTACCCTTGTGGTGTTAAAATGCAAAACGTTGGGAACTATCGTTCTAAACACCAAAATGTCTTCCCTTGGATTTATAAACTTGCCTTGCGAAAGATATTCTTTATATTTTGATTGAAATCTTGACCAACTTGCCATAAACTTTTCAACGTTTACGTTACCAACTCTAAAACATAGCGTCATAGGTTGACAAAGATTGTCTTTTTCTCTGCCTAATTGCACGGGGCAACCTGCTAAATACGCAACTTGCGCGTCGCCCGTTGCATCAATAAAATAATCGGCTTGTATTTCAAACGGTCCGTTTTTAGTGGAAAAAATTAAAGAATTGATTTTTCCACCTAACTTATTTACATTGTGTAAATATGCGTGAAAAAGAAGGTCTACACCCGAATCTATAGCAAGGTCTTGCAAAATCATCTTTAATTCTTCTTCACTAAACTTTCTTGTATCGTAAGAATTGCGCTCTTTTAATAAATTGCATATGGTTTTAAAAATCCCTTGTGAAAGTTCAACTTTTTCACCGTTAATTTCTGTTGTAAAAGGCATAAAGGGCATAACTAAAGCGTTTATTGCACTGCCACCTAATGCGTTGTTTTTTTCAACTAACAAAGTTTTAGCGCCTTCTCTTGCAGCCGCTATTGCTGATGCAACACCTGCAAAACCACCGCCAACGACTACTACGTCATATTTTTTCATAAATTTTATATTCCTTTTTAAATTTTTACTTTACCAACTAATCTTATATCTCTAGAAGACGAGCCTACTATAATTTCATAACGCCCACCGTTTACCGTCCATTTATCAAAAGCGGTGCTATAATATGAGAAAGCGTTTTCGTCAAGTTGCACGCTTATTCTTTTAGTTTCGCCTGCTTTAATTAAATCTTTAGAAAATGCTTTAAGTTCTTTTTCAGGACGAACTACGCACGGCGATACTTCTTTAACGTAGACTTGAGAAACTTCTTTAGCGTCAACCGAAGAAGTGTTTTTAATATCAAAAGAAACCACGCAACTAGTTGAACTTGTTTTTTCTATACTTAAATTAGAATACTCAAAGTTTGCATAACTTAAACCGTGACCAAAAGCAAACGCTACGTCTATATTAAACTTATCGTAAGCACGGTAGCCCACGAATACGCCCTCTTTATACCAGTCGGTAACCCCGTCGGTAAGTTTACCACCTGTTGCAGTGTCTTCAATATTATAAACGAAAGTTTCAGAAAGTTTACCACTGGGAATTGTTTCGCCAACCAAAATTGAAGATAACGCCTCGTTTACCCCTTCACCTGCAAAACCTGAAAAGATTACACCTTTTACTTTATCTATCCAACCGCTTACGTCTATTGCGCCACCACAATATAAAACTACAACTAGATTTTTGTTATATTTACTTGCGTTTATAATAAGGTTTTCTTGCGGTGCGGAAAGTTTGAAAGAAGGTCTATCGTAAAATTCTGAAACAGTTTTTTCACTTTCGCCCACACATAGAATTGCAACGTCTGCATCATAAATTTTTTGGTATGCGCTTTGTAAATTTACCGCTTCCGTATTTTTATAAGTAGCCGTTATATAATCTACTTCTTCGCCCGTTTTTTGGGCAATCAAATCTGAAAGTTTTGTTTGAACGAAGTCGGTTGTAACAAACGCAGAGCCACCGCCACCCAAAGTAGGGAGTTCTGAATATTGACCGATTACGCACGCCTTTTGACCTTTTTGAAGTGGTAAAACGTTTTCGTTCTTCAATAGAACTATACCCTCTTTTGCAATTTCCACAGCGTTTTGATGACGTTGCTCTTTGGTATATTCGGGCGCGCCTTTTTGAGCAGACTGTGTTTTTTCTATCAAGTTTAATACGTTTTGAACGCAAAAATCAATTTCTTCTTCGGTGAGTTCACCCTTTTCATAAGCATTTTTTAGGTCGTTAAAAGCGTTTGGTGAATAAGGCATACGCAAGTCTAGCGTTGCCCTTATTGCCTCGGGGTGGTTATGCACCGCACCCCAGTCGGAAACGATTAAACCGTCGTAGCCCAACTTCTCACGCAAAACGGTTTTTAATAGTTTTTTATGTTGTGATGCGTGTACACCGTTGATTTTGTTGTAACTACACATTACAGTCCAAGGGTTTGCTTTTAAACTTTCCTTAAAGGCTGGTAAATATATTTCGTTTAGCGTTCTTTCGTCAATTTCGCTTGATGAATATAATCTATTATGTTCACTATTATTTAAACAAAAATGTTTTAGGCTTGTACCTATGCCTTTATCTTGAACGCCCTCAATGTAAGCGCGCGCCATTTTACCAGTAAGATAAGGGTCTTCTGAAAAATACTCAAAATTTCTACCGTTAAGCGCATCTCTCTTAATATTTACGCCTGGGGCTAAAAGCACGTCGACATCTGCCTCTAAACACTCGTCGGCAATAGTTTTTCCGTCAAGATAAGAAAGTTGTTCGTTCCAAGTGTTTGATAAAACAGATATAGTGGGCATTGCAGTTGCAATGCGTGTACGGTATCCGCCCTGTGCGCTTTCATCTTTTATTTTTTTGCGCAACCCGTTAGGTCCGTCAGATACAATAACACTTTTTATTTTACCATTTAAATCGTTAGTGTGCCAAGAGTCTTTACCAGTTAAAAGCAACAGTTTTTCTTCTAAAGTAAAATCTTTAACCGAATATTTCATTATTTTCTCCATTTACCGTTTTTTAAGATTATAACACATAATTTTTGCTAAAAATACAACAAAAATATTGAATTTATTCTCATTTCTTGATATAATTAAAATATGAATACCTTTTATGAAGATTTTCAAGACAAAAATAAACAAATTCACTATAGATGTGGAAAGGAATTTTTCTTCCGCGCGCATTTCCATCAAAAAGTTGAGATTTTTGCGCTTGCTAAAGGAACTTATACCGTTTATTGTAACGGAAAAAAATTTTGTTTAAAGGGCGGTGATATCGCTTTTTTTGACAGTTACGATATCCACTCTTATGAAATATCAAACGGCGACTGTGATGGTTTAGTACTAATTTTTCCTTTGCAATATATTGAAAAATTTTTAAGCAGAAAAAACGGACTTAAAATTGAAAACAAAATTATTTCTTCGCCTAGTCTTTGCCAAAGTTTTATGCAACTAGGAAAAGAATATATAGTCCAAAATGGTTATAATGAAAACGTTAAAAGTGGCGTTGCTGAATTGATTTTAGCACTTATTGAACCGCACTTGCAATATTCTAAAGAAAAGAAAGACGGCGAACTTGACCTAATTCAAAATCTTTTAATCTATATAAATGAAAATTTTACCACGCCTATTTCACTTAAAAATTTAGCAAAAAAGTTTGGATATTCGCCCGAACACGTTTCTCGTGTGTTCCATCAATATCTAAATACTGGCTTACCTGAATACGTAAACCGATTGCGACTAAACTTTTTAGAAAGCGAATTAAAAAAAGACGGCAATAAAAAAATAACCACTCTTTTATTTGAGGCGGGGTTTAATAGCATTCAATCTTATTATAGAGTTAAAAATCGGGTAAATAATTGACTTATTTACCTTTTTTCATTTTCTTCGACATCTTTCGACAAAATAAGAACTATTGCGACAATCTTTGCGCATTTTTTAAGCGTTTTTTTCTTGATTTTGACTTTTAACACGAATTATAATATATTTAGATAAAATCAAATTATTTACAAAGGGAGGGCTGATATGAATAACCAAAGAATTGCAGAACGCGCTACGTTCGAACACGAAAATTATTTAACCGACGAAAAGTCTTTGCTTATGGAACTTAACCTTGCTTTAGACGATTTCTTTGAGTGTGAACGTTTTATCAGCGACAACGGCATAACCATTACACTTAAAAACGGTCAAAAATTTTTAATTTCAGTAAAACAAATCTAATTTTAACGGCGAGTGAATTTTCACTCGCCGTTATCTTTGTTATTAAACTTTTATTCTTAATATATCGCCCGCGCAAAGTTTTTCTTTGGTATATAGGCGCAATTTTTGTTGAACTATTTTTGCATCTAAAACCTTTTCGCCCTTTTCAGTTTCCATTAAATCTACCGTTATAATTTTATTAAAAGAATTTGTTGGGGACAAAATTTCAAGTTGGTCGCCTACCTTAAAGCGATTGCGCATTTCAACAACTGCGTAATCTTTATCACAATTTCCCTCTAAAACGCTTGCTATAAACTTACAAGTTCCCTTGCTTTGACTGTCTTCATAATTTACCGTTCTGTTATTTTGACCAGTTATATAAGCCGTGGTAAACTCTCTATGCGCAGTCTTTTTAAGTTCTTCTTGAAAAAGTGGATTTTCTTTATAGTTTTCGCCCTGTGCGTAATAGGCGTCTATTGCTCTGCGATATGCGTTTACGACGGTGGCAAGATAATATTCAGACTTCATACGCCCCTCTATCTTAAACGAACACACTCCCGCCTTATCAAGTTGTGCAATATAGTCTAAAAGATTTAAATCTTTGCTGTTCATTATGTAAGTTCCGCGCTCGTCTTCTTGCATTTCAAGCCAACCGCACTCGGAATTTTTTTCTCTTATTTCATAATTCCATCTGCACGCTTGAACACATTCGCCACGGTTGCTTGGTCTACCCGTTCTATAATCAGATAAAAGACATCTTCCGCTATAAGATATACACATTGCGCCGTGTATAAACGTTTCAATTTCTATATCAGGAACTTTTGAGTGTATTTCTGCTATTTCGGCAAGCGAAAGTTCACGGGCAAGAATTACTCTTTTTACACCGTAATTTTTCCAAAATTCTACCGTCATATAATTTAAGGTATTTGCTTGCGTTGACAAATTTATAGAAAGATTTGGGGCAACTTGCCTTGCTAAATAAATAAGCCCCGTATCGGATATTATTGCGCCGTCTACACCCGTTTTTTCTAAAAACTTAAAATATTCTTTTGCGCTTTCAATATCGTTATTGCGTCCAAAAACGTTTACCGTTACGTAAATTTTCTTACCAAGTGAGTGTGTAAACTCGGTTGCTTTAACAATTTCTTCATCAGTAAAATTGCCAGCCAAGGCACGCAAACTAAACTGCTTTCCGCCGATATAAACTGCATCTGCGCCAAAATAAAGCGCGGTTTTTAATTTTGACATATCGCCCGCTGGCGACAAAAGTTCTATTCTACTCATAATAGTTTTTCCGTTATGCTTATTCCATCTTCAATATCTATAATTTCCGTTTTTAATCCGCTATCAGAAGATATTGCTTGTAAAAATTTTTCCATACTGTTTTTGGTTGTGTTAAAGCGGTGTGGCGTTTTAACCTTGCCGTCTACGTAACCCCTAAACAGAACGTTATCGGCAAAGAGTATTCCGCCCCTTTCAAGCACCCCTAAAAGATGAGGTAAATATTCAAAATAATGCCCTTTTGGTCCGTCTAAAAATATAAAATCGTAACTGCCGGTGAGAACGGGGATTATTTCAGACGCATCACCCGTAAAAATCTTTGCTCTTTTGTCAACGTTAAAAAATGCGTAGTTATCTTTTGCTTTTTTAACTTTTTGCTCGTCAATCTCTATACCTGTCAATAACGAATTTTGACTAACCAACAGCATTGCAATGCTTGAAAGCCCTAAATTCACACCTATTTCTAAAATTCTTTTGGGCTTTTTTTCTTTGACTTTTTCGAGCAAAAGGTCAAACGACTTATTGCGCAAAATAGGTTCGCCCTGTTTTTCCGCTTCAATTCTCTTTAGTTTAACTTGTTCTAGCAACTATACCACCATTACGACGGGCAATATCATAGGATTTTTCTTCGTCGCCTTAAAAATGTAATTCTTTATACTTCTACGTATTATGCCTGAAAGTTCAGTTTCGTCACGAACGGTGCGAAGGTCTGTTGATTTTAAAACGTTTGTTACGTGCGCTTTTGCACCGTTTATCATATCTTCACTAAACACCAAACCTTTGCCTATTATTTCTAAAGAAGTTAGTTGCGCGCTGAGTTCATCTACCCCGACTACCACGACCACTAATCCGTCTTCAGAAAGGTGTATTCTATCACGCAACACAAAACTATCTTCACCGTCTATACCCACGCCGTCAACAAAGCGTGAACCTGCCTTAAACTTTTCGCCAAACTTCATATCTTTTGCAGAAAGTTCAACCGTATCACCTATATCCGCAATTATTATGTTGCTCTCTTTCATACCCATACTTTGCGCAAGCAAAGCGTGTTTTTTTAGATGACGATATTCGCCGTGCACAGGTATAAAAAATTTGGGTTTTACCAACGAGTGAAGCATTTTAAGTTCACCACGACAAGCGTGCCCTGATGCGTGAATAGGTTCAAGTGATTCGTAAATTACGTCTGCCCCTAACCTATAAAGGTTGTTTATTACACCGTAAATCATTTTTTCATTGCCTGGTATAACTGACGCGCTGATTACAACCGTATCGTTTTTGCCTATTATAACTTTATTGAATTCCCCACTTGCCATACGAGTGAGCGCACTCATAGGTTCGCCTTGCGTTCCCGTAGAAACAATCACTATCTGCTCGTCTTTAAAACTCTTTATTTTTTCAACGTCTATAATGAGATTATTTGGAATATTCAGTTCGCCTATTTTAGCCGCCGCCTCTGCAATGTTTATCATACTGCGACCAGAAAAGGCAACCTTTCTTTTATATTTTTGCGCTAAATCTAATATTTGTTGCAGTCTGTGAACGTTTGACGCAAAAGTTGCAATAATAAGCCTTTTTTTCATATTATCGGCAAACACGTGCTCTAAAGTTTCTTTAACTGCAGATTCGCTTATGGTTACCCCGCCTATTTCTATGTTGGTAGAATCTGCCATCATAAGTAACACGCCGTTTTTGCCTATCTCTGCAATGCGAGTTAAATCCATAGTTTCGCCGTTTACGGGCGTAAAGTCCATCTTAAAGTCGCCCGTGTGGAAAACTACGCCTACGGGGGTAGTTATTGCAAGACCTACCGCGCCTGCTATAGAGTGATTTACGTTTATAAATTCTATATTAAAACAGCCAAGTTTTATTACGCTTGAAGGCTTTATGCAATTTAGACTAACGTCGTTTAGTTTGTGTTCTTTTAACTTGTTTTCTATGAGCGTTAGCGTTAGTTTAGTTCCGAATATCGGCGCGTTAATATCTTTCATTATATACGGTAACGAACCTATATGGTCTTCGTGTCCGTGAGTGATAACTATTCCGCGTATTCTGTGTTTATTTTCTTCTAAATAGGTTACGTTAGGTATTACTAAATCAACCCCTGGCATATTGCCACCTGGGAAAGTTAAACCTGCGTCTATTACGATAATATCTTTGCCGTATTCAAGCGCAGTCATATTTTTACCTATCTCACCAACACCGCCTAAAAACCTAATTTTTAAAGTCTTTTTATTTTCTTTTTCAGGCTTTTGCGTTTTTTTTGAAGATTGCATTTTTTGAAGTTTAACGCTCAACTTTTTATTTTGTTTTTTATCATTTTTAACGGGCCTTAACGCGCCCTTTTTTTCTTTCAAATTCTAGTCTCCTTATTTGTCGCTTTATATCTTTCCATAATCAATTATACACTTTTTGCCAAAAAAAGCAAACAGTATTTAAAAGACATTAAAATATTTTGTCGTTTTTGGCGTTAAAACACTTGAAAAAAAAGTTGTATAAGAGTATAATATTAAAAATAATAAGATTTAAAGTATATTTTAACGCGTATGCAAAGGAGATTTTAACAATGCGAGTTTTTAATTTTGCGGCAGGTCCGTCAACACTTCCACTTCCCGTTCTTGAACAGGCACAAAAAGAACTTCTTGATTTCAACGGCACAGGTATGAGTATAATTGAAATGAGCCACCGTGGTAAGCCTTTTATGGCTGTAAACGCAGAGGCTCAAGCCCTTTTGAGAGAACTTATGAATATCCCTGAAAATTATTCAGTTCTTTTCGTTCAAGGTGGCGCAACTCAACAATTTGCCGCAGTTCCACTTAACTTACTTAAAAACGGTAAAGCCGATTATATTCTTACGGGTAACTTTGCATCAAAGGCTTATGAAGAAGGTCAAAAGTACGGCGATATGGCTGTTGCTGCATCTTCTAAAGAGGCTAACTATACCTATATCCCCGATATGGATTCGGTTAAGTTCCGTGATGGTATTGATTACGTTCATACCACTTACAACAACACCATTTTTGGAACGCGCTATACTTCTCTACCAAAAACCCAAGCAACACTCGTTACCGATATGAGTTCTTGCATTTTGAGTGAAGAAGTTGACGTTAGCAAGTTCGGTCTTATCTATGCCGGCGCACAAAAGAATATTGCCCCTGCAGGTTTGACTATAGTTATCGTTAGAAAAGATTTGCTTGGCAACGCCGCTGCAAACTGCCCTATTATGCTTAACTATGCTATTCAAGATAAGAACGACAGCCTTTATAACACTCCCCCTTGTTTCCCTATCTATATGTCTATGCTAGTTTTCAGATGGCTTAAAAATTTGGGTGGCGTTAAGGCTATGCAACAAATAAACGAAGAAAAAGCCAAGATGCTTTACGACTTTATTGATAACTCTTCTTTCTACACCAACAAGGTAAACAAAAAAGACCGTTCACTTATGAACGTTCCTTTCGTTTCACCCAGTGAAGAACTTGACGCTAAATTTGTTGCAGAGGCTACTAAAGCAGGTTTAGTTTCACTTAAAGGACACAGAGTTACGGGCGGTATGAGAGCGTCTATCTATAATGCTATGCCTGTTGAAGGCGTTAAAGCGCTTATCGAATTTATGAAGAAATTTGAAATGGAGAACAAATAATTATGAAAAATATTCTTACCCTTAACGCAATTAGCCCCGTTATTAACGACGTTTTCGACTCAACTTACGACGTTTCTGCTACGGCTGAAAAACCCGTGGGCATTATGCTCCGTTCGTTTAAGATGCACGACTATGAACTAGACGAAAATACCGTTGCAGTTGCAAGAGCGGGTGCAGGCGTAAACAATATTCCGTTAGAAAAATATGCTGAACAAGGCGTTGTTGTTTTCAACACCCCTGGCGCAAACGCTAACGCTGTTAAAGAACTTGTGATTGCAACACTTCTTATCGGCTCAAGAAATATTATTAAGGCTAGCGAGTGGGTTAAAACTCTTAAAGGCAAAGGCGAAGAAGTTGGCAAACTTGTTGAAAAAGGCAAGGCTAACTTTTCAGGTCATGAAATAAAAGGTAAAAAACTTGGCGTTATAGGTTTGGGCGCAATAGGCGCTTTGGTTGCAAACGCTGCTATTGACTTGGGTATGACCGTTCACGGTTACGACCCCTTCTTGTCGGTTGGCGCGGCTTTACGCCTTTCTTCAAACGTTAAAATTGAAAAGAGTTTAGAAGATATTGCTAAAAACTGCGATTTTATTACTATTCATATCCCCTATATTCCTGCTCAAAACAAAGGTATTATTAACGCTGGGCTTATACGTAAAATGAAAGACGGTGTAGTTTTAATCAACTGCGCGCGTGGTGAACTTGTTGATAACGAAAGCGTTATTAACGCAACCCAAAGCGGTAAAATTAAAAAATATATCGTTGACTTCCCTGCTGACGAACTTATTGACGTTGAAAACGTTGTGTGCATACCTCACCTTGGGGCGTCAACTGAAGAGGCTGAAGACAACTGCGCTATTATGGCGGCTAAACAACTTATAGATTATATTGAAAACGGTAACGTTGTAAACAGCGTAAACTATCCCTCTTGCGCTATGCCAAGAACTACCGCTTTTAGATTAGTTATTCTTCATAAAAACACGCATAATATTCTTGCTCAAATTACTGGTACGGTTGGTAACGAAGGTATAAACATATCTAACCTTACAAACCAAAGCAAGGGCGATTATGCAGTTACTATTCTTGACATTGACAACGAAGTTTCTGACAAGGCTATTGAACATATTGCTCAAGTTGAAAACATTATTAAAGTTAGGGTTATTAAATAAAATTTTATTTTAAGATTAAAGACAGCCTTTTTTGAGGCTGTCTTTTTTTTGTTATATATATGTGTTTTTGGTATAAAAAGAACTTTTTTTATATTGTATTTTTTTTAATTTTATATTAAAATATATAACGTAAATATTACTATATAATTTCAGAGGTTTTTATGAAGAAAATAGTTTTGATAGGCGATTCTATCCGTATGGGATATCAAAAATACGTTAAAAGCGCGCTAGAGGGTGTTGCGGAAGTTTATTACCCTGAAGAAAATTGTCGTTTTGCTCAATACGTTTTACGCTATGCGCACGAGTGGAAAAAAAGAGGCGAGTGGCCTGACGATATAGACGTTGTGCACTGGAACGCCGGCGCGTGGGACGTTTTGAGAATTTATGACGACGGTCCTTTAACCCCACCCGAATTTTATGGCGACCTTATTCGCAGAATAGACAAACGCTTAAGAAAACTTTTCCCAAACGCAAAATTTATTTTTGCAACGTCTTGCTCTGTAATCGAAGAAGGATACAAAGGGGAAAAATTTCACCGCTATAATAAAGAAATTGAACAGTTTAACCAAATTGCTAT
The DNA here is from genome assembly GCA_017399035.1 of Clostridia bacterium. Taxonomy (GTDB): domain Bacteria; phylum Bacillota; class Clostridia; order Christensenellales; family Borkfalkiaceae; genus UBA1259. The sequence continues at coordinate 16,393 of JAFQEM010000013.1, read as the reverse complement.
AGACGTTTTGAAAGATACCGACACCGTTATTAACGACCTTTATGCGCACACTCTTACCTTACCGCAAAGTTGCAGAAGTGATATGACGCATTTTAACACCGAAGACGGAGTTAAAATGATGGGTGGTCAAGTTCTTTCTTACCTTTGCAAATATGCTGATATAAATAAAAACGACTTGGCAACGCCCGACTGTATTCCACCTGTAATTGCCGAGAAAATTTTGGGATATTAAAAATATTACTTTATGCAAAAGTAAACGGTGTTTTAAAAATGCCGTTTATTTTATTTTTAAAAATGCGAACATTTGTTTGCTTTTTGATTTTTTATGTGTTATACTTATTATACACTTTTTTAAGGAAAGCAAATTATGTTAGACGAAAGAAGACTTAATATCTTGGTTGACGCAGCAAAATATGACGTTAGTTGCTCTTCAAGCGGTTCTAAACGCCAAAACACTAAAAACGGTATAGGAAACGCGTGTTTCGGTGGGCTTTGCCATTCTTTTACACCTGACGGCAGGTGTATTTCTTTGCTTAAAATTCTTATGAGTAACGACTGTTGTTACGATTGCGCTTATTGCACTTCTCGCAGGTCTAACGACGTGCCTAGAGCAACTGCAACACCTGAAGAGATTTGTGAACTTACTATGGGGTTTTATAAGCGCAACTATATTGAAGGGCTGTTCTTATCTTCTTCAATTTTTAAATCACCCAACCACACTATGGAACTTTTATATGAAACGGTGAGAAAATTACGTAAGGAATATAACTTTAACGGATATATACATCTTAAAGGCATACCTAACGCTGATAAGTTGCTTATTGAACGCACGGGGTTTTTGGTTGATAGAATGAGTTTTAATATTGAACTTCCAAGTGAAAAAAGTCTTAAATTGCTTGCCCCTCAAAAAGATAAAAATGCAATAATTACACCTATGAAAATGCTTGCGCAAGATAAATATTTTTACGCCCCTACACTACGGCGTAAAGATTTTTTGCCAGCAGGTCAAACCACGCAAATGATTGTAGGCGCATCACCCGAATCTGACGCGCATATTCTTAAACTTACTGAATTTATGTATAGGACTTATAAACTCAAAAGAGTATATTATTCCACTTATACGCCCACTAATTTTGATACTTCACTTCTTCCCTATGAACAAGCACCGCTCATCAGAGAACACAGATTGTATCAAGCCGACTGGCTATTGCGTTTTTATGGATTTACTGCAGACGAAATTACTGGAACAGACGGATTTTTGTCTACTGATTATGACCCAAAATGCGCTTGGGCGTTAAAAAACCCTCAACTTTTCCCAGTTGAAATAAACACGGCGTCACCTGAAATGTTACTGCGAATACCCGGCGTGGGTGTAAAGAGCGCATATAGAATTATGCAAGCAAGGAAACACGCAAAACTTGATTTTAGCGACCTTAAAAGATTGCGTGTAGTATTAAAGCGCGCCGTGCATTTTATCACTTGTAAAGGAAAGTTTTTGGGCGGTGCTAACGAGCGCGTTGTAAAAAATTTATTGATAGGCGCAGAACTTAACCAAAACGCTAAGCAACTATCTATTTTTAATAACTACGATAGCGCAGTTTTTAGCGCAATTACGGGAGAACTATGAAAATTTTTACTATAGAAAATTCTATCGACGGAATTTTATGCGCTCTATTCGTGAGTTTTACTGAAAAGATTGTTCCCGATAAGGTTCAAGATTTTAAGTCTTTTCAACCAAGAATTGATGCGGTTGATATTAAAATAACAACTGATTTTGCGCGCGCCGAACGGGTAAAAAAGGCACTTTTTAATTATGGTGGTGACGATATTATCTACCTTATGAAAATTTGCCTTATGTCTTGCGAAGAAAATGCGCTTACCTCTGCTTTTAATTATGGATATTTAACGTTAAAACTACGTAAAAACGTTGCCGATAGATTGAGCGAAAAAATTGTTTCCGATTTTTCTTACACCGTTCAAAAGGTTTTACACGAACGCCATATTGTTAGTGGTTTTTTAAGGTTTAGTGAATCTGAACGAGGTATAATGTACGCAAGATATTCGCCCGACAACGACATAACTCAACTGCTTGCGCCTTTTTTTCTAAAAAGATTAGGGCACGTTCCTTTTATTATTCACGACGTAAAGAGAGGTAAAATTTCTATTTCTGACGGTTACAGTATAAAAACTGATTTTACTGACCTTGCGCCTAATTTTACCCCCTCGGCAAACGAAAACCGTTTACAAAATCTATGGCGAAAATATTTTAATAGTGTAAATATAAAACAACGCCCACACCTAAAACAACAAGACTGCTACTTCCCTAGACGTTACCGCAAATATTGCTTTGAAACTTGGGAATAATAAATTATAACTCTATATAAAAAACAACCCTTTGCAAAAACTTTATTTACAAAGGGCTGTTTTTTATTTACAAATCTATTCGTTTAATTCCATTAAAGTTAATAGTTTTAGAACTTGAGCCATTATTATTATAAATTGTAATTTTGGCCTGTCCAAAACCTTTTAGTATAGCAAAATCATTTTCAACAGTCGATATATCTACGTCTATCCCCTCAACAAAAATTGCTTTTGAACGGTTTGGCGTTACACCTAACAATTTTATATCGTTATCGCCTATTTTAATCAAATGTTCCCTTCCCGATAAATTTAGTTTAATTGATGCGCAAATATCGTTCCACCAACATATATTCATTGCGTAAATATATGTTGAACCATTGTCTTGCAAATATTCTGTAAACGATACTCTATCACTTGCAGTAATAATTTTGCTACCATAACGCTCGCCCGCGTATTTTAATTGTTTTGCGTATTCTTCCTTAAACTCGATAGGATAGCCGTCGTTTTCAAAATATATAAGGTTACCTTGCTTTTTATAATCAAGCAACTCTTTTAGATATGGACTATCTATTTCTTTTGCTTTACCTGTTAACGCAATTTCTCTATCAATGCAATCTGATAAATGCAACTTTGCAAGCATCAACTTTCCACCGTTTTTCAAGTATTTGCAAAATTTAATAAGTTGGTCTTCAGAGCAGGTATTCCAACCTGTTAAAAATATAAACTCGTAGTCATCAAGATTTTCTGCATCTGCGTCAATTAAGTCTATTACACCATAGGGTGTTTCCGAATAAAAGCCTAGCGACTGACAGTCTATTGCCTTGCCACCGTAGAGTTCAGGCCAAGCCTCTAAAAACTTCTTATCTTTTTCTCTTAAGCCTTCTTCTCCACCCTTTTTAACAAAATGATAAATTGCCTCGATTTTTGCTTGTGGATAAAATACTTTAAGTAAATCCCAACTGTATTCTGGGGTAGAATATTTCCAGAATTTACCGTCAAGTCCGTAAACTTTGCCCGCAGAGAAACATTCCATACCGTCGTATTTACCAACCATCATTGCAATTTTTCTTACTTGCTTACCTTTTCTTTCGTGAGCCTTTATAAAACGATTAAATTCACGTTGCTCTTTGGTGTGTATTGTACAAGCGTAAGAAAATCTATCAAATCCTTCAAACGGGTTTTCAATATACCATAAACCTTCTTCCGTGTTTATTTGCGACGCGCCTTGTAGATAACTTTGATATAACGATAGTTTATAACGCATAGCGTGTTCTCTATCATCACAAGGCACTGTTGACCATTGCAAAGCAAGGTGAGCGCCATAAGAATTTTGCCCAACGGAACTGCTCATACCCCTTAACGCACCAAACAGTATTTCGTGGCTACCATACATTGATTCAAAACCTAACCATTTATAGCCAACCTTAAAAAACGTTGAAAACATAGGGGTTACACCCGTGTGTCTAGTAGCGCCTTCAGCCGCAGTACGTTTCATATTGAAAAGGAATTTTTCGTAGGCATCTTTTACTGTGGGCAAATCTTCGTCGCCTGCGTAATACCTACGCGCGTTACCTTTTTTATCATAAACGGGACTGCACCTGCTTAAAATACCCGTGCGTTCCATCTTTCTAGATAGAACTTGACAATAAAGGTCGCCGTTATGATTTACGTTTTGAAATTGATAAGTATAAGCGCCGTCTCTTTCGTGAGTTTGTTCGCCTAAAAAATACTCGCTATCAAGCACTTCTATCGTTGGATTAGCGTTGATGCCGTTTAACTCTCTACCATCAGTCATCAACGCATAATAGAGCCCCAAACCTTTAACTATTTTTACAGCCTTTTCCCAAAAACTTTTGTCAAATTCCGAAGTGTATCCCCAACGGTAAGCACTACGGAAAGTAATCATATCGCCTATGCACTCGTTTAGATACCACGACATATATTCAACAAAATCTTCTAAATTATGGTTAACGTAAATAAAGTCGCCCGTACCCGTGATAACGTTATCGTCCTTTTTTTCATTTATAATAACGGTTGTAGAGCGTTCGTTTATTCCGTCAGTTACAAGTATTTTAACGTCTTGCCCTATTTCTTTTGGTAAAAATTCTAAAACGGCGTAATTTTCATCAATATTTATCTGCCCTAAAAAGTCTAAATTATTGTCAGTTGAAACCGTTAATTTTTTATTCAACGCAAGGTGGCATAAAATACCGAAACGTTTATCTTTATTTTGGTATTTTTGTGCGCCGATAATTTCAAGTTCTTTAGGCAAGGTCAAAAGTTGAACTTCGCTTATTGAATAACCTATTTTGTTATCGGGCAAATATTGAATTTCAAACTGATTTTCATCTTTAACTAACTGGTCGGGTATGTTAAATTCTACGCCTGACCAACGGCTTAATTTGTCATATTTTCTTCCGCTAAATATTTCCGTTCCGTTAAATTTAACGGTAAAAGTTGGTCTTTCCGTATGCGAAAAGCCTTCGCCCACCCACAACTGATTAGTTAAATCTTCAGGCGCGTATTCAAAATCTTTTATAAAATTCTTGTCGCCTAAAAAAAGTTTAGGGCAATATATTGAGGCACTTCCTGTAAAATCTATTGCGCTAATTTTAATCATAATAAACGCAACGGGCGCAGTAAATTTTATTTTGCAGTTGTAAGTTTTATAATCGCCACTATCGACTATATCTAAACAATATTTCTCGTCGGGCGTTTGGTAATAATAGCGCGTAAACTTCTCGCCATAATATACTTCTGCACTAACCTTAAAATTATCTTTTATTCCAGTTGCTTTTGCCGTGATAGAAAAGGTATATTCTTTATCTATTTCTAACTCGTCTTTAAGCATATAATAGCAACTGCGTTCATAACACAAGTTGCCATCGTTAAATTCAAGAGTATATTGCCCGTTAGTCAAAGACAATGAGTCGTCTAGTTTTCTGAAATATTTAGGATAAGTTGTTTCCGTTCGATTACCGTAAGGAACGCTAACTTCACCCCTAAACCTTAATTTATACGAATATCTATAATCAGGCGCAAACTTAATATTATCACTAAAAGTTTCGCTAACGTTTAACGAAATTATGTCTTTATATTTTTTTGATGAAACAATTTGATAAAGCATTTTATCCTCTCCAAAAGTAATTACAAAGTTATTTTCATTTTTCCTAAACATTTTTTCCAGTCGGAAATAGAGGTATAATCTTCGGGATAATCGCCATATCTACAAGCCAAAATATCGTTTTCCGTATATTTATCCTCTTTTAAATTAAACCAACTTCTAACTTCGTCAATTCTCCATCTTTCGTGGTCTTGCCACAGCCAAAACGGCGTTGGCCAAAGCCTAACGGTTGCATCAATTACGTCGTAAACGTTTTTACATACACCCGCTTGTCCGTGATGCGCCATTTGCACTATATCACTTTTGAGTGCTTTGCCGTATTTTGATAGTAATCTTGCGCCACTTGTTTCGCTTGCGTCATTCAAAAATAAACACGTTTTACTTTTTTTGTTACAATCTTGCACCCTAATAACCAACGAATTGCTGTTGACGTGGTCGTCGGTTTCGTCTTGCGTTTGCAATATATCAAGTTTAACGCCGTCAATAATAAACGATAATCCGTTATCTACCGACTGTTTATTTATAACCGAACTATTAAGATAATCGTAATATGAACCGACAACTGATATGCCGTTTACTTTTGCGTAAGTTTCAAAACCGTCTTTTAGAAGTTGTAACTTTTCTAAAGAATAATCTGCCTCTTCAAAATTAGTTTTTTCAAAATCAGGAAAATCAAAATAAAAATTTTTTACTTTATAGTTGGAATTTTGATTATATTCTTTCATCATCATTGCAAATTCACCAAAGTGGTCAATATGCCCGTGAGATAAAAACCAAGCCTCAATTTCAAAATAGTCGCCGTCGTTTAAGCCGAGAATTGCCCTAATTGCGTGTAGAAGATAGGCTTTTTCCATATAATAATCGTGCCCACCGTCAATCATTATTATTTTATCGTTTGGCGTTTTGATTAAATATGACTGCATTAAATATCCACTGTGCGGACAAAGTTGATAAACTTGAATATTTTTATCCATAAATAGCCTCGTTAAAATTATAAATCAAATAAACCGAATTTAGAAAACGAATATCTAAAAGTAAACTCTGGACTGCCGTTACCTTGCCAAGAATCTGTAAAATCAAATGAGAAAGGCGTTATTTCAACGTCTAAATCACTAGACAGTGTGTGATGCGGACCTAAAAGATTGCGGTTGCCCGAATATAGTTTAATTTCAAGCGTATTTTCACCTTTTTTAACAAACGGTGAAACGTCTAAAAGGTCTGTGAACTCTAACATTCCCGCATAATTTCCGTTCACGAAAATTTTTGCAATATGAAATCTTCCGTTAAGTTTTAGTTTAACCTTTTCACTATTTGCCGTAAAAGTACGTTTTAGCGTTATATTGCCAGCAAAAAACGCAAAACCTTGTTCAACTAAATTACTAACCTTTTCTAATGGTTTTGCAATATAAAAAGTATCTGCGTGTAAGGTAGAAGGGTGGTTACCTGCCCTAAAGTTATTAGAATAAACGCCAAACTTACCACAAATATAAGGTGGTGTTATCATTGTGTCGTAAGTAATACAGTTACGTAAACTTTCAGACACGTTTTCGCCAAACAACGCATAATAAACCTTTTCGTTTTGATAAAAGTCATATTCTATAATAAGTTGATTTTCACCAACCAACAACGTATTTGATAAGTTTGCCGACTTATAAATTTCATCAAGTGTTGAATTGCCGTCAAAAGTTAAAGAATGACCGTTTAACGTTGCGCTTATTTTTTCAGTATCTTCTGCAATAAGCGTTACCCCGTCAACTAATTCTTTCACTTCAAATACGTATTTTAAGTAAACTTTTCCGCAATAGCGTTCGGAAAGTAATCTTCTAAAAATACCCACTACAGGCAGTTTATCTTCAAAATTAACACCGTCATATGACAAATGAGCAATATCTAGAGCAAGATAATTTGCATTAAAATCAACAACCGAATATTCTGCACTTCCTATTTCAACCGTTTCATATTTTGTTGGCTTTGGAATTTCGCCTTTATATTTGCATACGATAACCGATTCTTTTGCGGGTATTATTATATTTTCACCAACGTATGTTACCGTGTCGTCTATTACGTTATAAACGGCGTTAAACGCACTGCCATTTTGAGTTATTTGAGTTTGAATTTCCTGCTCGCCAACGTTTACGGCAAACACGTATTTTACACCATTTACCGTACGCAAAGAAGTATGTAAATATATTGACGTTGAAGAAACTGTATATTCGTTTGCGGAATATATTTGTTCTAAAGAAACGTTTGTTTCTAAATAATCAAAGTTTGCTTTTTGCCCTTCAACTAAATGAGGTTTGCAATCAAGCAAATGCACTTTTCCGCCTTGGGCAACGAATTTTCTTAAAATATCGTCGGTTGTTTTATCTATAACGTAACATTTGGGGATTATCAACGTATCGTAAGAGCAAGCACCTAGCGTAATTTTGCCATTTTCAACCCCACCGTATTTACCAAGCAAAGTTTCGTCTAAAATATGAAAGGCAACGTGATGGTTTGCAAGATTTTCACAGCCGTCGTAGATAAAACTACAATCAAGATTTCTTGCGCAAGACCAGTTTTCAACGTCGTATAATAGATATACGCTACGCATTGTAAAAAGCACGCCAACGTTCACGTTTTCTTTGCTTGAACGAATGAACTGACCTAACGCGTCAAAATAACGGTTAAAGGGCAACATACCCTCATCTATCCACGCGTTAAACGAAGAAAAATGAACGGGAAAATCATTTTTTCTTTCTCCGCTTTCTGAATATGGTAAAAGGTGTTGGCACATAAGCGTTATGCCGTAATTATATTGATAATCTGCAATATTTTTAAGTTCTTTAGGCGTAACGTCCCACCCGCTCATTGCAAACATTTCTGACAGAGCGTCTTCTTTTTGCATTTGCGCAGTAACGCTAGTAAGTTGTCTTATCGTAGAAACCGACAAATATCTACGACAAAGCCAGTCAATGCCAGGGATATGCATAAACTCATAGTAAGGCATAATTCCCCCGTTATTTAACATTTGCGTAAACATTGTGCGTTCTTCTACGTAATGTCCTGTAATTTTTAAGCCGTTTTCATTATGCCAGTTATATAGTTTTTCAGCAAAATTTTTCAAGAATAATTGTTGACAGCATTTATAATATCTATAGCGGAAAGTTTCATAACCACTACCCTCGTAAAACAATAGCGCCAAATTATCAAAAAGGTTTTCGCCATAAAGAGATGAAAAATAATCGGGTAAAATTTTTGTATAAGGATATTCAGCCCTCTCGCTATAACGCGGTTCGTCAGTAAAGAAACCAACTATATTTTCAGTTAAGTTTTCTATCTCTTTTTTATAACGTTCGTGCGTTTCAGATATAAAAGCATCAACTACCTTACCGTCTAAAACGTCTGTTTGAGAAACGGATTCTCTTATAAAGGCATTGATAACTGAACCGCTTTTATAACCGTTAATGCGAACGATTTTGCCGTTTTCAACCACATAATGATAATTTGCATTATCGTCAAACTCACCTTGCTTAAAATACAAGGTGTTTAATCTAAATTCTTTAGTTTCAAGAAGTTTGCCACCAACAAAACCGCTTGGCCAGCCGTTTTCGTCGTAACACCAAGCCTTCATATCAAGTTTTTTAGCCTCTTCACAGCAAGCACGAACACAGTCGAACCAATCTTTTCCAAGATATTCTGTTTTAAGCCCCGAACGCGCGTGCATAAAAAAACCACCGTAGCCATCTTTATGCATTTTTCTTATCTGCTTGATAAGTTTATCTTTTTCAAGTTTATCGTTCCACGACCAGAAAGGTAATGAAGTTGGAGTAATAATTTTTTCAGCCATAATTTTACCTATTTAACAGAAGTTGCAAAACGCCACTTCTAGAATTTTACTAATTTAGCCTTTAAGACCGCCCATATGAATTTTTTGCATTATAGAGTTTTGGAAAATAATGAATAGAGTGATAGGCGGAATTGCAGCAATAAACACGCCTGCAAAATAAGCGGGCATATTACCACCAGCGTATTGCATGTTTTGCTCGTACATATAAAGTCCATAAGAAAGAGTTGGTAATTCGGGCAAAAACAAACTGATGTTCATATATTCGTTCCAGTGCCCTATAAAACCCGATATAAATAAAACGGAAATTGACGGAAGTGTCATAGGGAACATTATCTTAAGATAAACGTCAAAGTGATTTGCGCCGTCAATAAAGGCGGACTCTGCGTATTCCCAAGAAATAGCCTTGTAGAACGAATAGAAAATAAGGAAACCTGAACCGCCCAAAACGTCGGTTGCGGTTACCAAAATCAAAGGGGAATTTAAAATTCCTAGCATATCGTATGCCCTGTAAGTTGCGGGCAAAGTGCCAACGATAGGAATCAACATTCTCAATAAAATAAGGTTATAAATGAGCATTCTACCTTTAAACTTATATTTACAAACAACGTAAGTTGCCGAACTTTGTAAAAACAAGAATATAGTTTGACTGCCGATTGCAAACCAAACAGAGTTAAAAGTCATACCCAAAAACGTGTTACCATAATCGTCGGTAAACGCGTCAAAAGCGTAAATAAAGTTTTTGAGCGTAAAATTCTTGCTCCAAGTGCCTAGAGTGTCGGTCAAAACCGCTTGGTCATATTCAACCGCAGAGCCTTTGGTTGCAAGTTGTAAAAGAAGATAAAAATGATATAAAATAAAAGTTACGTAGATTGCAAGTATAACAAAAACTATAGAAAAAATTATACGTTCGCCTTTAGTTCTTTTAATTTTTTGACGCATAATTAGTTGTCCTCCGTAATTTTTGTTAAACTTTTCGTAATGAATACGATAGGTAATGTTAAAATTGTAAATATCATACCCGTTGCGGCGGCAAGTTCGTAACTTTCGCCTGCTCCACCGTCGCCTGTGGTTACCTTATAAATCCAGTAACTTATAGTGCAAGTGCCATAATCGCCCTTATCAAATAAAAGTAGAGGTCCACTTGCCGTAAATAAACCTGTTGAAGACAACAATACCATTGTTGCAAAAGTTGGCCATATGCAAGGCAAAATTATAGAAATGAGTTCTCTAAAAGGTCCAGCGCCGTCAAGTTTTGCAGCCTCGATAATAGACGGTTCAATGGCGTTCATTGCGCCACCAAACAAAATAAAACGTCCGCCAAGCCCCGAATAGATAACGTAAATTAAAATTGTTTTCAAAGCGTATTGCTCGTTAAAAATAAACGTTGTGGGTGGCTCAACACCAAACTTACCACATAACATTTGATAAGGACCACCAGCCTCTATCATAGTTTTATAGAGCGTTACGAAAACAGTTCCAGGAATTATGATAGGTAAATAAATAATTACCCTAAACGCTTTAAAGCAGGCTATTTTTTTGTAAATAAAATAGCAAATTATAAGCGACAAAGGCATACTTATAAACGTATCTTGACAATAGAAAATTACACCGTTACGAATATATAAAAGCAAATCTTCTTCGGTATTAAAAAACTGACTTATTATTTTTTCAAAGTTGTCAAAGCCCCAACGCACTCCGCCAAGACCGTCGTAAAGCGGAATTTGGAAAGCCATTAAAAATGAATTGATGTTTATATAAACGTAAAAGAACAAAAAAGAAATTATAGGAATTATAAGCATTGCAATTATAAAAATTGTTTGCCCAACGTCTATTTTCTTTTTTACTATGTTAGTATTTTCCATTTTTTCTCCTATAAAATACGGTTTTATCCCCACCACCGCAAAAACGGTGGTGGATAAATTAAAACCGAAAAAAATTTTTTAAAAGTGGTTAAATAAAAATTATTCAGCCAAAGGGTTAGTTGTGCTTATATCTTTAATCCAAACTTGTTTGAACGCAAGTTCGTCTAAACCAAGTTTTAATCTATAAATTTGATTATCACCTAATTCAAAAGAGTATACTTTATAACCGTCTTCCGCATCACCTACGTATTGCATCTTAGGTGTGCCAGCATGTCCATTATAATTGTCAGCAACAGGGTCTTGTTTACTAAACATTTGTGCATAAGTTACACCGTCAGTAAAGCCCCTTGCAGTAAAGTAAAGAGTTCCAGTTTGCGCGTTTTTGAAAACCAACTGAAGAACGTCAGGTTTAGAAGTAGGATAAAGTGTTCCTGCAGCGGTTTTAGCAAAGTGAGAATAGTGGAATTGACCGTTAATTATTGACGGATTGTTACTGAAAGATTGAGTAAAATAACTTGCATTTGCCTTATCACCTTCTTGTTGATAAACTACAGGTCCAACCATTTCCATACTGCCGATTTTATATTCAAACTTTGCGGATTGCCAGTCAGTAACGGTTCTGTCCGTAACGTTAGTTACTTCAGATGCTTTTAATAGTTTTGCTCTTGTAAAGCAAAGGGTTGCAGTGCCTGCAGTTGCAGCGTTGCTAAACCAGTTAGTGTCTGACCTAAAGAATACATAGAAAGTTTTGCAAGATACAAACACATCCGCAGGGAAAACAAGGGTGTTCCAACCTTCTACAATGTTTTGAGCGTTAGCATAATTAAGAAGGAAATAGGTTCTTACAACGTCACCAGTAAAATCTGCATAAACGTCAAAAGTAACGTAATCGCCTGCCTCATATTCAAAATAGGGCGCTATTGCATATTTAAGCCAAGTTTGACCTTTTGCAATTGCAGGATATTGAATTTGAGCAGAACCGTCTTCGCCAGATTTTTTAACAGCAGTTGAATACCATCTTTGAGATGCATTTTGTAACTTATCGTTACTTGAAGAAGAAGTGTCGTTTTGTAAATCTAAATAACCGTATTCTTGGTCAAAGAAAGCGGCAACGGTTTTATCTGCTTTTGACGCTTCTTGAAGCAAGGTTGCGCCAAGGTTGTATTTACTAAATGATGCGTAAACGTTCATATTGCCAGTTACGCCGTTAAGATTTGCTTCAGTTGAGCCACCGTTTTCGGTTGCCCAGTTTTCAAACGCATAACCAAGAAGTTGGCTATTTGTTTTATCGTGTTCTTTAGCGTCGTTTGTGGGGGTTTCACCCGTGTAAACTGCATTTTCACCTTCAACAACTTCAACAGTTTCAAGTTCGCTTGTACCGTTAAGGAACTTAACGTAGTGAATAAAGGTTGTGTTGGTGGGGATATAAGTTCTGTCAGCAGGAATTTCAAACTTGTTGTAAACTTTGAATTGAGCGGTTGTAGTTAAGCCGTTTTCAACCTTGCCTGTAATTGCAGTATAATCATCAAGATTTTCAACAACTACGGGGTGAGCATCTTTACCAAACCAAGCCTTATAGGGGCTGTTTTCTTGGTCGAGAATTTTGCCAGCGGTTATGCCCTCTTCGTCTTCAGCATCTAAAACTGCAGATTGCAAAACTTCGTATTGAGTTCTGGGTGCATTTTCTATGCCGTTTTCAAAGGTCGCATATTTGCTAACTACGTCGTTTGATTTGATGCAACCAACTGCAATAAACTCTAAATCATATTGAGAAGTGGTTATTGCCTCGTTGTTTTCTGCATCAAGGTTATAAAGGACTGCGTTTGCCCAGTAATAACCGTCTTTTGTGTAAATTTTGGTTTCGTCTTCAAACTCAATTTCAACTTTCTTTGCAAGGTCAATATATTCTTCACCTTCAAGTGCGTCAAAAACGGTTTTGGGCGCTACCAAAACGGATAAAGAGACTGTGTTTTCTTGGTCGTTTGTTACAATTTGGTCATAAACGTTTTTGCCCATTTTAACACGGAAACGCAAACCGTCTTTTGCGATTGCAACCGACGCTCCGTCTTCCATTACGAAAATATCGTTGTTGAGTTGGGCGTCTGCTTTTACAGTGTTAAAAGTAAAGGAAAAACAAAGAGTTAAACAAGATAACAATAAAACAGATAAAATAAGTAATAATTTGTTTCTTAAAGTTTTCATAATTTAATTCCTCCTATACTAATCCCAGGGCACCGTATCTTTACCCACGTCTAAATCTTCCATATTGCCCGACACTAAAATAACGTCGTTCGATACAAGAAGAAGGTTTAATTGCGGACTTTCATAGCCCGACTTGCCTGTTTGAACAATTTTCATAGTTCCCTCCTAAAAAAATTTTATAATTATCCGCTTTTGCGGTATAATTCTTAATAATTTACTTTTTACTTTTACTGTTTTTTTAACGAGCAAATTTTCCGAAAGATTTTTTCGGAAAATTTGCCGTTTTTTGCTTTTAAGCGTTGGTATCGCTCTTTACCACAACGTTTGAAACTATAACTTCGCCTATAACAGGTTGCGCTATATTGTTTACGCCAAGGCGGAACGATTTGAGTTCAGTTGCTTTCGCTAACGCACTTGGGTCGTTTGCAGCCGGTTTAAGTTTAAATTTATAAACTGCAAAACCGTCTGCTAAAGTTTCCACTAACTCGCCATTAACCGTGGTGTAATGCCCTGCTGCAGTAAATCCGTCATTATTAAAGAGTTGAGCATAAACTTCATTCTCTACGCCACCTTTGAACGTAACGTATAGATAAGAGTTGTCAGTTACTTCTTGCTCATTCTTAAACGTAAATCCAGCGCATGGATTTGAATAGGTATGGGTGGTTTTTGGTAGGGTTTGCCAACGCAACGTGCCGTTTATAAAGAAAGGCTTTCTATACGTATCGTCGTTAAACGCTGCAGAGTTGGGGTTAAACGTTCCGTTTACCATATCCGCTTGACCTATAAAGGTGCTTTCACCAACAGTGTATTCGTAATCACTTTCAACCGCTGTTAAATCTTTAACTTGAGCAGAAGAATAAACTTTTGCCTTGCTAAAATATACTGTTCCGCTATAGACGTGCCCGTTTGCACCTATAAATTCTTATTCGGGATATTTATAGCCGATAAGCCAACTCCAGTTATTTTCACTCACGTCAGATGCTTTCCAAATAACCATATTCCACTCACCTTTATGCAAGCGTTGTCTATGGAAATATGAAAGTGAAAGGTCAATAAAGTCTGCGTCTGTGTCGTTATATGCGTAGAATACTACGTAATCGCCTGAATTAAAGTTATAGCCTAAAGTTTCCCAGTTTACGTCTAGCGTGCCGATTGCAGTTTCGGTAGTTATTGCAAGCGACGCTTGCTCGTTGCCATATTTAACCTCGGTACTTATAGCAAAGTTTGCACCGCTACCCTTGATTTGCTTAAGACCGATTTGTCTATCAAAGAAATATAAGGTGTTTGCATCTTCGCCAGTTCTCATTGCTTGAGCCTCTTTGCCGTAATCTCTTTTAACTACTGACGAGATATACATTGCCCCACTAGGTGCTAACGCACGCGCTACCGTTCTTGATTCTAAACCGCAAATTTGAATACCGCCACTCGCTCCGCCTGCATCGGTTAAGTCGGTAGACTTACATTCAATCTTCGTCCAAGTTCTAGGTTCTATTACGTAAGCAGCGATTCCCGATTGAGCGTCCATAGGTGCGTGCCAACCTACGCAAACTGCCTTAACTTGGTCGGAATCGTTATACAAATAAAATTCAAGATATTCTTCTTCGATAAGTATGTTTGCAGACGTTGACACCGTTACCCAGTTGGTTGACGACGGCGTGAACTCAACTTTAAGCGAACCTTCCTCACCGTCTATTTTTTGAGCCGTGCTAAACGAATAGCCTGCAATACCTTCGGTTATGCCTTCAACTTGAACTTCACCAAACTGTTTGTCAAAGTAAAGCAACGTTCCTGGGTCTTCCTCTTGCGCTGTTGCTAGGTCTGACAAATAGAAAGGCGACATTGCTGCTTTCAATCTGTTTGAGTTGCCTACACAAAGTTTATCTTCAGATGAAAGCGCGTTATATTTTGCAATAAGCGTTTCTACTTGTTGTCGAGTTGGGGTTGTAGATAAATTTGTTATACCGTCAACCACGTCTTTAACCTCTTTCTTCATAACGTAAGGTTCAGTTGTCGTTTTTGCGTGGAAATTGTCGATATAAATTACCGTATCGCCCTTAATACCTGTGAAAGATATGCTATAGTCGGTTACCATTTGACCAGTCAAACTCACTAGCGCACGATTTAGTGTAAACACAAGGTCGTTTGCGCCGGGATTTACCGTTGCTATAGGTGAGCATATTATATTTTCACCTGCGTATGCGGTGATTATTAAATCGAACGAATAGTCAGCGGTGTTATAAACCCACATACCAAACGCAGTTGTGTCTGTTATATCTTTCTTAATGTAAGTAGTTCTAGTTTTGAAGTTGGGCTGATTAGGTTTAGTTGAGTGAACATTTATCTTCCAAGAGCCCGTACCCTCAACTATATACTGTTCGTCTCTATTTATTGCCCAGTTGCCTGAAAATGCCGTGGGGTTAAGTTTGTAATATACTATTTCTTCAAAAGTATCAAAACTGTTTATAACGGTTATTCCTGTTTTTTTGTCTTCATCTTTCGTGCAAGCGCTTGCCATTGCGAAAGAAAACATACAAATTATAGATAAAACTAATAATAAAATCTTTTTCATCTTTTATTCTCCTTTATCTAACACGCATACCGCTTATTACAATATTTCTGTCTTTTACGGTTACAAAATCGCCATTAAGGTCAACTTTGTTTTTAAACCTTATGCTAACTGATGATATCGTTCTATCTTTAAGCGAACGCAACAACACTTCTACAGAGCGTGAAGTATTTGCCGTTAAGCCTATATCTTTAGTTTCCGAAACACCGTTTGAATAGGTTATTCTTAAATCCATTTCAACTAATTCGTCAGTTTTGTTTTCAATATCAAGTTCAATAACGTTGAAACGGCTTGGTAGCCCTGTGAACTTAATTTGTGGCAAGAAATAGTCGTCGTCAGCATTGCTCTTTATGGTAAAATCAAATACGTTACCGTTATTTGTAAACGAACTGCCTTCAGATACGCTTACCGTAAAGCCCTCTGCGTTCATATCGATTGCACGTTCGCTT
>JAFQEM010000012.1 GCA_017399035.1 Clostridia bacterium | reverse complement strand
AATAAGAATGATACCGTTTGCGTTTTTTCGTCGCAAAATTAAGTCTACGTATTTAAAAAGCGTGCTCTTTTATATCCCCTACGCAGTCCTTTCCGCAATGACTTTTCCGTACATATTTTACTCTACTGGAAACTTTTATACAGCACTTATAGGAACGATTATAGCCGTTTTTGCGTCCGTTTGCAAGCGCTCGCTTTTAACCGTTGCAATTCTTGCTTGCGTTGCGGTATTGATTGCTGGGTTTATAATAGTATAATTTTATTTAAAATTTAACGCGCCGTCTTTTCACGACGGCGCGTTTTCTATTATCACTATTTAATTATATCTAACAAATCACACGGTTTTTTTGCTATAAATTTTGCACCGCTTTCAAGCAGTTGCCCCTCATCACGGTTACCCCAAAGCACACCTACGGCGTTTATACCCGAATTAGTTGCAGTGAACATATCCGTTTCGCCGTCGCCAACAAAATAAGCGTCTTTTTTGTCAACGCCAAGTTGTTTTAATATTTCAACAACTCTGTCAGGGCAAGGTTTAGAATATTTAGTTCCGCCAACACCCTCAATAACTTCAAACCCTATATCCGATAAAAACTTATCTATAAAAGGTACTAATTCGTCGGGGGTCTTGTTAGTGTACAAAACTGGTTTAAAACCACGTTCTTTAAGCGTCAAAATAACTTCTTTTAGTCCGTCGAAAACCTTAGATTTTAGCGTGCCGTATTTTTCCACGTAAGGTATGTAACAATTCCAAATACGCATAAGTTCTTCATAAGGCATTTCGCCCAAAAGTTTTCTTACGAAGTTTGGCGCGTCGTTACCTACTACAGGTCTATATTCAGCATAAGTTTTAGGCTGATATCCTAACTCTTCTAACGCCATATTCATACAGTCTGCAATATCTTCTAACGTATCAAGCACCGTTCCGTCTAAATCAAAAAACACAGCCTTTGCCATAAAACCCCTCCAAATAAAAACAATTCCTACCATATCTAGCGGGAATTGTTAAAGTATAGCACTTTTGCATTTATTTGTAAAGCGTTTTTTTATTTATTTAACGTAGAAGTTGCAACAAGATTTATGTCTTCAGTTAAATTATTTTCAATTATTTGACCTATCTTAACTGGGGTGCAAACGGTAATTTTATTTATCTTTTGCATAAGGTCTTGCATTTCACTCTTCTTTACTGGTTTATCCGTTTTTACGCTAACTGGAATTCCTTTTTCAGTCATAACGGTGGTCGTTAAAACTCTTCTTGGGCAAACCGTTTCGTTCTGTGCGTAAAGTTTACCTCTTGGGCAACCGTTTCCACTAACCGAAACTACCCCGTCTGTTACAACAACTTCAATTTCACACCCCATAGGGCATTCTATACAAGTCAATTTCATAATTCACACCCCTCTATCGACACGGTAACGTTGCCGTCTAAACTTTTTATTTTATCTTCAGCAATTAAAACGTGTTCCATTTCACCGGGACGAACCACACGCTTTTTAGTTTCAATAACCGTTTTATCACCAACGCATACTTTAACTTTGCAGTTGTTTAGAGATTTTCTTACCCTGAAAAACAGTTTTACTGCCCCCGATAAATTTTTATCAATCTTTTGAGGTAAAACGTAACTTACGTTATCCCCTGCAATACAATCTACCGAGTCGTGTTCTTTTGCGCCGTTAAGCGCGTATTGCGCTGCACTTATACCTGCAATTTCAGCCTCTTCAGAAACAAAATCCACAAGGTCGTGCACGTGTAAAACGTTACCGCAAGCGAAAATTCCTGACGAGGTTGTTTCACGATTTTGATACACGGTTGCGCCTTTTGTCAACCTATTGAGTTCAATACCTGCATCTTTTGCAAGTTCGTTTTCGGGTATAAGCCCAACTGAAAACAACACCGTATCACACTCAAAACGCTTTTCAGTTCCCTTTATAGGTTTTTTATTTTGGTCTACTTGACAAATAGTTACGGCAGTTACCCTATCTTTACCCTCTATATCTACGATAGTGTGGCTTAAATATAGCGGAATACCAAAGTCGTCAAGACATTGAACGATATTTCTTTTTAGACCGCTTGAATAGGGCATAATTTCACAAACGGCTTTAACCGTTGCACCCTCAAGCGTCATACGCCTTGCCATAATAAGACCGATATCGCCCGACCCTAAAATAACCACTTCTTTACCCGGAAGATAACCTTTTATATTTACGTATTTTTGAGCAGTACCCGCTGAATATAAGCCAGACGGTCTTGACCCTGCAATATTTAGAGCGCCTTTACTACGTTCTCTACAACCCATTGCAAGAACTATTGCTTTTGCGTTAACTTCAAAAATACCCTCTTTTGAATTTATTGCAGTTACCGTTTTATTGTTTTTATCAATGGATAACACAGTGGTTTCAGTAAGCACGTCAATATCTCTCTTTGCTACCTGTTCTATAAACCTTGAGGCATATTCAGGGCCTGAAAGACTTTCTTTAAACCTAGTTAAACCAAAGCCGTTATGTATGCACTGATTTAATATTCCACCAGTAATTTCTTCACGCTCGATTATAAGCACTTTTGCGCCGTAATCGTAAGCTTTTATACCTGCGGCAAGCCCTGCAGGACCACCGCCTATTATAACCACGTCGTAATTTTTCATTTGGTTTTCCCCCTTAAAAGATAAGAACCTTTTCCAAACTTGGTAACTTTTTCAAGTGGAATACCAAGTTCTCGCGCAATAATTTCAGCAACTTGGGGTTGACAAAAACCGCCCTGACATCTGCCCATTCCTGCACGAGTTCTTCTTTTAACAGCGTCAATATCCGTAGCAGGTGGGTTGGTTTTTATTGCGTGAATAATTTCCCCTTCAGTAATTTTTTCACAACGACAAACTATTTTTCCGTATTCTGGCTTTTCTTTTATAAGTTGATTTTTTTGCTCAATAGAGAGAGAATTAAAAAAGTCAGTTGGTTCTCTATGTCCGTTAAAAGAGGTGTTGAACCTTAAATCGATACGGCTAGAAACAAGTTTTTCCACAACGAATTTTGCAATAGCGGGTGCGCTAGTAAGCCCCGGCGACTCTATGCCCGCACAGTTTATAAGCCCTGACACGCTTTTACTTTCTTCAATTATAAAGTCGTGTCTATCACAAAACGCGCGAGTTCCTGCAAACGAAGTTATAGTTTGACCAAAAGGAACGTTTTCACACATTTTAGACGCCTTTTCTTGAACTTCTTTAAGCCCCTCTTCGCTGGTGAGAACGTTTGCGTCGTCAACCTCTTTTGCGGTAGGTCCTAAAATAATATTACCGTCTACCGTTGGTGAAACTAATATACCTTTACCCTTTTTGCTTGGCGTAAAAAACAAGGTTTGCTTTACAAAGTTTTCACACTCTCTGTCAAGCAAAATATATTCCCCTTTTCTTCCGCCTATCGTAAACGAATAATCACCCGCCAAATTTGCTATCTTTTGACAGCCTATGCCTGCACAATTTATAATAATTTTAGTTTTAACATTTTGCCCGTCTTGCGAACTAATTGTAAAATCGCCAAACTTTCCCGAAATGGAAGATACTTCAAAGTTAGTGTAAAGGTCTGCGCCGTTATCCATTGCGTTGCCAACCACGGCAACCGTAAGTTTATAAGGGCAAACTATTCCGCCAGTAGGTGCGTAAAGCGCGCCTAAAGCATTTTTAGAAATATTAGGTTCTAGTTCAAAAAGGCTATCCGCATCAAGAATTTTCAAATCGGTAACGCCGTTTTCTTCACCGCGTGCTTTAAGTTCTGAAAGTGTAACCATGTCTTCGGCAGAAAAAGCAACCACCAAAGAACCGTTGCGCTTAAACTTAACCGACAACTCTTTTGCGTAATTTTCCATCATAGCGTTACCAAGCACGTTAAACTTTGCTTTAAGCGAACCAACGGGCGCGTCAAACCCTGCGTGCACAATACCGCTGTTGGCTCTACTTTGCCCCATAGCAACGTCGCTCTGTTTTTCAATCAAACATACTTTTAAGCGATAGCGTGTGAGTTCTCTCAAAATCGCGCCACCGATAATTCCGCCACCTACGACAACAACGTCATACATAAACTAACTCCCTAACTTAAATTTACTTTACAAAAGCATTTTTTTATATTATAATAAAAACATTCAAAACGTGCAAAATATTACAAAGTAAATTAAATTATTGCTCAAAATAGAAAGTTTAAGCAATAATGCGCGCTCAAAAACGAGCAAAGGAGCATATAAAATGAAAGAAACCACAGAAAAAGAACTTTTGCAAATAATTAAAGATAAAGAATTTATCAAGACCGAACAACTTGCAAAACTTATAGACGTTAGTGAATCTACGATAAGGCGCAAACTTACGGACTTGCAAAACAAAGGGCTTATAACTAGAACTAGGGGTGGCGCGCAAATTAACGACGAGAAAAATTATTTCCCTAGTTTTTCGTTTAGGGTGCACTCTAACAGTCTTGAAAAAAAGAAAATAGCGCTTGCCGCAATAAAACTTATTAAAAACGGCGACGTTATATTTTTAGACGGCTCTACGTCATCATTTTTTATTGCAGAATATCTATCTGAATTTAAGAATATAAAAGTTTTCACAAACGGCGTAGATACCTTGTCTTTACTTTCAAAATATCATATAAACGCCTACTCTACGGGCGGACATTTATCTTCTGAAAATACGTCGGTTTTGATAGGTCATTACGCCGAATCAATGATAAAAAACATACACGCAGACATATCTTTTTTCTCTGCGCAAACCATTTACGACGACGGGGAAATTTTTGATTGTTTTGAACAAGAAAACGTGTTGAGAATGTCAATGATAAAAAACTCTGCAAAAAGCGTGTTTTTGTGCGACAACAGTAAATTTGGAAAATCCGCGCCGTTTAGATTGTGCAACGTAAGCGACGTAGATTATATAGTAAGCGACCGTGATTTAGAAAGTTATTTTAAAGTGCCTATAAAGGCTAAATTTTTATTCCTTTAATCACTAACGCATGCGCAAGCGTATTAAAAAATTGCGTTAAAATAATATATATGAGCATATGTTTAAAATGAAAAACGGCAGGTGTAAGCCGAGTCCCTACAAGGGATTCGGCAACTAAATAAATCCACAAACGGATTTGTTATATCCGTCTAACAACGGGTGATATCGCCTACGGCGGTGAAATTTGCCTAGGTGAAATTTGCCTAACGGCAAGTTGTGGATTTATTTAATATAACTTTGGCGTAGCCAAAATATAACTGCTTGTAAAACAAGCAATACAACTTTTAGCCACAAGGCTAAAAATAAAACTAAATTATCTTAATCTTTTGTGGATAAGAAAAGCCCACCATATTTCGCCTTAAAGCGAAGTATAGTGGGCTACACTTTTGTATTAAATTAAAATTCCCTTATAGGAACGCCCCAACAACCTGCCGTCTTTTTTACAAAGATTAAATAAACATACTAACTATACCGTAAACGTAAAAAATTATTAGCAATATAGGCAAAACGTATTTACAATATATGCGCAGATTTTTAGAAATCTTTAGCCCCTTACCTTGGTTAGCCTCGGTCAAAAAGTTATTCCAACCCCAAGCCTTTTTATCAAAAGTGCAAAACAGCACGTAAATCAAAGAACCTAACGGTAAAATATTGTTGCTGACTATAAAATCTTCCAAATCCATAATACTCGTTTTAGGACCAAGAGGCGTAAAGGCAGATAAAACGTTAAACCCTAATATACAAGGCAATACTAATACGAATAATAAAATTACGTTAATTATGCAAGATTTTTTTCTTGACCAACCCCATTTATCCATACCAAACGCAATTATATTTTCAAATACGGCGGTTACCGTACTCATTGCAGCAAAAATCATAAACAAAAAGAAGAACGCACCCCAAATTCTGCCACCTTCTAGATGATTAAAAATGTTTGGTAAGGTTTTAAATATAAGACCTGGTCCACCAGTTTCCGCACCCTCAACTGGGTAAACGAAAGTTGCGGGAATAACAATTAACCCTGCAACGAAAGCAACGCCCGTGTCAAGCAATGCGATTGATGCAGATTCGCCAAAAAGACTTCTGTCTTTCTTTATATAACTTCCGAAAATTGCCATTGAACCCATACCTATTGAAAGGGTAAAAAACGCTTGACCCAACGCAGCAAAAACCACTTGACCTAAAATGAAATTACCATCGGCGTCGTAAACGATATTGTTAAAATTAGGCACTAGATAATATTTAAGCCCTTCGCCCGCGCCGTCAAGCGTGCAAACGTAAACGGCAAGCACCAAAATTATTGCAAGTAAACAAAGCATCATAATTTTGTTGATTTTTTCAACACCCTTTTTAAGCCCCAACGAACACACCACTACACCCAGCGCAACGACTAGAGCAGTTACGCCGACAAGCAACCACGGATTAGCGTTCATTGCGTCAAACTGTGCGGAAACTTCAGTTGAAGTTTGTCCAACGAAATCGCCTGCAATCATCTTATAAAAATAAATAAACATCCAAGCGGTAACGACGGTGTAAAACATCATTAAAAGATAATTACCGACCATACCCACCCAACTGAACCAGTGCCATTTTGTGCCTTTTGGTTCAAGAGCGGTAAACGAATTTGCAATACTTTTTTGACTGGCTCTGCCCACGGCAAATTCCATAGTCATAATAGGCAAGCCGAAAATTACCAAGAACAGCAAATATAACAAGATAAAAGCAGCACCGCCGTATTGACTTACGATATACGGAAAACGCCAAACGTTTCCAAGCCCTATAGCGCAACCTGCAGAAATTAGAATAAAGCCAAGCCTAGACCCAAACTTTTCTCTTTCCCCTTGCGCGGTAAAATTAGTTTTACTTTCCATATTTATCCTCCAACGCATTTAATTGCGCGCCTTTTTTTTCAAACTGTAATTCACTTATAATAATTGCAGTAAACACTACGGCAAACCCTATACATAAAATAACCGAAAGTTTTTCCGCCCCCATTACAACCGAAAAAAGCATACCGAAAACCGATTCTAAACTTAAAATAAGTGAAGATTGATTTGCCGTTGTAAACTTTTGACCAACCGTTTGAGCAGTTTGAGCGAACAGAGTACAAGCAACAGCAAGATAACCTATGTTTAGCAGTTGATTTGTGTTAAGCGCATATTTTTGTATGCCGTAATAAGGCAACTCAAAAGCAAAAGTGATAATTGCAAACACCACGCCTGCCGTAAACAATTCAACGGCAATAACTACGCTAGTATCCGCCCCTTTTTTTTGAAAGCGGTCTAAAAATATAATTTGCAAACCGAAAAATACTGCAGAGATTAGCGTTAAGCCGTCGCCAAACAACAACTGACTGCCCGAACTTTTATCACCCGATAAGGCGATTAAACCTATACCAACCACGCACAAAACAGCGCAGACTACGTTTTTAAGGGTGGGTTTTTGCTTAAAGAAAAACCACAACAAAAACGGACACATAACGCAGTAAGAAGAAGTTACGAAAGCGTTTCTTCCCGGTGTTGTTAAAGACAATCCGTAAGTTTGCGTTACGTAAGCCCCCGCCACCATAAGCCCAACGATAACGCCCGAAATTAAAGAATATTTTGACGCTTTTATGATTTTTTTCAAAAAGACGAAAGAGAAAACAACGCCTGCAAACAAGAACCTTATTGCTATAACGTACATTGCGGGAACTTGCGATATAGTATCTTTTAAAATAACGAAAGAAGTTCCCCAAACAAGGGTGGCTAAAAGCAACAACGCTTGCCCTAAAAGATTAAGTTTTTTAGAATTTTTAAGCATTTTATTCTCCATTGACAGCGTTTTTATCAACCGTTAGCGTTTTTTAATTACTTAGCCGTGACTTAAAAGTGTTTTTAGCAATCTTATTTAGATTGCTATTTAAAAAAATATCTTGCTTATTATATCACAACCGCCAAAATTTTCAAAACGCTTTTTTGACCGAACATAAATTTTAACCTAAAATTTGATTATAAAATCGTTTAATAATAAAACGATACCTTAAGCGAAAATATAAAAAATATTTTATGTAATTATAGTGTTGCTAAAAAATTTTAATGTTTTAAGAATAATTTTTATATTAAAAACACTTGAAATTGACTTCAATGCGGTGTATAATTGATATATACAAAATTTTGTACGGAGATTATTTATGGATTTAAACAAAAGACCTGAAAATATGGCGCGCATCACAACCGTTGAACTTGCAAACGCATTTATTGACGAACAAGTTAAACTTATCCGTGAACAAGTTAAAGACAAGAAAGTTCTTCTTGCACTATCTGGTGGGGTTGACAGTTCGGTGGTTGCCGCTCTTTTGATAAAAGCAATAGGCAAACAACTTGTTTGCGTACACGTAAACCACGGGCTTATGCGTAAGGGCGAAAGCGAACAAGTTATTAAAGTTTTTAAAGACGGTTTAGACGCTAACCTAGTTTATATTGACGCAACCGAACGTTATCTTGAAAAACTTAAAGGCGTTGAAGACCCCGAAACTAAAAGAAAGATTATCGGCGCAGAATTTATACGCATTTTTGAAGAAGAGGCTAGAAAACTTGAAGGCATTGAGTTTTTAGCACAAGGCACAATTTACCCCGATATTATTGAAAGCGACGGCGTTAAGGCGCATCACAACGTTGGTGGTTTGCCAGAAGATTTGCAGTTTGAACTTGTTGAACCAGTTAGACTTTTATATAAAGACGAAGTTAGAGTTGTTGGCTACGCTTTAGGCTTGCCCAAAGCAATGGTTGACCGCCAACCCTTCCCCGGTCCTGGTTTGGGCGTTAGATGTCTTGGCGCTATTGAACGCAACAGACTTGAGGCTCTTCGTGAATCAGATGCAATTTTGCGTGAAGAATTTGACAAGGCTAACCTTACGGATAAAGTTTGGCAATTCTTTACGGTTGTTCCCGATTTCCGTTCAACGGGCGTTCGTGACGGAAAGAGAGTGTTTGACTGGCCTGTTATTATCCGTGCCGTGAACACCGTTGACGCTATGACCGCAACCGTGCCGGAAATTGACTGGGCAGTTTTGAAAAAGATTGCAGACAGAATTTTAGCAGAAGTTAAAGGTGTTTGCCGTGTACTTTATGACCTTTCACCCAAAGCGCCTGCAACCATTGAGTGGGAATAATCAAATAAAAAAGTTAAAGGGCAGTTTGTCGCTCTTCCCGTAGGGAATTGCGACAAACTGCCCTTTTTTGTTTTGTTTAAAAGTTTTTATCGTTTATATTTAGTAATTCTTTCATAATAAGTATCGTGATAACATTTGGTGCATAACATATAATCTTCGTATAACTCTTTTTGCTCGTCTGTTAAAGAATTTAAAAATTTAACTTCTGCATCCATCATTGTTTGTTCTGCAATCATAACTAGCAAAGTAAGTTCTGCTTTTCTTAAATCGGGAATTTTTGCACCCTTTGTAATTTCAGAAACCATTTGAATAATCTCTTCGTCGGTATGTTTCTTTTTCATAAAATATCTCCTTTTAAAATAAAAAAGTGCGCCAACCGAAGTCAACGCACCGCAAAATGCGAAACTCCGTTTGTTGTCACACAAGTTTAAAAAATTACAGTTGAACCATAATTACTTAATGGAATTTGCATTTCTGCTTATTTCAATAGTAATAATGGTCAACAAAGATTTAAAATATACCCCTGCTAACTGTAAATTGTATTTCTTAAACTAATGTGACATATTTAGTATATCACTTAATAAAAATTTTATCAAGCACTTTTTCAAAAAGCGATTTATTTCAATGCTTTTAAAATAAAAAAGTGCGCCAACCGAAGTCAACGCACCAAAAAATGCAAACCTCAGTAGTCGCCAAACTAACATTATGCATAAAGGTAAACCCATAACAGCATTTGAAATCTGCACTTTTTACAGTCTTTAAACTGTTATGAGAAATGTACAAATAATTATACACTTTTAAAAAAGCATACCTTTTTAATATGCATTATTTAGTTAGTTTGGCATATTTAGTATATCACTTAAAAAAATTTTTATCAAGCGGATTTTAAAATATAAAAAAACTCGACCTGAAAATAGCCGAGTTTTTATAGTTTTTACATTAAAAATTTTAACCTAACAAGGTTTTTAGCACAACTTGCGCGTATATTCTTGCCAAAAAATCGTTGGGGTGGTTTACGTTGTTGCCCGTCATATCTCTATATCTTTTGCCTGTTTCTAAAAGATTATAGTGCATATTTGTCATATCGGCAACGCCAACAAAAGAATATTTTTTCTCTAACTTAACAAGTTCGTTTATAAATAGCGGTTGGTTTCTTACCCAGTTGCTTTCGGTGTTTGGATAAGTTGTTGAAAGCAACACAACTTGACCTTGTGGATTGCGCTCTCTAAATTTAAGCACCATCTTTTCCGTTCGCTCTAAATAAGTTTCTAGTGGCGTTGCACCGTCGTTCATACCAAAACCCAAAACTAAAAGGTCATATTCTTTATCTAAAACACGTTCGTCAAACGCATCTAGTCCCCTATCGGTTGCCCAACCACCAACGGCGGTGTTTGCATATTCAATCTCTGCATCAAATTCTTTTTGCAATTTTTTATGAACCATAACGGGAAAACTTTCTGCAAACGGCTCAACCATTCCGCCCATAGGCGTTCCACTTGAATTGCAACCCGTGGTTATGCTATCGCCATAAAATATTACGCTTGCACTCTTTTGCTCTTTCAACTTATTTAAAAAGCAAGAAAACCTTTGACTTTTACCTTGCGGAATAAGCGTTTTATTTTGCGCAGAGTGGCGGTAAGTTACTGCAATTTGATATTTTGAATAACTATCTTTTTCGCCAAAGTTAAAATATTTTTTACCAGCAGGCGCAACTTCACGGTTATTTACTATCTCTATTGCGTATTGTGCTTGCTTATCTAAATAATAGTCGTCAACAGGGCAATAAGGGGTTTTTCCGCCCTTAATTCTTTTAATTTTTCCGTCAATAATTTCAAAATCTTTGCCAAGTTGATATTCTTCGGTCAAACCGTAATTATAAACGCCAACTACTTGCTCTATCGGGTACAAAAGCGGTGCGCAATCTTCTTCACCAACAAAAAGCACCGTTTCATAATAGACCGTGTCGCCTTGCCAAATAGGTTTTATATAAGTTTCTAAATCGTAACTAGCCATTTTTTACACCTCCAAAAGTTCACTAAATTTATATGCGTAGCCGTCGGCAACGCTTTTAATCTCTTCAACGTAATCTTGAGACGATTTGTCAAAAATACCATAAACTTTCATACCCGCTTTTTTTGCAGTTGCGCAAGCGTTAAAATTATCGTCAACAAAAATCACTTGCTCTACGCTCTTTTTCAACAGTTTTGACGCTTGAGCGTAAATTTCTGGGTTTGCTTTTGTGGTGTTAAAATCATCACAAGACCAAACGTTATCAAAAATATCAAATATTTTAAGCCTTTTAAGGCAAGGGTCAAGGGTTAAGTGCGGGCTTGCCGTTAGCACGTTTAGGCTATAACCACGCTCTTTCATTTGTTTTAGCGTTTCAACAACCCCCTCTTTTGCTAAAACGTTATGCTCATATTCTTTAACCATATATTCAAACATAAGTTCAAGCACTTGTTCGGTGGTGATAGGCACGCCCATTTTTCTCATATATTCTGCGCCTGCCTGTCCGCCAAGTGGGGTTAAAATTTTAACAATTTCTTCAGTATATGGCACTTTATATTTATCTAAAATGTTATATATTGCACCAACGAAAACGGGCATTGAGTCAACAAGCGTTCCGTCAAAATCAAATATAAAAGTTTTTTGCATTTTTTGCCCTCGCTAAAAATTAAGTTAATTATATCATTTACTTACAAAATTTACAACTCAATGCTTGTATTTTTTAGAGTTTTTTGTTAAAATGTGCTTATGGGATATCATATAGATACAGGTTTAATACACGAGAAATTTAAAGTGGATTGTGAGTGTCCGCTTTGCGAAATTCAAAAGGTGGTTGAAGAACAGTTTTTATACGAGTTTTTAAACGACGCTGTTATGGAGGATAACACGCGCATTAAGGTAGGTCAACTCGGTTTTTGTTCTAAACACTTTGATATGTTGTTTTCAAGGCAAAACAAACTTTCAGTTGCTCTTCAAATAGGCACTAGGGTTGACCAACTTGAAAAACTTTTGTCCGATAAAAAAAGCGTTAGTAGCGCAATAAAACAAGCAAACGCATTAGATAAAGCCTCAAAAACTTGCGTACTTTGTGATTACGTTGAGGACAGTATGGTTAAATATTATAAAACCATTGCCCAAATGTTTGAAAGAGAGAGAGAATTTTATAAAACTCTTATTAAAAGCAAGGGCTTTTGCTTGCACCACTATGCAGAACTTTTAAGATACTCTCGCTATGCAGGGTTTCTTGCTAAAGATTACGTTGGGGTTATTGCAGGCGTTGAAAAACGCAATTTAGAAAGGGTGCGTCAAGACCTTAAAAAATTCTGTGATAAACACGACTATCGAAATGCTTTAGAACCACTTGGAAACGCTGAAACGGCTCTACCACGTATGCGTGAAAAACTTTACGGAAAAAAGATTGATTAAATTATGAAAACTTCCTTTTATACTACCCTGCCCGACGGTTACGACAGCGTTTTTCATATAAACGCTAAATCTACAAAAACGGGGTTGGCGCTTAACCTATCGGCTTTAATTCTAGCATTTATCGTGATGTATTTATTGACCTTGTTGGTTGATTTGTCAGTGATATTCACAACTCACCCACTTGTTCTTTGCGCGGTATTTTCGGGCGTAGCGTTTAGCCTTTTAATTTATATGATTTTGCACGAACTGTTGCACGGAATTGCTTATAAACTTACAACGGGCAGAAAACTTACTTTTGGAATAAGTTGGAGTTGCGCTTTTTGCGGTGTACCTGATATTTACGTTACCAGAAAAACTGCGCTTATTGCCTTGCTTACGCCCTTTATATTTTTCTCTGTGCTATTTGTAGTTGCATTGATATTTTTTATACATAATCGGCTAATATTTTTGGCAATCGGTTTCGTTTTTGCAATGCACGTTGGCGGTTGCGCAGGCGACCTTTTTGTTTTTCTTCTTCTTTTAATAAAATTTAGAAGTAAAAACCTTTTAATGAAAGATACTGGACCAGAACAAACTTTCTATTTACCATAAATATAAAACCGACTAAATTGTTGTTTAGTCGGTTTGTTTTTTTATTCTTCGTCAGTTATAGTAATTGCTTGTTCTATAATTCTTAACAAGTCGTCTTTGCCATAGCCCGTTTGTGCGCTAGTTGCCGTTAGGTCTGCAAAACCAACCTTTAGAGCGGTTGCAATTTCTTTTACCCTTGGTTTTATTTTGGTTTTTCCAAGTTTATCCGCTTTGGTTGCCACAAGCGCAAACGGAACTTGATAATGATATAAATAATTTATCATCATCTTATCGTCTGCCGTGGGTTCGTGGCGGATATCCACTAGCGATAAAAGTAGATTGATTTTTTGCGTTGACAAAAATTCTTCAAGCAAAACACCCCACTTCTTTTTTTCTTCTTTGCTAACTTTTGCAAAGCCGTAGCCCGGCAAATCCGCTAGCATAAATTCGCCAAAATCAAAATAATTTATCAATCTTGTGCGCCCAGGCGTAACCGACGTTTTTGCAAGTTTTTTTCTGTTTGCAAGCATATTTATGAGTGAACTTTTGCCCACGTTACTTTTGCCTGCAACTGCAATTATAGGTTTATCGGTTTTTAAAAACTTGTCTGCGCTTGCAACGCTAGTTACAAAAACCGCATCTTTAATTTTCATTTTTTCACCTTAAAACTTTATAGCCATTTTGAACACTTGGTCAATTTCGTCGCAAGCAATAAAGTTTATTTCCTTTCGTATTTCTTTGGGTATGTCCGTCAAATCTTTTTGGTTAGCCGACGGTATTATAATTTCTTTTATACCTTGGCGGTATGCGGCAAGCGACTTTTCTTTTAAGCCACCGATAGGCAAAACCTTTCCTCTCAATGTTATTTCGCCCGTCATTGCAACGCTCTTTTTAACCGCCTTTTTAGTAAAGGCTGAAAGTATTGCCGTTGCCATAGTTATACCTGCGCTTGGTCCGTCTTTTGGTGTTGCGCCTTCGGGAACGTGCACGTGTATATCCGTATTTTCAAAATCACTCTCTTCTATTCCGTAGTTATTTGCGTGCGCTCTTATATAACTTATTGCAGCGCGTGCAGATTCTTTCATAACGTCGCCAAGTTTACCTGTGAGCAAAATTTCGCCCTTGCCTTTCATAAGCCCAACTTCAATGGTTAAAGTTGTTCCGCCAACGCTTGTCCACGCCAAGCCCGTACATGCGCCTATTTCGTCTTTTTCTAAAGTCAAATCACGCACGTGTTTTTTTATTCCAAGATATTTCTCTACGTTGTTTTGGTCAACAATTTGCTTTTTCGTTCTAGGATTTTGCGCAACTTTGGTTGCAATTTTTCTTATAACGCTACCTATTTCACGCTCTAGATTTCTAACGCCCGCTTCCATTGTATATCCGCTTATAATTTCCGCAATACCTTGGTCGGTAATTTCAACTTTTTTGTCGCTTAATCCGTTGGCTTTCAACTGTTTGGGTATAAGATATTGCTTTGCTATTTGCAATTTTTCTTCGTTGGTGTAGCCCGTAAGTTCTATAACTTCCATTCTATCAAGCAACGGATAAGGTATGGTATCAAGCGTGTTTGCCGTGGTTATAAACATTACCTTTGAAAGGTCGAAAGGTACTTCTAAATATCTGTCACGGAAAGTTGTGTTTTGTTCGGGGTCTAGCACCTCTAAAAGCGCGCTTGCAGGGTCGCCGTGAATATCTGAAGACAGTTTGTCTATTTCGTCAAGCAAGAACACGGGGTTGTTTGAACCTGCATTTTTAAGCCCATATATTATACGTCCTGGCATTGCGCCAACGTAAGTTTTACGATGCCCACGAATTTCCGCCTCGTCTTTAACGCCACCCAAACTCATTCTAACAAACTTTCTACCAAGCGCACGCGCAATACTCGTAGCAACCGAAGTTTTGCCCACCCCTGGAGGGCCTACGAAACACAAAATAGGTCCTTTTATCTCTTTAGTGAGTTGCAACACCGCAAGATATTCTACAATTCTTTGCTTAACCTTTTCTAAACCAAAATGGTCTTTGTCTAAAATCTCTTTTGCAGACTTTAAATTTTCAGTATCAACCGTGCTTTGATTAAAGGGTAATTCTTTTATCCAGTCAAGATAGTTTAATATAATACTATAATCGGGAGATGAGGGATTGATTTTATCTAAACGGCTAATCTCTTTAAGCGCCTTTTCTTCTACGTCTTTTGGCAAGCCTTTAGCCTTAATTTGTTCAACCAACTCTTCCCCCTCTTCAAGGTCGTCGCCAAGTTCAGAGTGTATTGCTTTAAGTTGCTCACGAAGATAAAATTCTTTTTGACTTTTATCTATGCTACCACGCACCCTTGCAGTTATTTTACGTTCTATCTTTGAAATTTCTATCTCTTTTTCAAAAAGTTTTATAAACTCTTGCAAACGTAAAATAGTGTCGTCAATCTCTAATATGTGTTGCACTAGTTTTTCTTTTAAATTGACCACGGATACGGCGTTATCAATAAATTCGTTTGCGTCTGCAAACTCGGTTACCGTTGCAATCATCTCTTTAGAAATTCGTTTGTCGCCTTGAGCAAACTCTACGAAGTTCTTTTTTGCTACCCTTAAATAAGCCTCGCACTCTGCGTTATCGACGGGCAAGATATAAGGACTATCTATAACGGAAACGGTAAAAATTCCCTTGGTTTCTATAACTTCTTTAATTTTTGCTCTGCAAACTGATTCTACGCAAACTTTAATTGTGCCTGTATTTTGAACTTTTATAACTTGTTTTATTTTTGCAACCACGCCCGTGTTACACAAATCGCTTATTTTAGGATTTTCTATAAACGCGCTCGCCTGTGAAGTGATAAAAATTTCCGACTGGTCTTTTACCGCCTTTTCTACCGCCGCCACGGACATAGGTCTACCCACGTCAAAGTTAAGAAGGGTGCTTGGGCAAAAAACCTTGCCCCTCAATGCTATCAATGGTAAAATTCTTTCTTTAGGTTGTTCATCTTTTGGCGTTTCTTCTGCGCTCTTTATTATCTCTTCAATAAATTCTTTTGCTTGTTTTTCTGTCATTTTTTCACCTGTCTTATGTATCAATCGTTCAAACAATATTTTTCAAGTAACGTTTTAACGGGTTTTTGCGCAAAACTTACGGTAATCTCGTCGGCAACTGCTTTAAGTTCTTCTCTGCCGTCGCCCACCGCAACGCCGTGCCACGGTCCTACCAGTAAATCTATATCGTTAGTGCTGTCGCCAACGGCTATTACTTGTTCTAATGGAATTTTATAGTAGTCGGCAATAAATTTAACGGCAACGCCTTTACTAAATTCAGGGTTGATAACTTCGAGCAAATTGTTTGCACCGCTATTAAATTTAAGCCCTTTATTTTTATAAATTTTGTTTAATTCGTCAGCAGTTTCGTTTACTATCTTATTATCGCCTAACCAACAAATTTTACTTACGTTTTTACCTTGTTTTTTAACTTCTTGCTCAATATCAGTAATTATGCCCGTAAGCCCCACCGCTTTTTCGTAATGTTCAACGTAAGGCGTGCGCTCTTTTATATAGAGTTCACTTTCGCCGTAAGCAATAGGCGTTATACCTCTATCACCAACCGCAGTTAATGCCTCTATTGCTTTTTCTGCACTTAAACCACCGCTAAAAATAACTTTGCCACTTTCAATATCGCTAATTCTTGCGCCTTGAAATGAAACCACCAAACCTTTGAGTGAATGTTGACGCAAAATTCTAGTTATTGATGAAGTTTCTCTGCCCGAACAAACTACAAAAACCCCACCTTTTTCAACAAATCTATTTATAGCGTTTAAAGTTTCTTGGTCTATATTATTCTGTGGTGCGCCACCTAGCGTTCCGTCGTAATCGCTTATAAAAAGTTTATATTTCATTTCAAACCCTCCTTTGTAAGTGCATAAATTATGTTATTTGCCTGTACGTCGCCTATGCCTTCCACCGTTTTGAGTTCTTCAACGGTGGCCTTTATTATACCTTCTAAATCTTTAAATTTATCAAGCAACGCGCGTTTTTTTATTTTACCTAACCCCTTAACGTTATCTAACACCGAAGTTAATGCGCGTTTACTACGAAGTGAGCGGTGATAAGTTATTGCAAAGCGATGCGCTTCGTCACGAATACGTTGCAACATTTTAAGACAATAATCTCTACGCTCTAAAACAACCGGCAAAGAACTATCTAACGTAAAAACTTCTTCGTTTTTTTCTGCAAGTGATATTAGGTCTATATCTTCAACGCCTTTTTGGTCAAAAATCTCTTTAACGCTAGAAAGTTGCCCCTTTCCGCCGTCAATTATAATTAAATCGGGTTTAGGAAATTTTTCAGGGTCTGTTAAAAGTCTTTCAAGACGACGGCTCATCATCTCTTGATGCGCCCTAAAGTCATCTGCGCCCTCAAACGTTTTAATCTTAAATCTACGGTAAGAATCAAAGTCTGGCTGTCCGTCGATAAACACCACCATACTGCCCACTTTATCCACACCGCTTATGTTTGATATGTCGTAACATTCCATACGCTTGGGAAAATTTTTTAGTGAAAGTTTTTCTTTCAACGCCTTGCAAGCGGTAACCGTCATATCCGATTTGTGTTTAATTTTATCTACGGCTGTTTCAAGGTGTTCTTCTGCATTGACCCCTGCCATATCTGCAAGTTGTTTTCTTACCCCTTGTTTTACGCATAAAAACGTTACGCTTTTGCCGTAATTATTTTTAATATAATCTGCAACTACGTCTGAAGACGTTATTTCGGTTGCCGTTATAATTTCGTCAGGGATATCGCTATCTTTTTTATAATAGCGCATAACAAATTCGCTCAAAGCGTCCCCGTCGGAAAGCGCGGCGCTTTCAAAAGAAAAGTTTTTACTGCCGAGCATTCTGCCGTTTCTAACGATAAGCAAGTTTACGGTTGAATAAATTCCGTTTGCCCTATACGCCAAAACGTCTGCATTTAAGAACTTATTGAGAGCAGTTATTCTTTTTAATTTAATTTTTTCTAAAGAAGAAAGATTATCTCTAAACTTTAAGGCAATTTCAAATTCTTCACGCTCAACTGCGTCAGCCATTTTTTCTTTAAGCAATTTTTCAGTGTCAGCAATATCCCCACTTAAAAAATCTATCGCGCCCGAAACTTTTTGGTTATATTCTTGTTCGCTTATTAGAAGTGAGCAAGGCGCAAAGCATTTTTTTATGTGATAGTTAAGGCAAGGCTTCGTTGCTTTTTGAGGATTTAATTTTTTATCGCACGGGCGCAAACCGAAAGCAAGGTTTATAATTTCTAAAACGCCTTTAACCGAAACCCCACCCATAAACGGACCAAAATATTTAGCACCGTCTTTTTTAATTTTTCGTGTAACCTTAAAAGTTGGATAAGGTTCTTTTAAGTCTATTTTAAGATACGGATAAGTTTTGTCGTCTTTTAAGAGTATATTATATCTTGGTTTATGCTTTTTTATTAAATTGTTTTCTAAAGAAAGAGCGTCAATCTCACTTGGAACTATAATATAGTAAAAGTCGGCTATATTTTTCACCATAGCCATAACTTTGTCAGTTTTAACCCCGCTGAAAAAATATTGCCTTACACGGTTTTTAAGGTTTTTTGCCTTACCGACGTATATAATCTGCCCGTCAGCGTCAAGCATAACGTAAACGCCGGGGTTTTCGGGTAGATGTTTTAACTTTTCTTCTATAACGCTCATTATTTTATTATAACCGATTTTTAATAATTTTACAAGCGGTTAATAGCCTAAAAATTCCACTCCCTTTAAAAGAACGTCGTTTAGAACTTCGTTGCGCAAAGAATAGAACACAACTTTGCCTTGTCTTCTAGTGGTAACGGCATTTAAATTTTTAAGTAAGCGCAACTGATGCGACACCGTCGTTTGATTTAGACATAAAAGCACGGATATGTCGCTAACGCACATTTCACTTATTGCAAGGGCGGAAATTATACGCAAGCGCGTGTAGTCTGAAAACATAGAAAAAAAACAAACCAAATCGTCTAAAATTTCCCCTTGTGGAACGTATTCTTTAACCATAGATTGCAATCTTCTATCAAGCAAAACTTCGTTCATAACAAATCTCCTTTTATTTATAACGTTTGCGCATATATAGTATAATAAAACGCATAGTGGAATTTTTAATATATTTGTCGCATATTATATTTTATGGTAAAAAGCGTATTTTATCTTAAGGAGGTAAAGTGTTTTGAACTCAAACAATATCGTTTTAATCGCTCTTTTGCTTTTACTAACGAGTAATAATACGATAAACACAACTCAACTTCTTTTACTACTTGCACTTCTTTCAACAACCGTCAACGGGTTTGGCAACTGCCTTTGCGGTAACAATAATAACGCAACAACAACTTTTAGTTAAAATTCGCTTTAGATAAAAAAAGACAGCGTTTGCTGTCTTTTTTATTATAATATATGCGCATATGTCGTTAAAAACCTAAAACGGTATTAAAAAAGTTTGTCTTTATAAACAGTTTTTGCCATATCTATAAACGCGGTGCAGGCTTGACTTATATAGCGATTGCGCTTATAACCTATGTACATACGTCTAGTAACGTCGTTACCTTTTATTTTATAATAAACACAATTTTCCCCGTTTGCATTTGTTGCAAGCATATCAGTAACAAAGGCAATACCCATACCAGCGCAAGCCATATTATAAGACGTTATAAGTTGGTCAAGGTATATTCTCGCTTTGGGTGTAAAGCCTGCTTTTTCGCACAGCAGTTGAGCGCGACGTTGCATATCGTTACCTTTTTTCATTATTAAAAACTCTTCGTCTTTGAAAGTTGCAAGATTTACTGCTGGACAATTTTCTTGATAATGCTTACCCGCCTTTATATCTTCTAGTGAAAGAACGCAATCTTTAAGCCCATAATTTATAGAGAGTCTTTCAGGAACGGCAAGCAACAACATTTCGTCAAACAACGGCTCGCACGAATAAAGTTTTTGGTCAAAATCGTGCGCAATCAAAAGGTCTATTGCGTCGGTAAGTAAAAGTTGACGCAAGTCAGGTGAGTTAGATTCTACAAGTTCTACCTTTATACCTTTATAAATTTCAGAAAAACGCATTATAACTTTGGGCATAATAAAAGAAGAAACAAAATTTTCGCCACTTACAATAAGAGTACCCGTTTTTAGCGCGCACAAGTCGTTAAGTTCTTCTTTTAATCTTTTTTGAAGAGAACGCATTTCTTCTATAGATTTAATGTAAATTTTACCCGCCTCGGTAAGGGTTATAGGTGAGGTTGAACGGTCAAATATAGTTACGCCTAAAGCAGTTTCTACCTTTTTAACCATGGCAGACAAGGCAGGTTGCGAAACGAAAAACTTTTTTGCCGCAACTGAAAAACTTTTTTCTCTATATATTTCATAAATATAATCGTTTACTTCCATATTCTCTCCATAATTTTATTTTATATTTTTTCAAAACTTATTAAAAACAATTATATCATAAATTTTATAAATAACCAAACGATTTTTATAAAAAATTTTTATGAGCGACAAAAATATAAAAGCCCTATGCTATGCAAAGGGCTTTTGGTTTTTGAAACTAAAATTTAATTAGATTTCAGAGAAGTATTTGATGGTTCTTACCATTTGGCTGGTGTAAGAGTTTTCGTTGTCATACCAAGAAACAACTTGTACTTGATAAGTTTCTTCATCAATTTTAGAAACCATGGTTTGAGTAGCATCAAAGAGTGAACCAAATCTCATACCGATAACGTCAGAAGAAACGATTTCGTCGGTGTTGTAACCGAAAGATTCAGTAGCTTGTGCTTTCATAGCAGCGTTGATGCCTTCTTTGGTAACGTCTTTACCCTTAACAACTGCGATAAGGATAGTGGTTGAACCAGTAGCGGTGGGAACACGTTGTGCAGCACCGATAAGTTTACCATTGAGTTCAGGGATAACAAGACCGATTGCTTTTGCAGCGCCAGTGCTGTTAGGAACGATGTTCATAGCGCCTGCTCTTGAACGTCTCTTATCACCCTTTCTTTGGGGTCCGTCAAGAATCATTTGGTCGCCAGTGTAAGCGTGAACGGTGGTCATGATACCGCTTTGGATAGGAGCGTAATCATTGAGAGCCTTTGCCATAGGAGCAAGACAGTTGGTGGTGCAAGATGCAGCAGAGATAATCTTGTCTTCAGCAGTTAAGGTCTTGTGGTTTACGTTGTAAACGATAGTGGGAAGGTCGTTACCTGCGGGAGCAGAAATAACAACTTTCTTTGCGCCTGCAACGATATGAGCTTGAGCCTTTTCTTTGCTGGTGTAGAAACCCGTGCATTCTAAAACAACGTCAACGTCGTATTGAGCCCAGGGGCATTCTGCAGCGTTAGCGCACTTAGAAATTTTAATTTCCTTGCCGTCAACGATAATTGAATCTTCAGTAGATTCAACGGTATGACCTTGTGCAACGTAGTTACCTTGCATAGTGTCGTATTTCAAAAGATGAGCGAGCATTTCAGGACTGGTGAGGTCGTTGATAGCAACAACTTCGTAACCTTCAGCACCGAACATCTGTCTGAAAGCGAGACGGCCGATACGACCGAAACCGTTAATTGCAACTTTTGTTACTTTTGACATTTTTATGTCCTCCAAATAATATAATACTTTAAAATTTTTCAAATTTCGTCTTATACATTATACCGCCAAATAAGAGTTAAGTCAATTATTTTTAGCGATTATTTTAAATTTTCGGGGTTTAAACACTTTAAATCGTCGGGAATAAATAATCCGTCTTTACGAATAAGTTCCCCGTCGAAGTAAATTTCCCCACCGCCGTACTCTTTGGTTTGTATTTGAACCAAATCCCAGTGGATTGCAGAAACGTTGCCGTTATCACAATCTTCATAACAACAACCGGGGGTAAAATGTATTGAACCAGAAATTTTTTCATCAAATAAAATATCCCCCATCGGCTTATTTATATACGGATTTACGCCAAAAGCAAATTCGCCAACGTATCTTGCGCCCTCGTCAGTATTAAAAATTGCGTTTACTTTTTCGTTGTCGTTTGCGGTTGCCTTAATAATTTTTCCGTCTTTAAACGTAAGTGAAACGTTTTCAAACTTAAATCCGTTTTCAACAGACGGTGCGTTGTAGGTTATAACGCCGTTTACGCTATTTTTAACGGGCGCGGTGTAAATTTCTCCGTCGGGAATATTGCGTTCACCCGAACACTTTTTACAACCTATACCTTTAATAGAAAAAGTTAGGTCTGTATCTTTAGCGATAATATGCACTTTGTCTGCGCGGTTAATTCTTTCTGCAAGCGCGTCCATTGCCCTATCCATCTTTGAATAATCAAGGTTGCATACCTTAAAATAAAAATCTTCAAAAGCGTCGGTACTCATACCTGCCTGTTGCGCCATACCTTGGTTAGGATAACGCAAAACAACCCACTTGGTTTTTTTAACACGAATTTCGTGATGAACGGGGTGTGAATAATATTCGCTTTCTATTTTAGCGTTATTTTCAGGTACGTCTGAAAGTTCGTTGCAGTTTTCCCCACCGCGAATACCTATATAAGCGTCCATTTCCGCCATACGAGCGCCGTCAAACTTTGCCTTCATCTTTGCAAGTTCAGGCGAGTTTCCAAGTAAAAGTTCTCTAGTTACACGGTTATCGTAAAGTTCAACGAAAGGATAAGCCCCAACCTTATAAACTTCTTTAACGAGAGCGTTTACAAGCATATAATCAATGCCTTTAGCCTCAATTAAAATCTTTTCGCCCTTTTTTAGCGAACACGAATAGTTGATTAAATTTTCTGCTAGTTTGTTAATTCTTAAATCTTGCATAACTTACCTATAATTTAGTGCACTATCAAAGCGCAAGTTTTTTATTTATTTTATAACTAAAACGTTTTTTTATCAAGTATTTTTAATATAGAATTGAATTTTGTTTGATTATTTGACAAAAAAGATATATAATAGTATTTGTCGAATTGTGGGGTTGATAAACGTCTTTCCCCTGAAAAGATAAAAAATTTATATTTATATATTGTTGGAGGTCTTAAAATGGCTTTAGTAAACTCAAAGAAAATGTTTGAACAGGCTTACAAGAACGGCTATGCAATCGGCGCGTTCAACGTAAACAACATGGAAATCGTTCAAGGTATCACCGAAGCGTGCAAAGAAGTTAACGCTCCAGTTATTCTTCAAGTTAGTAAGGGTGCAAGAGCATACGCTAACCACACTTACCTTGTTAAACTTGTAGAGGCTGCTGTTAAAGAATGCCCTGAAATTCCTATCGTTTTACACCTTGACCACGGTCCTGATTTTGAAACTTGCAAATCTTGCATAGACGGTGGATTTACGTCTGTTATGATTGACGGAAGTCATCTTCCTTTTGAAGAAAACATTGAACTCACCAAAAAGGTTGTTGAATACGCTCACGCTCGTGGCGTTACAGTTGAAGGCGAACTTGGAACTTTGGCTGGTATTGAAGACGACGTTAAGGTTGAACACGGCGCAGAAAGTTACACCAAACCCGAAGAAGTTATTGAATTCGTTACCAGAACTGGCGTTGACAGTTTGGCAATCGCTATCGGTACTTCTCACGGTGCATATAAGTTCAAACCCGAACAATGCACCAGAAACGAACAAGGAATTTTAGTTCCCCCTGCACTTCGTTTTGACATTTTAGAAGAAGTTTCAAAGAAACTTCCCGGATTCCCTATCGTTCTTCACGGTTCTTCTTCAGTTCCACAAGAATACGTTAAGATGGTAAACGACAACGGCGGTAAGATGCCTGACGCTATCGGCGTACCCGAAGAACAACTTCGCAAGGCTGCTGGTCTTTCAGTTTGCAAAATCAATCTCGACTCTGACCTTCGTTTGGCTATGACCGGAACTATCCGTCAATTCTTCAACGAAAAGCCCGACAAGTTTGACCCCAGAGAATATTTGAAACCCGCACGCGCTAACATTAAAGAAATTGTTAAGCACAAACTTATTAACGTTCTTGGTTGCGCAGGCAAAGCAGACGAATGCAAATAATTAAATAATTAGCATATTAAAACGGCAAGTAAATCACTTGCCGTTTTTTTATATTGTAAAAGCCTTGCAAAATTGCAAGGCTTTTATTCAATAAGTTATTATTTATTTTTTTCTTTTTGCGGTAAGTTTAATATCACTATTGCCGTGAGTACGCAAATTATGCCAACAATCTTAAACACACTTATACTTTCACTCATAATCGCTAGCCCTATCACCGTTGCAGTTACGGGGTCTATCATTGCCATAACTGAAACCGTGCTAACGTTTAAGTTTTTCATTCCGAAAGAATATAAAACTGACGGTACTGCCGTGCAAAGCACCACTAACCCTAGAGAATAGAGCGCGCCTTTTGGCGTTATAAGTAACCCTATATCATTAAATATTCCCGACGCAGGAACTACGACGAGCATTGCGAATAAATAAGCGTAGAAATTTATTACCAAGGGATTATATTTTTTTGCAACGCTTTTGGTAAAAACGCTATACAATGCGTAACCCAAACCGCTCAATATTCCAAAAATTAATCCCTCTAGAGATATTGCGCCAACGCCGTTAAAAACACCCGACACACACGCAACACCAAAAACTGCCATAACAATGGCAACAATTTTATTTAGCGTGATTTTTTCTTTAAAAAATATTGACGCAATTATTAGCACGAATATAGGCGAAGTGTTAAGCAACAACGAAGGCACGCTTGCACCTCCTAAAATATGTATTGCCTTAAAATAACAAAGGCTAAACACCGAAATACCAAACGCGCCAGAGCATAAAAACACAAATAAGTCTTTAAGTTCCACTTTCAAACTTTTGGCATCGGTTATAAGTATTATAATAAGCAATAAAAGGCTTGTGAAAATGCACCTTATAGCAGCGCATTGCACAGAAGAAAATCCCACTCTTTTAAGCCCGTCTACAAAAATTGCTATTATTCCCCACAGAATACCCGAAAGAATAACACAAACAGTAGAAAACGCTTTTGAATTGACTGACTTTAACACGATAAACTCCTTAAACTATAATACGAGAAGTTGGAAACTTACTTGCAAGGGTTTACAACTTCGCTGTGTTTCAAACTAGAAGTGTAAAAACAACTATGTTTTTACAGTAAAACGATAGTTTTACAAAGATTTTGCGTTAGTAAAAGATTTATCTTCTTTTAAGTTTATAATAAAGTTTATGCGTTTTTCTTTGATTGATAATCTTCAATGGCTTTTTTTATTGCCTCTTCAGCAAGAACTGAACAATGAAGTTTTTGAGAAGGAAGTCCGCCGAGTGTTTCAACAACCTTTTTGTTGGTAACTTTAAGCGCCTCTTCAACAGTCATACCTTTTATCATTTCAGTTGCAGTTGAACTAGTTGCTATTGCTGCTGCGCAACCAAAAGTTTTAAATTTTGCGTCCACTATAATTTCGTTTTCAATGCGCAACGATATCTGCATAATATCTCCACAAGACGCATTGCCTACCGTACCTATTCCATCTGGATTTTCAATTTCGCCTACGTTTTTAGGATTTTTAAAAACATCCATTACTTTTTCGTTATACATACTTAATTTCTCCTTCTGCTTTAAATAGTGGGGACATTTCACGCAGTCTTTGAACTGACTCTTTTATAACGTCCACCGCAAAATCAACTTCTTCCATTGTGTTGTGTTTTCCAAACGAAAATCTAATTGAACCGTGCGCAAGTTCTTCGGGCAAGCCCAACGCGAGCAAAACGTGTGATGGTTCTAGCGAACCTGACGAACAAGCCGAACCAGAAGAAACGGCAATGCCTGCTAG
This sequence comes from Clostridia bacterium, assembly GCA_017399035.1. Taxonomy (GTDB): domain Bacteria; phylum Bacillota; class Clostridia; order Christensenellales; family Borkfalkiaceae; genus UBA1259. Next base: position 22,127 of record JAFQEM010000012.1, on the reverse strand, counting down.
GTCTAAACTAAACAATATTGATTCGCCCTCAATAAACTTAAAAGAAAAATCTGCATTAGCGGGCAATCTGTTTTCTCTTGGTCCGTTGAGTTTTACAAACGGAACTTCGCTTAATACTCTATCTATAAATCTATCACGTAAACTTGAAACGTATTCAAAATTTTTGTCAATATCTCTAATTGCAATCTTAAACGCCTCTGCAAAACCGACTATGCCTGCAACGTTGGTCGTTCCGCCACGTTTCATTCTTTCTTGATGCCCACCAGTTATGATGCTTTGCGTTTTTAGACCGTTTCTTATATATAGCGCACCAACGCCTTTTGGTCCGTAAATTTTATGTGCGCTCATACTCATCATATCAACGCCCAAATCTTTAACGTCAATTTTAAGAACGCCCGCCGCCTGAACTGCGTCAGTAAACGCCACTGCGCCTTTTTCGTGCGCTATTTTTGCTATTTCTTTAATAGGCTCAATAGTTCCCACTTCGTTATTAGCCATCATACAACCAACGAAAATAGTGTCGTCTCGAACGATACTCTTTAAGTGTTCAAGGTCAACGAAACCGTTTTCATCAACTTTCATATATTCAATTTCAAAACCCTCTTTTTTAAGAGCCTTTGCCGTTACAATCATTGCGGCGTGTTCGATATGGCTTATAATAATGTGTTTGCCCTTTGACTTATAAGCGTTTGCTATTCCACGAAGAGCCCAGTTATCCCCTTCAGTTCCGCCCGAAGTAAAATAAAGTTCGTTGGGTTTGCAGTTGATTATTTTTGCAATGACGTCTCTAGCCTCGTCAACAGCCTTAACAGATTCTCTACCGTATGCGTGTTGGCTATTTGGGTTGCCGAAAACTTCTGTAAAATACGGCAACATTTTTTCTAACGCCTCTTTGCACAAAGGTGTTGTAGCCGCGTGGTCGAAATAAACTGGTTTATTTTCCATTTTATATGCTCCTTTTTATTGCAATTCGCCTTTTATCATTTGCTCTAGCGTCATAGAATCGAGCAGTTGGTTTATACCCTTATGCAAGCGTTTCCAAACACCGCTTGACGGGCAACATTTACACTTTCCATCTTCTTTTACGCACTCAATAATTTCCATATCGTCTTCTAATGCGCGCACGATTTCACCTATGGTAATATCTTTTGGTGGTCTTGATAAATAATAACCACCGTTTGCCCCACGGTTTGCCGAAACAACGTTACGGCTAGACAGCATACGCATAATCTTTTCAAGATATTTACCCGAAACCGAAACGTAACTCTCTAGCGTGCTTGCAGACACCGTATTGTCAGGATAGTTAATTCCTAAAAAATGACAGGCTTTAAGTCCGTATTTGGTTTTTGATGATAATTTCATAACTCACCTAATTGCAACCATTTTAGTTGCAATTAGTATTATAATACCGCAAGCGCTTATTGTCAATCGAATTATAGGGGGTTTATAAAAAAATATTGATTAAAAAACAGTTGACAAAATAAAAGACAAATGGTAGAATAAAACTAATCCGTGAGGGAGTAGTAACCGTGTAAACGGAACAAGTCAACATCATGGCCCGTCGGTCTGGCTTGTTTTAATTTACGAGACTTGCGTATAACTTTTTTGGCTATACGGAGTTTCTATTTTAGAATTATAATCCAAATATAGCCAAACGTTATATTTGGATTTTTTTATTAACAAAAAATTAAATAAAATTATTAACATTGTTGACAATAATTATTACAAATTGTTATAATTTGCTAAACAATATATAAAATTATATATAAGGAGATAAAAAATTGATACCTCACAGCACAAGTCAAGAACAAGTTTTAACTGAACTTCAAACGGACGTAGTGAAAGGCTTAAGCGACGCTCAAGTTGCTGAGCGCAAAGAGAAGTTTGGAGAAAACAAACTCAAAGAGAAAAAGAAAAAGACGCTATTGCAACGTTTCTTTGAACAGTTTAAGGACGCAATGATTATAATTTTACTTATTGCAGCCGCTGTTTCTTTGGGCATTGCAATCTATAACGCAGTTGCAAACAATCATTTAGACGTTGTTGAAATGGTTGAACCCTTTCTCATTCTCGCAATCGTTTTGATAAACGCCATTATGGGCGTTGCTCAAGAAAGTAAGGCAGAAAAGGCGTTAGATGCGCTAAAAAATATGTCTGCCCCGCACGCACGAGTTATTAGAAACGGCACGGAAAAAATTATAATGTCTTCAGAACTAGTTCCTGGTGATATTATTAAACTTGAAGCAGGCGACTTTGTTCCTGCCGATGCAAGACTTATAAAGAGCGTAAACCTAAAGAGTGAAGAATCTGCGCTCACTGGCGAATCAGTTCCGTCAGAAAAGTTTGCAGATGCTGAAGTAAAAGAAAAAGCGCCTATCGGCGATAGGACTAATATGGTTTTCTCTGGTTGTTCTATCACTTACGGAACAGCTATTGCCGTTGTAACTGCAACTGGTATGGACACCGAAATGGGTAAAATTGCAGGTATTTTAGCAAACGAAGAAGAGAGCAAAACCCCCTTGCAAGAAAAACTTGCTAAACTTGGCGAAATGTTAGGTTTCCTTGTTTTAGGAATTTGTTTCGTAATGTTTGGCGTTCAACTCTTAAGAGACGGCTTTGACTTTGACAACGTTATCAACGGATTTATGTCGGCTATATCTTTAGCGGTGTCTGCTATCCCCGAAGGTTTGCCCGCAGTTGTAACCATAGTTCTTTCTATCGGCGTGCAACGCATGGTTAAGAGAAACGCTATTATTAGAAGATTGCCCGCAGTTGAAACGCTTGGTAGCGCGTCTGTAATATGTTCTGACAAAACCGGAACTTTAACACAAAACAGAATGACGCTTGTTAAAACTTACGTTGACGGCGAAGAGATTATAGACTTTAAAGGCACGGCTGACGGCGAAACTTACAAAATGTTATGTTTCGGTTCGCTTTGCTCTGACGGTAAAGTAGTGTTTGAAAACGGTGCAGAAAAACACCTTGGCGACCCCACCGAAACGGCTATCGTTCTCGCGGCGCATAAGGCTGGCGGTGTTCAAGACGAATTGAACGCTCAAAGCCCAAGAAAGGCTGAACTTCCCTTTGACTCTGACCGCAAACTTATGACTACGGTAAATTTAATTGACGGAAAACCCGTTGCAATAGTTAAAGGCGCGTTTGACGTTATTGCAAAGAGAACGATTAAAGGCGACGTGGAAAAGGCAAGAATTGCTTGCGACGAAATGAGTTCTAACGCTCTACGCGTGCTTGCAGTTGCTTATAAAGAACTTGAAGAAGTGCCTGAAAATCCCTCTTTTGAACAACTTGAAAACGGACTTACGTTCGTTGGTTTGGTTGGTATGATTGACCCGCCTAGACCCGAGTGCAAAGTTGCAGTTGCAACTTGCCGTAAAGCAGGTATTAAACCCGTTATGATTACGGGCGACCACATAGTAACCGCAACCGCCATTGCAAAAGAACTTGGCATCTACGTTGACGGCGACAAGGCTATAACTGGCGCACAACTTGACGAAATGAGCGACGAACAGTTAGACGCTGAAGTTAGAAACATATCCGTTTACGCGCGTGTTTCACCCGAAAACAAAATTAGAATTGTAAAGGCTTGGCAGAAAAAGGGCGAAGTTGTTTCTATGACGGGCGACGGCGTAAACGACGCACCTGCATTAAAGGCGGCGGATATCGGTTGCGCAATGGGTATCACGGGAACAGACGTTGCAAAAGGCGCGGCAGATATGACACTTACCGACGACAACTTTGCAACCATAGTTGACGCAGTTAAAGAAGGCCGTGGAATATTTGAAAACATTAAAAAGGTTGTAGGATTTTTACTTTCAACCAACCTTGCAGAAGTTTTAGTAGTATTTATTTCTACCGTAATTTTAGGATATATTGCAGGGCTAGGAAATCCGTTTATTCCTATTCAACTTCTTTGGATTAACCTTGTTACCGACTCACTGCCAGCAATAGCGCTTGGTAAAGAGGCTGTTGAAAACGACGTTATGTTCAAAAAACCCAAGCCTAAAAAAGAAAGTTTGTTTGCTCACGGTTTAGGCGTTAAGATAATATTGAACGGCGTTCTGCTTACGCTAACTACACTTGCAGGTTACGTTTTAGGCGCAATAGTTATGAAAGACCCAACTACGGGCGCGCTCAACCACGAGGCTGGTAGCACTATGGCGTTTATGGTTCTTGCTATGAGCCAACTTGTTCAAGCACTCAATATGCGTTCTTCACACTCACTATTTAAGATAGGTTTCTTCTCTAACGCAACAATGAACTTCTCTTTCCTTATCTGCTCTGCGCTTACGGCTGTCGTTTTGTTTATCCCTGGCGTAAACGGCGTATTCGGAATGATGTACGTTGACTGGTGGTTATATCTAGTTGGTCTTGGACTTTCACTCTTCCCCATACTCGTTATGGAAATTTCTAAAGCGCTTGGTTTAATTAAACACCACGGACATACGGAAAATAACTAAAATTTAATAACCGTTATATACTTTTAGATGCAAAACCCCGTCGGCGAAAATTTCGCAGACGGGGTTAAATTTTTACCAAAAATCCCCTATTGACAGTTTGGCTTTTAGCAATTATAATATAATTGTGAAAAGATTTATTGTATTATTTTTGTTGGTTTTAACACTTTCATTTTGCGGTTGTTCTGCAAACAAAAACGACGAGCAAATTAAACTGCCCGCCTTTGACCAAATTACAGACGAAGTTGAAACTGAAGATGACACGCAACAAGACCGCAAGAAAAAATACGCCGTTTCTAACGTGAACGGCTTACGATTAAGGACAAGCGCAAACACAACTTCACAAGTTTTGGGTAACCTTGATAAAAACGACGCAGTTTTAATTATAGATGAAAAAGGGGAATTTTATCAAACCGTATATAAAGAAAAAACCGCTTTCGTTTACAAAGACTATTGTTCGGTTATGGAAATAGATTATGCAAGCGAAGAGGTTGAAAAGGCTATTGATTTAGGTTGTTCTTTACTAGGCTATCCTTACGTTTGGGGTAGTGAACGTTATCACTGGGGCAACGGCAAGTTAAACGCCAACTTTAAGTCTGGCGAATTTGACTGTTCTGCTTTTACGCAATACGTTTATTTTTTGTCAAACTCTGTTGTTTTAGACCTAACTACACGCACCCAAGTATATAACGGCAAAGAAGTTGCGCTAAACGACCTTAAACGTGGCGACCTTATGTTCTTCACCAACCAGTCAAGAAAAAACAACGTTGGCGCCGAACGAATAGGACACGTGGCGATATATTTTGGCAACAATTATATTTTACACACCGCAAGCGACCACGCCGTTATTGAGCCTATTTCTTCAACTAGATGGAATTATTATATAACTTCACGCAGAGTAGTTTAAAAAATTCAACCACGGCAAAACTTTTGCCGTGGTTTTTTAGTTTTAATCTTCTGGCATTATAAACCCTTTTTTATTTAACTCTTTCTCTATCAAATCTAAAATCTCTTTTGATTCTGCGCGCACGGTGTGATAATGATAACCACCCGTTATATCCATAAGTTCGGTTGATTTTCCACTTCTTACCCCGTCCATAAACTTTTTAACGTGGTATTTAGAATATATATTGAGTTCTGCCCTTACCTTGCCGTAAACTTTGTGCCAAACAAAAACGTCTACCACTATACCGCCCAAATCTACAACGGTTGTTAGTTCATCTTCCGTTTGCTCTTTTTCGTGCTTAAACTTAAACACTTTTTCTACGTATGGCGATTGTTTTAACAAATATCCGTAGTGGGTTGATAAAACTTCATATCCACTATCTTTTAAACTCGACACGTCTTGAACGATTATCTGCCTTGAAACCTTAAATTGTTCTGCAAGCATTGCACCGGGTACAGGTTTGTTTTGCGACAAAAGAAACAAGGCTATCTCTTTTCTTCTTTCTTCCGCGTTCATTTATTCCCCCCTAAACGTTAAATTGCATGTAAATTTTTAAGTGATAAATCTAATATCGGTGAAGAGTGAGTTAGCGCACCGCTAGAGATATAATCTACACCTATATCAACAAGTTTTGCAACGTTTTCTTTAGTAACGTTTCCACTACATTCTGTTTCTGCTTTTCCCTTTGTAAGGCTAACCGCTGTTTTCATATCTTCAACGCTCATATTGTCAAGCATTATAATATCTGCGCCAGCCTCTAAAGCCTCTTTAAGCATATCAAGATTTTCAACTTCAACTTCTATTTTTCTAACGAACGGCGCATATTCTTTAGCCATTTTAATTGCCTGTTTTACACCGCCGGCAGCCCCTATGTGATTATCTTTAAGCAAAATGCCGTCGCTTAAATTATATCTGTGGTTACAGCCACCACCCACTTTAACTGCATATTTTTCAAACACTCTCATATTAGGCGTGGTCTTTCTAGTGTCAAGAAGTTTAGTCTTACTGCCTTCAAGAAGTTTAACGATAGAACGTGTATAAGTTGCAATGCCACTCATTCTTTGCAAATAGTTAAGCGCAGTTCTTTCGCCTGAAAGCAATACCCTTATATCGCCACGAACAAGCCCTATTTTTTGACCTTTTTTTACTTCGTTTCCGTCAGCAACGTAAAACTCTGTGTAAGTTTGTTTATCTAAAAGTTCAAAAACTCTTTTAAAAACGTCAAGCCCTGCAATAACGCCGTCTTGTTTGCAAATAAGTTCAACTTCTCCAAGTTGATAGTTGGGCATAACTGAATTTGTGGTTATATCTTCGCTAGTAATATCTTCTTTAAGCGCACTTAAAATTAAATCGTCTGCGTTTACTTTCATACTTATATTATTCATTTTTTGTTTTTCTCCTTTTCTATTTGTTCAAGAACTGCTATTTTATATTCTTCTTTATAATTTGAATAAGTCTTTGGGTCAATCTCTATATTTTTTTGATACTCTGCAACGGTATAATTTTCGGTTATTCGCCCAGCAGCACGCTTTGCAAAAACAAGACTTTCTAAAAGTGAATTACTTGCCAAACGATTTTTTCCGTGAACACCGTTACAAGCCGTTTCACCTACCGCAAAAAGCCTATCCATAGACGTTTTGCTGTATTCGTCGACTTCTATTCCGCCCATAAAGTAGTGTTGCGACGGCACGACTGGTATGCTCTCTTTTGTTACGTCATACCCCTCTTCTAAACAATGTTGATAGATGTGTGGAAAGTGAGTTTTTATTTCGTGCTCGGGTATATCTTTAAAAGACAACCAAACGTGTTTAGTACCCTCTTTTTTCATCTCGTTCATAATGGCGTTTGCAACAACGTCTCTAGGAAGAAGTTCATCAACGAACCGCTCGCCTTTAGAATTTAGAAGTTTTGCGCCTTCACCCCTAACGGATTCTGAAATCAAAAACTCTCTACCTTCACTCTTTGAATAAAAAGTAGTGGGGTGAATTTGTATATAATCTATATTTAATAGTTTTACGCCGTGTTTAAGTGAAATTGCAAGCGCGTCGCCAGTTAAGTGCCTATAATTAGTTGAATGCTCATACAAACCGCCTATTCCGCCCGTTGCAAAAACGGTGTAATCTGCAGTAAAATAAGAAAATTCTTCACTCTCGTTATGACCTATAACGCCATAGCAAACGTTGTTTTCACACAAGATGTCAACCACGGTATAATTTTCAATGAGCGTAACGTTTTCAAGTTTTTTAACCGCCTCTAAAAGGTGCGAAGTTATTTCTTTGCCCGTTTCGTCTTGATGGAATAAAATTCTCGGTTTTGAATGCGCGCCCTCTTTAGTGTAAGCAAAATCGTTGCCATCTTTTTCAAAACGAACGCCGTAAGATACAAGTTCGTTTATAACCGACCTAGACGAGCGTATCATAATATCAACTGAACGCTTGTTGTTTTCGTAATGCCCCGCACGCATAGTGTCTTCAAAAAAAGAATCGTAATCACTTTCGTCTTTTAAAACACAAATTCCGCCTTGGGCTAAAAACGAATCACTTTTTCTAGCAATACTTTTAGTTAAAATGGTTATCTTTTTTTCTCTAGGTAAATTCAGCGCGCAATAAAGACCTGCCGCGCCACAACCTACTATAATTATATCCGTTTTCATATTATTTAGCAAGTTCCAACATTTTATCTAAAGGCTTAAGTGCGAGTTCACGCACTAAATCGTCTATCTCAACTGAATTTTCGCCAGTTTCAAGCACGTTGACAATTTTTTCAAGAGTAATTTTTTTCATATCCGAACACACGGGGCACGGGTCTACAAAATAGAATTTTTTATTTGGGTTATCATTTTGTAATTGATAAAGCACACCAACTTCCGTGCAAATTATAAATTCATTTTTATCACTTTGTTTTGCATAGTCTATTATGCCAGAAGTAGAACCTATATAATCGGATATGTCAAGAACTTCTTTAACACATTCAGGGTGCGTTAAAACCAAGGCGTTGGGGTGCGCGTTTTTAGCATCTAAAACTTGCTTTGCCGTGATGACCTTATGCTTTGGGCAAAATCCGTCGTTTAATATAACGTTCTTTTCAGGAACTTGTTCTTTAACGAACCTACCTAAATTTTCATCAGGAATAAAAAATATATTTTTATTTGGCAAAGCCTTTACAATTTTTACCGCATTAGAAGAAGTTACGCAAACGTCGCTTTTGGTTTTTAACTCTGCAGTAGAATTTATATAACACACAACCGCAAGGTCTTTATATTGAGCGCGCATTTGCTCAATTTTACCCTCTTTAACCATATGCGCCATTTCGCAATCGGCTGTTAAGTCGGGCAATAAAACTTGTTTTTCAGGATTTAATATTTTTGCGCTTTCACCCATAAACGATACACCGCAAAAAACTATAGTTTGTTGTTCAACTTTTTTTGCCACTTTTGCAAGATAATAAGAATCACCCACGAAGTCGGCTATCGCTTGAACTTTTCCGTCAACGTAATAATGCGCCAAAATAACTGCGTTTTTATCTTTTTTTAACTGTTGAATTTTTTCCGCTAAACGACTATCCATTTCCGTTTCCTTTTGTAATTTTTAGCATTTTAAATTTTTGCAATACAACAAAATTTGCAACCTAGTCTAAACATATTGTAGCACATTAAATTACATCTGTCAAGTTATCTGTAAAGTCATTGAAAACTTTTTTAGATTTAATATATTTGCGCAAGATATAATTATGAGTTATTTTAATTATCACGCAACTGCAAAAAAACTTATTGCGCAAGGCAAATTGAAAGATTTTTATTTCGTTGACAAACACAATAAAATTTCGCCGGCGTTAGTGCTTATTTTCGACTGCGACAAGCACCACGTTATGCCCATTAGAGAGAACAGATGGCAAGAATACCTAAAACTATTGCCAAACAAACCTAAATTAAAATAAAAAAATGCCCCTAAACTGTATTTAGAGACATTTTTAATTTAGATTAAATTCTATTCTTCAGTTACGATAGTTGCGTTTGCTGCAAAACGACGAACCGATTCTATTGCACTGGTGCAAGATTCAAGGCTATCGTAAGCCTCGCCTATACAAACCACGGACTTTTGAGCATTACGAAGTTTATAATAAAATCTACCAAATTTATCTTTATCGATAATAAAGTTGCCTTCAGCCGAATTCTTTTTAACTGACGCTAAAGCGTTTTCTGCGCTCTTTCTTAAAGAAACTTCTTCGGTGGCTAACATAAGTTGACCGTTATTTGCATAAAGTTTTGCGCTAAACGCTCCGCTTTCAGTAGTTTCAATTTTCCACTTACCACGCGCACCTTTCTTCGTTTCGGGTTCTAAAGGTGCAGGAATATAGTCAATATATTTTGCACCGCTAAAAAGTTCTGCGGAAACTGGCGAATCTTTTGCAATACGTTTAACCGTTTCAACCGCTTTTAAGCACTGGTCTTTAGACTTATAAATTTCACCAACGCACAAAATTCTGTTATTAGCAGTTTTAAGTTTATAATAGTAATTGTTGTTTTTGTCTTGATAGATAATAAACTTACCGTTGTCAACACCTTTTATTATTGTGTTAATGCCGTTTCTTGCGCCATCTTCGGTTGTATAAATTTCACTAGACAACATAACTTCGCCGTTGCTTGCCAAAAGTTTTGACATAAATTCGCCTTCGCTTTTAATTTCAACCGTCCACTTTCCATTAAGTTTTTTAGCGGGTTTTGCGCTTGCATCGTCGCCCTTTTTGTCGTCTGCTTTTTTGGGTTTTGCCTTTGCTGGTTTAGTTGCAGTTGCAGGTTTTGCCTTTGCAGGTTTTTCTTGTTCTAGGGTGGGCTTTTCTTGTTCTACGACGGGTTTTTCTTCAACCGTATTCGTAATTTGCTCATCTTCTTTTACAACTTCCGCTTGCTGTTGAGTGGGTTCTTCATCTACTTTATTTTCGTGTTCTTTAAGAAGTTGTTCAACTGCAGGCGCTGAAGAAGGTTCTTCAACGGGGACAACGGGTGTATTTACGATAACTCGTGCGCGGTCAGCAGCAGCCTCTGTGCAAGTTGCAGGTTTTGCAAACGCTTGAGGTTGTTGTTCGTCTTTATTTTTACCCTTTCTTGCAGTAACGACAATAAGCACTACGCAAAGAATAATGAGCGCGCAAATAACGCCTAAACCTATCCAACCAACCGTTTTAGGGGGAAGGTTTACAGCATTACCTATTTTAACGCAAATATTTTTGACGAAATCTCTTACAGAACTAATAAATTTTTCCATAACTATCTCCTATTTAGTATAAAATCTTTAACACAAAAAAATATTAAGTTAATTAAAATTACGATAACTTTGCCCTATTTTGAACCAAGATATAAAAAGGCAAGTTTTACAAATGTTTTACGTTAGTAAAAACATTTAACTTCTTATAGTTAATCATATCACAAAAACTTAAAAAGTGCAATAATGTAAGCAAAAATCTTTTAAAAAAGCGTGATAAAAATCACGCTTTTAATTGTAAACCATTATAATTTAGTTTTCAGCGCCGTCGTTAAAATACAAAATACCAAGAGTATTTGCGCCACAATGGCTTGCGATAGTGCAACCTGCGTGTGTTTCGTAAATTTCTTCAAACCCAGCGTCTATCAATGCTTCCCTTGCCGACGACACCATTTCAGGTGTTGCCGTGGTGTAAGTTATAAACACTCTTTTTCTGTCGGGCGTATGGAATTCGTCAAGTGTTTCAGCGCAATATTTTGCAACTACTTTTTCCATTGTTCCACGATATTTTTTATCAGAACCCATCTTTCCGCCCTTTACAGTAATTCTGGGTCTTATTCTTAAAATATTTGCACCCAACAGCGCAAGTGCGTTACATCTTCCGCCTTTATAGAGATAATCAAGCCTTTCAATAACGAAACTTACTTGCAATTTATCTACCCTTTGGCTAACCTTTTGCGCAATTTCACTTGCACAGATACCCTCGTCAGCAAGTTCTCTTGCATAGATTGCAAGCAAACCTATACCCGTAGACAAACTTTGGCTGTCAACAATATAAACGTTTTCAAGTTCTTTAGATGCGTTAATAGCATTGTTGCAAGAAGATGAAAGACCGCTTGACAAACAGATATGAACAACTGCGTCGTAATCTTTTTTTAGTTCGTTAAAATATTCGATATATTCAAACATATTAAGGGCGTTGGTTTTGGGCAATTTACCCGTTTTTTCAACAGACGCAAACAACTCTTCCGTAGTGATGTCGCCATCTTTAAGCAACTCTTCACCCACCACTATTTGAAAAGGCACAACCTTAATATCGTATTTTTGCAATAATTCTTTACTTAAATCGCTCGTAGATTCAACTGAAACTGCAATCTTCATAAAATTCTCCATTGTATCTCTTTAATTATAAAGATATTTTACCATATTTTTAAAATTTATACAAATATTTTGAGTGAAAATATTATTCAATTATTGTTTAACTTTCTACAAAAAAAAGCACAATTTACTTGCTTTAATTAGGTAAATGTTTTATTATTATATAGTAAACGTTTTTTTATTTTAGGAGTAATTATGGAAAAAATAAACGGAATTTTAAATACTGACACCGTTGCTTTTGCTGATTTTAAGTCGCACGACGGCGAAGTTGTTTCTATTAAAGGATATATTCACCGCGTTCGTGAAATGACGGGGTTTTCTTTCGTTATAATTAGAACGGCAAGAGATACTATTCAATGCGTATATTCACCCGATTTTTCAGATTATCGTTGGGATGAAAAACTTTGTGAAGAGGCGTGCGTTAAGGTTACCGGCAAGGTAGTTTCAAGTAAAGACGCGAAGGGGAACGACAGATACGAACTTCAAATTCATAATATTGAAATTCTTTCTCTACCCGCAGAAGGCTTGCCTATCGTTATAAACAAAAAACAACTTGACAATATTCAACTTTCTACCATTTTAGACTTGCGCCCAGTTGCTATGCGTAACCCTAAAGAACGCGCAATATTCAAAATTCAAGAAGGTATTGCTAGAGGTTTTAGAGAATATCTTATGCAAAACGGATTTACCGAAATCCGTTCGCCAAAAATCAACTATGCAGGCGCAGAGGGCGGAACTAATGTATTTAAGTTAGATTATTTTGGAAAACAAGTTTATCTTGCTCAATCACCCCAACTTTATAAACAAGCAATGGTTGGCGTATATCAACGCGTGTTTGAAATTGCACCCGTATTCCGTGCTGAACATCACGACACCTCTCGCCACCTCAACGAATATACTTCAATGGACCTTGAAATGGGCTTTATCAACGGATTTGAAGATATTATGAACACAGAAGTTGGCGTTTTGAAATATATTATGAACTTGCTTAAAACCGAATATGCAGAAGAAGTTGCGCTCGCTCACGTAGATATACCTGAAATAACGGAAATTCCCGTTATGAAATTTATGGACGCTAAAGAACTTTTGATGACCAAGTTTAAGTATAAACCGTCTGATATGAAAGACTTTGACCCTGCAGAAGAAGAACTTTTAGGAAAGTATGCTAAAAAAGAGTTGGGTAGCGACTTTATTTTCATCACCCACTATCCGTCAAAGAAACGCCCCTTCTACACTATGGACGACCCAGCAGACCCTGAATATACTTTATCTTTCGACCTATTGTTTAGAGGGTTAGAAATTACTTCTGGTGGTCAACGTATTCACGACTATAAAGAACAAGTTGAAAAAATGATTAAGTTAGGAACTAACCCCGAAGAGTTTGAAACCTATCTTATGCTACACAAATACGGCGCTCCCCCACACGGTGGTTTGGGCATAGGTTTAGAAAGACTTACTATGCACCTACTTGGCGCAAAGAACGTTAGAGAAACTACAATGTTCCCACGTGACATCAACCGCGTAACACCCTAAACCCTATTTAAAAAAATTTAAGGCGAGTTTGGAAACTTCCAAACTCGCCTTTTTTTAATAAATTCTTTTTATTTTACGTCAAGTTCTATAGGTAAATCAATTTCTTCACCAACGTATTTACCGTTTTTCTTTCTCTGCTTAACGCACTCTGTCAAAAGATATTCTATTTGACCGTTTACCGAACGAAAATCATCTTCAGCCCACTGCGCTAATGCATTGAAAAGTTTTTCCGATACCCTCAATGGTATCTGTTTTTTACCGCTATCACTCATATCAATATAAACTTCCCGAATTTACCACGGGTTGAGCGTCGTGATTACCGCAAAGAACTACTAACAAATTAGAAACCATTGCAGCCTTTCTTTCTTCATCAAGATGCACTATTTCTTTTTCGTTAAGGCGTTCAAGCGCCATTTCTACCATACCAACCGCACCGTCTACAATCATCTTTCTTGCATCAATTATTGCAGATGCTTGTTGACGTTGTAACATTACCGCCGCAATTTCAGGCGCATATGCAAGATAAGTTATTCTTGCCTCTATAACTTCAATGCCTGCTTCGGTTACACGCTTTTGTATTTCCCCACGGATTCTTTCAGCAACAACTTCACTTGAACCCCTTAAACTACCTTCGTCTGCCTGACCGTCACCAGTAGTGTCAACCCCTTGAGCCACGTCGTAAGGATAAATTCTTACAATATTACGAAGCGCGCTGTCGCATTGCAAAGAAAGATATTCTTTATAGTTATCTACGTTAAATACCGCTTTTGCCGTGTCAACTATCTTCCACATAACTGCAATGCCTATCTCAACTGGGTTACCCAAACAATCGTTGATTTTTTGACGAGCGTTGTTGAGCGTCATAATTTTAAGCGAAATTTTGTTGTTTACGACTTCTATGTTCACTTGACCGTTTGTAGAAAGCCTAAACGGATTATGGCTTGCTCCACCGTCTACGTCGCTACTTTGATTTAATTTAGTTTTTGCAGCAGGGTTCACACCTACGCAAAAAGGATTTACAAAATAAAACCCGTCACCTTTTAGCGTGCCAACGTATTTACCGAATAGCGTTAAAACTAAAGCCTCTTGAGGTTTCAATATCTTTAAGCCTAAATATGGTAACCAACCTATGCACATATATACTATACCAACAGCCAACGCCACCGTTGACAACGTTGAATTTAGCCAAGTTATGCCACCTTCAATACCTATAGCGCCAAGTATGAAAATACCTATAAACGCAAGGTATAACAAACTTGTTAAAATTAACGCTAGCATTCCGTTCTTTTTGTTTTGCAAAATTTTTTCTTCCATAAAAACTCTCCTTTAATACTTGATATCAAAATGATATCATACTTGAATCACTTTGTCAACAATTTTTTTAAATTTTTATGGTTAGACCGTAAAAAATATAAGGCACGCCGTTTTTTTGTAAAATATCTTTTTCTTTAACGCCAAACTTTTGAGCAATAGAACAAACCGTGTCAAACGGGGTAACTTTATAAACTATATCGCCAGCACGCTCAATATACAAAAGGTCGCCTTCGCTTATTTCTTTTTTTAAGTTATTATCCTTTATAATTGCGCATAAAGGCAAGTCAAACTTGTTTGCAACAGAAAACACCGTTTCATTAGCCGAAACTCTATAAAAAAATTTTTCCATAATAATATTTATGCAAACAAGCGAATAAAATACTTTATAAAAAGATTTTTTAAGGGGTTTAAGTTGAGAAGTTTTTTCAAAACGGTAGCAATAGTAACTGTATTTTCTTTGAGCGAAAAGTTTCTCGGTTTTTTATACAGAATATATCTATCTCGCACGATAGGCGCAGAAGGTATAGGGCTTTATCAAGTTGCATTGTCGGTTTTTGCGCTTTTATTTACTATATGTTGCTCTGGAACGCCTATAACCGTTTCTAGATTGATGACTAAATATAAGGCGCAAAACGACCAAACGCGCGTTTATAAAATTATTACCGCAGGGTTATGTTTAACCCTTTTACTTTCAATCCCTGTATGCATTTTAGCAATATTGTTTGGGCAAAATTTAAATTTTTTGTTTGCAGACGAGCGTTGTGTAAACATTTTCAAAATAATTATGCCTGGGCTAATTTTCACTTCCGTTTACGCAGTTTTGCGTGGGGTTTTTTGGGGAAATAAAGATTTTTTGCCTTACAGCATAATTGAACTATTAGAAGAAATTTGCATGATTGTAAGCGGTATAATACTAATAAGTTTTGCATCAGACGTCTATCAAGGCGCGTTTAGAGCAGGCGTTGCGGTGCTTATATCTTATATATTTTCTTTTTCACTTGCAACTGCGGTATTCTTTATAAGAAAAAATAAACTTAAAAATCCAAAATCAGAATTTAAGCCGTTGCTCTCATCTTCAATACCTATAACGGCAATGCGTACGGCAAATTCTCTTGCGAACTCACTTATATCGGTAATTTTACCTATAAGACTTATATCCGCAGGCTATACTAATTCACAAGCAATGAGCGCGTTTGGCGCAACGGTTGGGCAAGCAATACCCTTACTATGTACCCCCACTTCTCTTATAAGTTCTTTCACTCTTGTTTTAGTGCCTGAAATATCTGAAAACTATTATCGAAAAAAATATAATAGCCTTAAAATGGATATAGAAAAAGCGTTAAAATTTACAGTTTTTTTAACTTGTATATTTATACCCGTGTTCACCGTTTGTGGTTCAGAAATAGGCATAACGGTATTTGGCGGACACGAATGTGGCAGTTATCTTTCTGCAAGCGCATTTATGATGTTATTTATGAGTTTATCAGCAATAACTACTAGTATGCTAAATTCTATGGGCAAAGAGAATAAAACCTTAATTTATTACATAATAAGCGAAGCGTTTATGTTGCTTGCAGTTTTAATATTGCCAAAATTTTGTGGAATTTTTTCTCTGCTTATAGGTTACACTTTTATTTACGGAATTACCACCGTATTAAATTTGATTTTACTTGGAAAATGTTGCCCGCAAAAACCCGAATATATTAAATTTACCCTAATTTCAGTTTTGTTATGTATACCAACTGCAATAATAGGGTTTATGATTGAAAAACTTATAATTGCAAATTTAGGAATATTTTTCACCTTAATTATATGTTCAATTATTATGTGCGTTTTCCATTTTGGATTATATTTAGGCTTTGGGCTTATTAGCGTAAACTTTATTAAAGGAAAAATTAAATCCCACACACCGCGCCTAAAAAAAGCGTAAACAATTTTTATCTTTAATCTTTTTTCCTTAAACAAATTTACATAAATGGTGAAAACACCTGCATAAGCCCCACAATTAGACGATAAAACACGTTTTTTCGCAACATAGTTTCTTTAGTGATTAGCGTGCTTGAATTAAACATATTGTTAAAGTCATCTTTAACGTCTGTGCATACTTTATGGTCGTCGGTATAAATAGAACTTTCAAACTGTTGATAATAACTTCTTAAATCCATATTTACCGAGCCTATTGCAACGGCTGTTTCAGTAAGCAACAATTTTGAATGAACGAAAGTGTCGTTAAAAACATAAACCTTAACGCCGTATTCAATAAGTTTTTCAGCGTTACTTCTAGATACACCGTAAACGAATTTTTTATCGGGTATGGCAGGCAACACCAAACGCACGTCTACCCCCGATAACGCCTTATTCATAAGCAAGTTTGTAATTCCGTCGTCAACGATAAAATAAGGTGTTGAAATATATAGATATTCGTTTGCAGAAATAATCATATTTTCATAAACACCGCGCGCAATAGGGTGTGAATAATCTAAACCGTCGGCGTAAGGTATAACGGTAAATTTATTTTGCGTGGGAATATATAAGTTGAAAAAGGGCGAATAATCTTCACGAACTTTAGATAAAACTTCCCATTGCCGTAAAAAAATTATAGTAAAACCGTCAACGGCGTTTCCGTCAATGCGGACGCCCGAATCTTTCCAGTAACCGTGCAAACGCTTTTGATTTATATATTCATCTGCAAGATTGCACCCGCCAGTATAAGCCGTTTGCCCGTCGATTACGATAATTTTTCTGTGGTCGCGATAATTTAGCGCAACTGAAAACACGGGGAACATTTTGTTAAAGGCTTTTAATTGTATACCCGACTTTTTTATCTTTTCTTTTGTAGAAAGAGAAAAGGCGCGTGCGCTACCTAAATCGTCGTAAATAATTCTTACGTCAACGCCCTCTTTAACTTTTTGTGAAAGAATTTCTAAAATTCTATCAAGCAATAGTCCGTCTGACAAAATGAAAAATTCTAAAAATATAAACTTTTTTGCTTGTTTTATTCTTTCAATAACGTCGTCGAAAAAGGACTCACCCGACGGAAAATATTCACAATCGGTTGAATTATAAGCCACAAACTTGCCGGTAGAATATAAAAATTGTGCGTTTTGTTTAACGGCAACCGAAGAAAATTCTATTTTATTCTCTAACAAAAATTCTTCTGATTGACGATATACAGCCGTATAGCGTTTTTTGTTCTTTTTGAAAAAAATTCGCTCGTCAGATAACCAAAACACCACGTAACCAAAAGTAAAACATACCAGTAAAAATATAATCCATACCGCTTTTGACTGACTGTTTTTGTTTGTAGATAAAACGTAAATGCAAGTTAGCAAACTTACCGCAAAACTAAAAATAAGCGCGCCAGTTACGGCAAACGCATAAATAGTATGAAGATAAGCAAACGCAATCCACGGCAAAATGGCAAGCAAAATTATTAAAAGACCTTTTAACTTTCCTCGCCCGCCTCTAACTGCTCGCCCGTAAAGCGATTTATTTTTATCCGTTTTACCTTTATTCATTTTAACTCCACAAAACACTTTTTAATTTAGTATACTTAAAATTTATTGATTTTAACTTAAAAATTAAAATATATCAAAAAAAATCCTTCTATTTGCAAACCGCAAGTAGAAGGATTTTAACTTTTATATAAACTTTTTATATCAATTATCTTGTTGAGTTTTAGGTTTTATGAGCGACTTTATTTTAATTATTATAGGATATAGTATAAATAATAGAACGTAATTAAACACGCTGTTCCAAATTTGACCTTGAACGAAAAGCCTTGTTACAAGATAAGCCATAAACGGAACTTTTCTAGTATTATACATAATCCAAAAAGCCGTGGTATTTATACCAACAGTGCAAACCAAAAAGGTCAACAAACAAACTAAAAGCAGTTTTATATAAATTGCAAACTTAAACTTAAAATCAAAGCAATTCATTATAAAACCTGAAATAAACGCAACCATACCCATTGCAAGCCCTATCCAAGGCATATACATAAATCCGCCAGAGTTATATAAAAAACCAACCAAATCGCCCAAAAAGCAGGCAATAAACCCGTAAACAGGTCCTATCACAAGCCCAGTTAGCGCAGAGAAGAAAATGGTTAGTGAAAACTGCGTGTCGGCAAGTTTAAATTCAAAGAACATATTGCATACCACCAAAAAGGCAGACATAATTGCAATATAAGCAATTCTTTGCGTGGGCGTGCTGTCAGACATAAGGTCTGAAGAAAACAACTTCTTTAATTTTTGCATAAAAAAATCTCCCAAATAAAATTTAGAGAGACCGTTAAAATTATGGCGCGTTTAAAACTTTACACTTTTAGCGCGCTTTTAATAATAGCGGACGCGCAAAGACACCGCAGGGAAACCCCTTTCGTTTGCAAACGACATCCCATTTTGCAACACTTTACGCATCTTTGCTACTCTACGGCTATTATAATATCATTACGTGCGAATTTTGTCAACGAATTTACAGCATAAATTTTTAGAGTTTACCTAAACTATTTTATATGCTAGTAACATTTTTTAGAACGCTTATAATTTTTATTACTTTGGTTGTTGTTATGCGACTTATGGGTAAACGTCAAATAGGCGAAATGCAACCGTTTGAATTTATAGTTACGCTAATTATTGCCGACCTTGCTTGTATACCTATGGCAGACGTTTCTATCCCCCTAATATACGGTGTTGTTTCAATACTTGCCCTATTTATTTTGCATCAGTTATTGTCTTTGATAGAGATGAGCGGTGGATTGCTTAAACGCATTATTTCAGGAAAACCCAGTTTAGTTATTAACTCTGATGGGGTGGATATGATAGAACTAAAACGCAACAATATGGGCGTTGACGATTTGATTGAATCTATGCGCGCGCTAGGCTATTATTCTCTTGACGATTTATCTTACGCCATATTTGAGTCTAACGGAAAACTTTCCCCTTTAGAAAACCCCAACCGCAATGGTGTTTGCAAAAGCGTTCCGCTAATGATTGTAAACGAGGGTAAAATCAACGTAAAAAACGTTGAACTTATGCACAGCGATACGGAAACGGTTAAAAAATTTACCGCAAAAAACGGTAACGGTATTAAAAATACTGAAATTATGACGGTTGACGGCAACGGAAGAGTTTATATTAAATATAAAAAAGAAAAATATAAAATTCTTTCTTTTCCGCTTTCGGAGGGCATCAAATGGTAAGGTCAATTATATCTATGCTTTGCGTTGCGTTTATTTTGTTTATAGGCGCAACTTTTGAAACTAAATTCGTTCAAAAACAATTTTCAGAATTTCACTCTGTTTTAGAAATACTTTACGAAAAAGTTGACCAAGAAACGGCAACTCAAGACGACGTTTACGCCGTGCAAAAAAACTGGCTAGATAAAAAACGGTTTTTGCATATCTTTATACCTCATAACGAAATAAAAGAGGTTGACCTTTGGCTTTCTGAATCTGCAACGCTAGTTAGAGATAAAGAGTGGAACGACGCTATATCTAAAGTAGAAGTGTTAAAAGAACTTGCAGAACAAATTCCAAGAACCTTTCTTTTAACGTGGGACAATGTTTTATAAATCCTTTTGTATAAATAATTTATTAAATTTTATAAATACCTTATGGAAAAAATATTATATAATATAAGAAATTGGAAACTTGCTTGCAAGGGTTTACAATTTAGCCATATTGCAATTATAAAATCGCAAAACGCCAGTTTTGCAGTAAAGGCATAGCCTTTATAAAATCTTTTTCTAAAGATTTGATTTTAATAATTATAATATAAGAAGATTTATTTGAGTACTTGCACATAAATAAATCTTCGCCATATTGCACGATAACGGCAAACTTTTGAGTTTTAGCGAAAAAGTTTTAGATATGAAGTATCGTTACGGCATAGCCGTGCCGTTTAGAAAAAAACATTATATTAAAGGAGAAAATATGAAAGGTTTTGTAAATGCAAACGTTTATATTTACGGCAAAGGTATTATAAAAACAAACGTCGCTTTTGAAAACGACGTGATTAAATATATAGGCGAAAACCAAAAATTTATTACAGAAATTATACCTACCCCACAAGATGCGGTTATTTTGCCTGGTTTTATAGACCAACATATTCACGGCGCAGCGGGCGCAGACGCTATGGACGGTACTGTTGAGGCTCTATCTACCATTGCAGGCGCAGTTGCTAAAGAGGGAACTACGTCATTTTTAGCAACCACTATGACGCAAAGCCCTGAAAATATTTTAAAGGCTATGAAGGCCGTTAAAGATTATAAAAAGGCTAACCCCAAAACTGGCGCAGAAGTTTTAGGCGTTCACCTGGAAGGACCTTTTATATCTAAAAAACATATAGGCGCGCAACCGCTTGAATACGTTGCAACCCCAAGCATTGAGGTTTTTGACAAATATAACAATGAAAGTGGAAACGCTATTAAAATAGTGAGCCTTGCCCCCGAAGAAGAGGGTGCAGAACAACTTATTAAACACTTAAAAGATTTAAATGTTGTTGCAAGCGCAGGTCATACCGACGCGGGTTATTACGATATAGAAAAAGCAATAAATTGTGGTCTATCTAATATTACGCACACTTACAACGCGCAAAAAGGCGTTCACCATAGAGAAGTTGGCACGGCAGGTAGCGCAATGCTTTTTGATAGCCTTAACTGTGAGGCAATTTGCGACCTTATTCACCTATCCGTTCCTGCAATAAAACTTCTTATTAAAAATAAGCCCCACGATAAATTTACGCTTATAACGGACAGTATGCGCGCTAAACATCTATCCGACGGCATAAGCGAACTTGGCGGTCAAGAAGTTATTGTTAAAAACGGTGAGGCTCGCCTTAAAAACGGCGCGCTTGCAGGCAGTATATTAAAGATGAACGACGCTATTAAAAACCTTGTTCTATCTTGCGGAATAAAGTTTACAGATGCGGTGGATTTTGCGACAATAAACCCTGCAAAAAATTTATCAATTGACAACTTTGTTGGAACTATAGAAGTTGGCAAAAAAGCAAACTTTGCAATTTTAGACCAAGAATTTAACGTTGTTTTAACCGTGCGCAACGGCAACGTTATCTATAAAGCGTGAAAAAGTTAAAAACAAAAAACCGAGCATAACGGCATTACTTATAAGGATTTAAATATGCAACTTATAAACTCGACTTTTGACAAGTCGAGTTTTCTCTTGCCCACGCAAAATATATTGCATTAAATTTGATTTTAGTTTATAATAAACTCACCGATAAATAAGAATTTGACGGAGTGTATAATGAACAAAAAATTAACCGAAATGAGTTTAGAAGAACTGTGGCAGTTGTTTCCTATCATTTTAACAGAACATCAAGAGTGTTGGAAAGAATGGTACTTGGAAGAAGAAACCCTGTTAAAGAAAGTTCTTCCAAAAGTCCAAAGGATAAGTAATATAGGAAGTACCGCGATTTCTTCCATTTGGGCAAAGCCTGTTGTTGATATTCTCGTGGAAGTTCTCAAAGAAAGCAACTT
>JAFQEM010000011.1 GCA_017399035.1 Clostridia bacterium | reverse complement strand
TATTTCTGCCTTGTAATGAGTGAGAAATATATCAAAAACCACTTTGCTGACATAAAGAATTATGCAAATGCCATTGAAAATCGTGTGGATGATGAATGGCGTACAATGCAGAGTATATTGGCAGATAATGCAGAAATCCTCGCCCTTGCACAAAAGCATAATGCGAATTACATACTCATTGATAATCAATACGAAATCAATATCGATTTATAACGACAAATTCCAATTTATCGAGTTGTTAATCTTTGTGGGAAGATTTTCAAAAGTGTAGCACACTATACTTAACAAGTTAAGTCGTGTGTTTTGCAAAGCAAAATGGAAAAGACTAACGAAAATTTTCGTTAGTCTTTTATAATGCTCTAAAAAATCCCTATGGGACACTCCCTTTTTTGCAAGCCTTTTTAATTATCTATAAATTTTAAGTTTGTCTGAAACTATTTCAACTTCAAACGGTATGTCGGGGTAAAGTTCGCCGTCTACGTTTACAACGTAAGAACTTTTTGGTTTTATAACAATTTTTTTGCAAGTGGCGTGTTCGGTTTGCGGAAAGGTCATAATTTTACCTTTGAGCAGTTTTATTAGCGCGCCTAAAATTTTGCGTTTGGGAATTTCTTTAACCGTAAGAAAATCTAGCGTTTTATCCGTGGGGTTTGCGGGTGGGCAAATTTTTATTCCACCGCCGTAAACGTTTCCGTTGGCAATAGCGGCAATAAAAGATTTGCACTCTTTACTTTCGCCGTTAAACTCTGCGGTAAATTCGGTATAATCAAACTTTAAAAGAGTTCTTATAAGACACCAAGTGTAGCCGAATTTGTTTTTCCTTTTTAATTTAGAATATTTAACTAAAACGTCTACGTCAATGCCCATACCAACTACGTTGAGTCCACGAACGGTAGGCAGTTGCATAAAATCGGTAAAGCAAGGCTTTCCATCTAAAATAAGGTCTACGGCTTTAACTGGGTCGAGCGGAATATTTAGCGCGCTCACAAAGTCGTTACCCGTACCGCAAGGAATAATGCCTAAAGTAACGTTTTCAAAATTAGAAAATCCGTTAATAACTTCGTGCAAAGTTCCGTCGCCACCCATAACTACAATATTTTTTGAACCATTTTCTATAAGAGTTTTGGTTATTTCTGTAGAGTGCCCTTTATATTCGGACTGATGCAGGGTATATTCAATTTTTCTTTCGGAAAGACGGCTCTTTACTTTATCCAGAATTCTTCTCGATTTTTTTCCGTGCTTTCCGCCCGCAATCGGGTTTAAAATAATATCCAAACTTTTCATTTTTATTTCTTTTAGTAAGCCTATTTTTTGCAATTAAAAAAATTTAACGGCTACTCAAAATAAATTTTACTACAAATTGCACAAAATTTCAACTTTTTATGATATAATAATTTTTAATATGAAAAAATTTTTGTCGCAAAAGTTAATAGACCTTGCAAACAGCCTTAATTCACCGCTTTTCGTGGTGGGTGGTTTCGTGCGCAATTTTCTAATAGACGGCACTATTTCAAAAGATATAGACCTTTCGGGTGCAATTCTTTCAGAAGAATTGACAAAAAAATTAGATGAAAAGGGTTTTTCTATTGTGGCAGAGTATAAGCGAACGGGAACGGTTGTTTTTACTGACGGAAAAATCAAATACGAGTTTACTGCATTTAGGCGAGAAAAATATAGGGGTGGTGAACATACGCCTTTTGAAACTGAATTTACTAAAGATATTAAAGAAGACGCTTTGCGCCGTGATTTTAAGTGCAACGCCGTTTATTTTGATATAAGCAAAGGACAATTCGTTGACCCACTTGGCGGAATACAAGATATAAAAAACAAAGTTCTAGACACGGTAGACACGCCTGAAAAAGTTTTTTCTCACGACGTTTTAAGGCTTATGCGCCTTGCTCGGTTTGCAGGGGAACTAAACTTTACCCCAACTGAACAAGTTATTGACGGTGCAACAGTTTACGCTAAAAACATCAAAGAAATTTCTGTCGAAAGGGTATATGCAGAATTAGTTAAAATGCTCGTTTCAGATACGGCGTATTCTTTTTCTGACCCCAAAGGTCACTATACGTCTTTAAAAATTTTAGACACAACGCGTGTTTTAGATTATATTTTGCCCGAACTAACCGACGGTAGAGAAATGGTTCAGCGTGCAGATTTTCACAGATACGACGTTTTAGAACACAGTTTACGTTGTGTACTTTACGCCGAAAAAAACGTTAGACTTGGTGCGCTTTTTCACGATATAGGCAAACCTTTTTGTTTCCGCCGTGACGGATATTATTATCACCATTTTTCCGAAGGCGAAAAGATTGCAGAAAGCGTTTTAAAACGCCTTAAAGCCGACGGTGAAACTATTAGGCAGGTTACTTTTTTAGTTAAAGAACATATGGTAGATTTAGACTGTTCGGTAAAAGAGAGTAAAGTTAGGCTGTTTATCGTTAAAAACCAAAAGATGCTAAATGAACTTATGTGCGTTAAGCAAGCGGATTTTAGGGCTAGTTTAGAAACACACGACGTTGCACCCACTTTAATCAAGTGGGACAGAATTTATAAAAAAATGCGTTCAGACGGCACGCCCTTTACCTTAAAAGACTTAAAAATTACGTCAAGTGATTTAATGAATTTAGGTTTTAAGGGGGATAGACTTGGCAAAGAACTTAACAAGTTGTGGGGTAGCGCCATTGTAAATCCACAAAAGAACGATAAAAATATACTTTGGGAAATGGCTAAAAAGGACTTGTTACAAAAATAGTTCCCTATAATTTTGGGGTTAAAACTAAAAAAAGAATATCAAAAACAATAATTTTAGAGTGATGTATATTTTAAGGCGTAAAAATTTTTTTTACGCCTTAAGTCTTTTAAACCGCATAATCCACTTGATTTTTACAAGCAAATTAGCACACTCTTGCTTAAATTGTGCGCAAATATAAATTCTTGACAACGTTTTTTAATAGTGGTATAATAAATTTGTTCGGGCTATATAATGTTTAAGGCAGATTATATATAAATTTTTATAGCGAGGAGTTAAAATGGCTAAGGAAAAGAAACCTAAAAAGGAAAAAGAAAAATTAAGCCGAGAAGATAGAAAAATAAAGAAAGCGCTTAAATGTTTAAGATTTCGTGGGCTAAAGAATTTTTTCATTTGGCTTATGGGTGTTTTAATTATGCCCTTTATTTTGGTTGTAACTATGGTTATAGGTCTAAAAGTTGTGCCTATAAGCACCTATCTTGGCGGTAAAGAACAAGATTACGTTAGCGAAAACATAGGCAACAAAAGCATCATAGACGCTATTATGCAGTTTGAAAGTTACACTTTTGACGACGTTGCTTTTATCGACCAACTTATTCAAGAAATTCAGGCAACCGATATAGGCGAGGGCAAAACTTTAGGCGAGTGGATTGAAATTGACACGGCGCAACTAAAAGGAACAAAACTTACCCAACTTGCATCCGTTTTGCAAAACTGCATCAAGGTAAACGCAACGCTGGATAACACCGTAGGTTCGGATATGCTTGCCGATTTTGGCGAAATTAAGGCGTTTAACGAGTGGGAAGAAGTTGAAGAAGAGCCAGACACAACGGCAGAGAATTTTAACCCCAACCTTTACTGGTATTATGCTGAAGAAGGTGTCGCAACTGGTGGCGGTTTGTCCGCTGGTGGGTTTAGCACGCCTGAAGGTCCTGACACAAAGAGCGGAAAGTGGGAACTTGCTTATGAGTTAGTTGACGGAACTTATCAACGTAAGCACGACGCAACTACCTTGCACTACGCAAACCTTTCTCAAATTCCGTTAACTATGGCTATGGACCTTATTGACGAAAGTTTATCTAGAATTAAACTTAACGAACTTTTGTCGATTGCGGGCATTAAGCAAGAAGTTGACCCTGAAACGGGCGAACCAAAACCCAACCTTATTTTAGATTTGTTTGAAGGCAAAACTATAAATGATTTTAGCGGAGAGTTTAAGGCTGACGAATTGCTTTCAGAACTTACCATTGAAACTTTAGGTGGGGCAGAAATGCTTGGCGATTTGGGTTCTCTTAAAGCGTTTAGCGAATATAAGCCTGTTAAAGAAAATCCCGAATATGGTGCAGAGGGGCTTGCAAATATTGAAGAAGATAACCCCAAATGGTATTATTTTGCTGACGGTGAAGAATATTTTAGAGCGTTTAACGACGAGGGTAAGTGGATTGATAAAGACGGAAACCTTAACCCCGAGGCATATTATTCGCTTTACTATGCAAACCTTTCAAAAGTATCGTTTACTGATATGACTGCATTGCTTTCTGAAACTTTCTCGGTTATGGAAATAACAGAACTTTTAGCAATAGCAGGCGTTGAAAAACCAGAAGAGGGCGAAAATTTAATTTATAGCATATTTGAAGGTAAAACTTTTGCTGATTTAAGTGGTCAAACAGACGCAAGCACCTTGCTTGGCGGGGTTACGCTCAACACCCTTGGCGGAGCGGAAATGCTTGGCGATTTGGGCAAATTAGACGTTTTTGGCAAGTGGGCGCAAGTCGACGGCGAAATTGATACTACGGCTAAAGATTTTAATCATAAACTTTACTATTACGTTGCAGACGAAACTAAAGTAGATTCTACAACGGGGCAATATGCTGACGACGCTTTTGCGCTTGCTTTTAACGAAGATAAAACCTTGGTTGGCGGCGCAAACGGTAAAACTATTTATTATGCTAAACTTTCAGCCGTTCCTTTCCTTGATATGACAGACCTTTTAACCGAAAGTATAGGTAGGCTTGGGGTTAAAGATTTGCTAAATAATCTTGGCGGAGCAACGTTTGAAAGCGGTAGCCTTATGGATAAAATTTTGGGCGATAAAACGGTTAGCGAAATGGGTTCTATAGGAACTGAAGAAGACCCCATTTTGCTCTCTTGGGTGTTGCCTTATGATAACGATTCTAAAGAAACATATAAGATTTTAATTAGCGCAATAGGCGAAACCGTTCCTGATAACGACGTAGATTTGCAAGCGCGCGCAGAAAGTTTAAGCGTTAGCGATTTAACTTTAGACCCAAATAACATCAATCTTTCGGTAATTATTCCCGAAACCGAATCCAACGAAGATTTATACAAATTACTTCGTGATGCGTTGGGTATTGAAGAGGGCGAGCCTATAACCGTAGGAAAGTTGGGCGGTGGGCTTACCGTAGATAAAATTACGCTTGAATCGGTGTTGCCAAGAACTGACGGTAATGGAAATCCAACCAACGTAGACCTTTATAAAATTTTAGATAGCGCGGTAGATAAAACTTATTTAAGTGATGGCGACAATTCAAAAATCGAAATAGGTGAACTTTCAACGCTTGACTTTGATAAAATTACGCTTGAAACCGTTCTTCCTAGAACGGAAAACGGTGTTGCGGTAAACGAAGACCTTTATAAAATTTTAGATGGAATTTTAACCGACTCTAACGGCGACGGAAGTATACAAATATCTGAATTGTCAACAGGTTTTAACCTTGACAATCTAGCTCTTAATACGGTGTTGCCAAAGGCGGAAAATGAAGATTTATATGAAATTTTAGAAATGTTAATAACCCCAGCGGACGATGAAAAGGGTATTACCGTTAAAGACCTTGGCAAAGAACTTTCATTTAACAACTTAAAACTCTCTGTAGTTATGAAAGATTTTGACGAAAGTTCAACCTTGGTAAAAATATTGACAAAGGCTACGGATAAAACGTGGGGCGAGTTGACCGTTGATTATCTTAACAAGTTTGACGTTAGCAAAATTTATCTTTCTGACGTTATGACTGACGTTAGCGCAACTTCTTCAATCGCTAAAATTCTTGCAAATGCAACGGGCGAAACTTGGGCTAACGTAACCATATATCACATTAGCAACAATTTTAGTCTTGATAAACTAAATCTTACAACGGTTATGGAAAATGCGCCCACGGATATGCTTAATATCTTGCGCACAGGTATAAACGGAAACCGCTTGTCAAGTGGTTATGCTGGCGCAAACAACCAAACTATTTCAGATAATAGCAAGTTGACCGTTGGCGACATTGCGGACTTTAAAATTGATTTTGTTCCTCTTTCAACCGTTCTTGGTGAAGGCGTAAATCAAACGCTAAAAACTATTTTGATGGGTGCGTGTGGCGAAACTGATTTTGAAAATATAACCTTTTCAAGCCTTATGGGTAGCGGATTTAATATTGAAAACGTTTACCTTAAAGACGTGCTTGGTGAAGACGTTAGCGATACTCTTAAAAATATTCTTAACGAGGCGTTTGGTAATTATAACGCAGTAAAGGTTAGCGACTTAAAAACTTTCAAACTAGATAACGTTAGCCTTAAAACTGCAATGGGTGATAATTATAACCCAACGTTGTTCAATATCTTAAAACAAGCGACAGGAAAGCAAGATGAAAGCGCAATTAAGATAAGTGATTTGAAAGAGTTTAGTTTTACCAACGTTTCACTTTCAACCGTTATAACTGGGACAACAAACAACAATATTATTGATTTGTTAGTAGACGATAGTTCTGTAACGATAGGTAACATAGGTGAAAAAATCAACGATTTAACCTTGTTTGACCTTTACGGAACAGAGTGTTTTACCAAAAACGTTGACGAGGCGGTAAATCCCTCAATTAAGTTTGTTTATAATGAAGAAAGTAAAACGTATACTCACAACGATAATGGCGATTATTATTTGCACAAAGACGACGGCATATGGTTGTTGTTGTGTTTTGATAGTAGCGAAGTTGCTAGAACTAAAGACCCCGTAACAGGGCTTTGGACGGGTAGCGGAAGACCTGAAAAATATACGATATCAAGTCTTACGCTCAACGACCTTGCAACGGCAAGTAATATTACGGAAAAATTCAATAACGCAACTATTGCGCAACTGGTTGATGCGGGTATGCTTTCAAACGTAAGTGAAAAAATTATGCCATACACATTAGCAGAGGCATTGTCACTTATTAAGTAAAATAGCCTAAAAATGCTTATATTTAAATAAATATATAAAAATAATTGACAAATTTTATAAATTTTGTTATTATTATGTAACTTGGCGTAAATAACGCTAAATAACCTTGCTTGCCTGAAAAATGGTAAGCCGAATAAGTCCAGGAGGTAAAAAAATTATGACGAAATACGAGATGCTCTATATCCTTGATAACGCTCTCACTGACGAAGCAAAAGACGGGATTATTACGAAAATCGAAGATTTGGTTACTAAAAACGGTGGTGTAATTGAAAAAACTGACCGTTGGGGTGTAAAGAAATTGCAATACCCTATTAACTATAAGTCTGAAGGTTTCTACGTTTTGACCACTTTTGAAGCTGAAAAAGCATTCGTTGAAGAATTGAAGCGTGTTATCGGTATAACTGACGGTATCATCAGAAGATTGATAACCAAGATTTAATTAGGAGAAAAGTTATGAACAAAGTTATCTTAATAGGAAATTTAACCCGTGACCCTGAACTTACCGAAACCCCAAGCGGTGTTTCTGTTTGTAGGTTTGCCATTGCCGT
Organism: Clostridia bacterium; assembly: GCA_017399035.1. Classification (GTDB taxonomy): domain Bacteria; phylum Bacillota; class Clostridia; order Christensenellales; family Borkfalkiaceae; genus UBA1259. Next base: position 5,143 of record JAFQEM010000011.1, on the reverse strand, counting down.
GTCGCGTGATTATGCTAATGCTGACGGAAACCGTGAAACCGATTTCTTCAACATTACCGTATGGCGTGGTAGAGCCGAAACGTGCGCTAAATACTTGAAAAAAGGTAACAAGGTTGCAGTTGTTGGTAGCCTTCAAAACCGTTCTTATGAAGATAAAGACGGCATTAAAAGAAACGTTACCGACGTTATTGCAAGTGAAGTGGAGTTCCTTACGCCCAAGGGAATGCAGTCTGACGTAGAAGACGCACCCGTTATGAGCGCAAGAAGAGAACGCCCTCAACTGGAAGCGATTGACGACAATCAACTTCCGTTCTAAAATCGAGCAATCCGCTCATTTAAAAATTTTTAGGAGAATATTAAAATGGAAGAAAATACCAACGTAACCACCGCTTCTGCTGCTGATGCTGCAGTTGCGCCCAAGGAAGGTAAAAAATTTGTTAAAAGAATTCCCCGCAGAAAGGTTTGCGCTTTTTGTCAAGGCCACGTTGACACCGTTGATTATAAAGATGTTAACACCTTGAAAAAGTATATCACCGAAGGCGGAAAAATTCTTCCTCGCCGTATGACTGGCGTTTGCGCAAAACACCAAAGAGTTTTGGCAACTGCTATCAAACGTGCAAGATTGGTTGACTTGATTCCTTTCAAGGGAGAATAATTATTTAGTTAAAAGTTACCGCGCGAAAAATTCCGCGCGGTTATTTTTTAATCATTTAATCTTAATAAAAAAATAAATAAATTCAACTACGAATATTGACAACCGTTTTATAATAAGTTAAAATAATAATACAAAAATTTTAGGAGGCTTATTTTATGGCAAAGAAAAAATCAAAGAAAAATTCACAAATTGATTCGCTGATAACCTTGTTATCCGTTCTGTTGGGCATTGTTGCAATAATTATGCTTTTCGTTCCGTCTATTGCAGTGGTTGACAGCGACACAACTTATAAGGGATTAGACGTTGTGTTTGGGTTAAAAGAAAACAAGGCGTTAGTTGGTGAAGTTGTTTATTTTGAATTTTCATTTATGAATTTGTTAACTTACGTGCTAGTTGCTGTTGGCGTGTTGTTTACGATACTTGCTTATTTAGGTAAGGGCAGTAAGTTTGCAACCCTAATTGCAACCGTTGCGTTTATCGTTTCCGCAGTATTTTTCTTTTTGCAAATTGCTTATTGTATTCCGGGCAAAGGCATTGAAGACCTTGTTAGCGGTATAGGCAGTTTGTTTGGCGAAGATGCAAGCGTTAAAGATAGTCTTGAACTTGGCACAGGCGCAATAGTTGGTGGAATATGTTCAGCACTAGCAGGTGTTGCAAGCGGTTATAAACTTCTAACTAAATAATTTTAATAAAGTTTTTAGGGGGCAATTTTTTGCCCCCTAATTTTTATACTATATACATTTTGTTGCGTTTTAACATTTAATGAAAAAATATTTCAAAAAAATATGATTTATTAAAAATTTTGTGAAAAATTTTCAAAAAACTTTTAAAAAGGGGTGTAAATTGCTTTACAAAATATGTCGAATGTAGTATTATATCATTGTCAAAAGGAAATGACCTTTTGGCGCAGATTAAATATCGCTCATCATTTTCCCCCTTATCATATATTATTCAGGAAGCAGTTAACAGTGTTAATTGCTTTTTGAATTTTTAAATACTTTATGGTTCATAATATTTGCCAAAACTAAAGAAAAACAAAGTTTATTTTTAATAAGGGGAAACTCTTTTCCGAAGTCGTTTCCCCCTTAACTCCCTTCACAAACTCCTCAAACCCCCTAACCCCTTATTCTTTAAGGGGTAAAGAACGTTTTGCAAATATAAGAATTTTAATTTAGTGAGAATAAATATAATATTATTTCGGCAAGGTTTGTCGTTTTTTTATTTTTAGTGTTTTATTGCTCAAAATAAATTTTTAAAAAAGTATTGAAATGCTTGTGATTATATGTTACAATTATATTGATAAAACTAAAAGGGGAAAGTTGTTAAATAGTTGAAAACTTATAAAGGTTTGAAAATTGCAACGGCAATTTTATTCGTTTTTTCTACTATGTTCGTTGGGTTATTTGTTACGGATATTTTAATCCACGGACAACATATATTAACAGGAATTGCCTTGTTTATATGGGTAAACTTGGCAATATTTGCATTAGCCGTGCCGATGGTTGTTTCCGTTGTGGGCGCAATAATAACGTTTATAAAATGGAAAAAACAAAAATGTGGTTTAGGAACGTTTATTTATTTCGTAATATTTACTTTTTTACCTATTTTAGTTTATTTTTGTAGCATTACTGCTATAAATATAATTTTATGACAAAAATAATTAAGGGGGCTAAATTATGAAAACTTATAAAGGCTTGAAAATTATTACTGCAATTTTATTTATTATTGCAACGGCTTATTCTTCTTGGATAATGGCAGACATAATAACTGATGCTCAAACTAACGGTTGGGCTGGGTTAGGTATTATAGTGTGGATTGCTGCGGCAGGAATTGCGTTGGCAGTTCCATTGTTGTTTTCTTTAATAGGGTTGATATCAAGCATTATTAAAAAGGCGCGAGCGCTGTGCAGTACGGGAACTTTAATATATTTTATAGTTTTTACACTTTTACCGTTCGTTGTTTTCTTTGGAAGTATACTTGTTTTTGATATAGCATTATAACAGTTTTTAAAGGGTAATTATGACAAAAGGTGAAATTGCAAAAAACAATTATCAATCGGGTATGAATTGCGCTCAAGCCGTTGTGCTTGCTTTTAAAGAAGAAATAGGGCTTTCTGAACTTACACTCAAAAAGTTGATTATAGGTTTTGGTGGCGGATTTGGTCGCCAAGGTTTTGTGTGTGGTGCGGTTTGCGGTATGACTATGGTTTTAAGTTATCTTAAAACTGACGGTGTTGACAAGTTAAAAGCGTATGCACTAATAAAAGACGCTTGCGAAACGGTTAAGCAAAAAATAGGCTCAATAGTTTGCGCAGACCTTTTGGCAGATAAAAAAGTTCCGTGTGGTGAAATTTGCAAAATAGTTGCCGATATAACTCAAGATTTTTTAAACCGCTAATTAAAAACGTTTTTAAAGGAAAAATATGAAAGTTGCTCTTATATTAAAATCACCCGAATTTAACGACGTTGTAACTGAAGAAAACGTTATATATGCTGACGCAGGTTATAAGTTTGCGCAAAAGATAGGCAATAAAAACGTGCTTGGGGTAGTTGGCGATTTTGATAGTTTAGGCGCACCACCAAAAGGTCAAAACATAATAAATTTAAACGTAGAAAAAAATTATACCGACGGTGAGCGTGCTTTGAGATACGCCGTTGAACTAGGCGCAAAAGAGATTGTAATTTACGGGGCTTACGGGGGAAAAATTGAGCATATATTAGGTAATATAACACTGCTAAAAATAGCAGATAATTTAGGGGTTAAAGCGGTAATAAAAGAGGGTGATAATTTTACCGAGTTAATAAGAGATAAAACTATTATTAGAGCTAAAAAAGAAAGTGTTTTGTCGCTTATACCGTATGGTGGCGATTGCGTTTTTAAGCGTAGTTTTGGGCTTTATTATCCTCTTGAAAATCTAACGCTAACTTCTGCCGACACAAGGGGAATAAGTAACGTTGTAAAGGCGGATAGTGTAGAACTTGACATAATAAGCGGAAACGCTTTGGTAATTTACAAAAGATAAAACAAAAACCACCGCACAGAAATTCTGTGCGGTGGTTTTACGTATTGAGTTTATTTATTTGTGGTTTTTTCAAGTTCTCTCATAAAAGATTTTGAAGAGAAAACAATAACGCCTATTGCAAGAACTATTGCAAGGTCAATAAAAACAAAACTGTTATAGCCTAAACTATATAGCCAAGAATCAACGTCTCCGGCATAGGTTGAGGCAAATGCAAAAACACCCGACAAAACGTGTGATAAAAATCTTATAGCGCCTGCAACAATTCCGCCCAAAAGGAAGGATATTTGCGGTATTGATTTGAAACTTTTTAATTTTGCAAAAACGCCCGTTAGTCCTATAGCAGAAAATGCTACGGGGTAATCTAATAAAAATTGAGCGGGGTGAACTAGCCATGGGTCTTGAATTGCTTGTAAAATACCGTAAATAAAGCACACGAACACACCCTTTTTAGTTCCGTATATGAAAGAGAAAATCATTATCGGTAATAATGAAAACAAAGTAACAGAACCGCCTTGTGGCATTTCAAAAATCTTAACGTAAGAAAGTCCAAAACTCATTGCAACGGTTATACCTGCAAGTGATAAACAACGGGTATCAAGCGATTTATCATTGTCGTCTAAAATAAATGCAAGAACAATAATTGCAATTATTACCAAGCCTGCCGAAATATATAATACGGGTTGATTTAAAGTCGTATACCACTCTTTGACCTTTTCAAAGTAGATAGCAAGCAAAACGCCAGCGCCCACTAAAGCGCAAAGGTCCACTATTCCGCATATTGCAATGGCTTTTTTGGTGTTTGCCTTAATGTTTTCTGGTGCAGATTTTTTAGAAACGACGGCGGTTATAATAGCAGTTGCCATAAACAAAACCAAAAGGCAGGTAACGGGTATAAATATATAGGTCGTAACCGCTTGCCTATCCATATAGTTTTCTTCAACGTAGTTGGGGTTAAAACTCTTTGCAATTTCTAAAATTAACCCCGCAATTCCCGTTGCAAGTAGATAGATAAGAAGTCCAAAAAGTGCGTATTTTACGTACTTTAAAAACTTTTCTCTTTTTAGTAAAAACACTAAAAGCCCGATAACGATAAGCGTAGCGATAACGCCAACCGAAACCCATTTTGCAATCGGCATAAAAATATCGATTGCATAGTTAGAAAGTAACAAGTTGTGCATAAAAGCCTCCTTTTATTCGCTTTTAAGTGCTTATACACGTCGCGTGGGGTCGTTTACTGAACAGTCAAAAGACTTCGATGACCAGACGGTCAATCTCTGCCTTTTGCCAATTCGAGCCTACCCACGCTTGCGTCTAACCCCTTAAAAAAAGAAGTAACACGTCGCGTGAGGTAGTTTACTGAACAGTCAAAAGACTTCGATGACCAGACGGTCAATCTCTGCCTTTTGCCAATTCGAGCCTACCCACGCTTGCGTCTAACCCCTTAAAAAAAGAAGTAACACGTCGCG
>JAFQEM010000010.1 GCA_017399035.1 Clostridia bacterium | reverse complement strand
GTCAAAAGACTTCGATGACCAGACGGTCAATCTCTGCCTTTTGCCAATTCGAGCCTACCCACGCTCGCGTCTAACCCCTTAAAAAAGAAGTAATGCGTTGCGTGGGGTCGTTTACTGAATAGTCAAAAGATTTCACTATAAATAGGTCGATTTATCTTCCGATTGCGCAGTCAAATTTACCCACAAAAAAAGCACACCCGATAAAGGGTGCGCTTAAATAGCGTTATCATTTTGCATTTCCTTCAAGCATTATCTTGCGGATTCAAATGGTATAATCTCAGCCTTTCGGCACCCATAGCGAATATGTAAAAATATTTTATTAAGCACATAATATCACTTTTATTTTATTGCGTCAAGCAAAATAATATGGTAAAATAAAAATCCAAACAAAATTTTTCACTCTAAAAATGTAAAATTTATTAACGAAAGGGGATGTATATATAATGTATAAATTTTTTGCTTTTATCAACCGTATGAAATATATCAAGCGTTGGTCGCTTATGCGTTCTGTTAGAGAAGAAAACATTATGGAACATAGTCAACAAGTTGCAGTAATAGCGCACGCACTTGCTCTTATATCAAATAAAATATATTCAAATAACATAAGCGTAGAAAAGGTTGTGTTGCTTGCGCAATATCACGAAGTGGGTGAAGTAATTACGGGTGATTTGCCAACGCCTATAAAATATTTTAACCCCGAAATAAAATCGGCGTATAAAGATTTAGAAAAAGGCGCGTGTGAAAAACTTATACAAATGCTACCAGAAAATTTGCGTTCGGAATATATTGACTACGTTATGCCCGACGAAACAACGGAAGAATATAAACTTGTCAAATGTGCAGACAGGCTTGCCGCTTACCTAAAGTGCGTTGAAGAAATAAGGGCGGGAAATTCAGAATTTAAAAAGGCAAAAACCACTATAGGCGCAGAACTCAAAAACCTTAAAAGAGTAGAGGTTGACTACTATTTGAAAGAGTTTGCGCCTGCCTATGATTTAACGTTAGACGAACTGGACTAGGCTTTTGTGCAATTTATACATAATAAACAAATATATTTATAAAAATTGCCTATTGTAAAATTTACAAAAATGAAGTATAATATAATAGTAAAAAATTAAACGGGTTGGACAAGCCAACCACGGAGGAAAATTATGGCAAGTTTAAATCTTAAAAACATCTACAAGGTTTATCCGTCAGGCGTAACTGCAGTTACCGACTTTAACCTTGACATTGAGGACAAAGAATTTATCGTTTTCGTTGGACCTTCAGGCTGTGGTAAATCTACCACTCTTCGTATGATAGCAGGTTTGGAAGAAATTTCTTCTGGTGAACTTTATATCGACGGCGTTCTCGTAAACAACCGCGCACCTAAAGATAGAGATATCGCAATGGTTTTCCAAAACTATGCTCTTTATCCCCACATGACCGTTTATGATAACATGGCATTCGGTCTTAAACTTAGAAAAATGCCCAAGCCCCAAATTGACCAAAGAGTTAAAGAGGCTGCAAGAATTCTTGGTATTGAAATGTATCTTTCTAGAAAGCCAAAGGCACTTTCTGGTGGTCAACGTCAACGTGTTGCGCTTGGTCGTGCAATCGTTCGTGAACCTAAAGTATTCCTTCTTGACGAACCGCTTTCTAACTTGGACGCAAAACTTCGTTCTCAAATGAGAACCGAAATTACCAAACTTCATAACAGACTTGCAACAACCTTTATCTACGTTACCCACGACCAAGTTGAAGCTATGACCATGGGTACTAGAATCGTTGTTATGAAAGATGGATTTATGCAACAAGTTGATACTCCTATCAACCTTTACGACCACCCCATCAATCAATTCGTTGCAGGCTTTATCGGAACACCTCAAATGAACTTCTTCACTGGTAAACTTACTGGAACGAAGACTAAAGTTTATCTTGAATTTGGTCTTGAAAAGATTCTTCTTCCCAAGAGCAAAGTTGCTCTCATTTGCAACCTTGAAAAATATCTTAACACCGATAGAGAAATCGTTTTCGGTATTAGACCTGAAGATATCCACGACGAAGAAACTTGGGTTAACGACGCTAAAAACCAAACTATCGAAGTTAAGGTTGACGTTGTTGAAGCGCTTGGTTCTGAAACCTTGCTTTACTGCAAAACTAGGTCTGAACTTCCCCCCGAAGGCGAAGAAGACCTCCGTTCTATCGTTGACGACGTAAGTAACCTTACTGCAAAGGTTGACTCTCGTTCTACCACCAAGGGTGGCGATACTGTTAAGATTGCTCTTGATATCGAACACAGCCACATCTTTGATAAAGAAACGGAAGTTACTATCCTTGCTCGTAGCGAAGAAAATAAGGCAGAAATCGAAGCATTGCAAGCAAAACGTGAAGCAGAAGAAGCTGAAAAGGCTGCTGCTGCCGCTGCTAAACTTGCTGAAGAAGAAGCAAAGGCTGCTGCTGAAGCTGAAAAACAACGTCTTAAAATGGAAAAGAAGTTGGCAAAAAAAGCACCCGCAGTTGAAGAAGCACCTGTTGAAACACCCGCTGAAGCACCTGCAGAAGAAACTGCTAATAAAGAAGAAAATAACTAATTTTAGTTTTCAACATAAACCGCCGAGAAATTTCTCGGCGGTTTGTTTTTTAAACAAAATTTATTATAAACCCCTATTTTTAAGTGCTATAAAAAAAGATTTTTGTGCAAAATGACGAATAAATTAAAAATTCTTTTCATTTTGATTGTAATTTAACTAAAAAAAGGTTATAATTTTTTTACAACCAGTTAAGGGGATATGCTATGGATGCAGATATAAGAATTTTTATCAGCGGAATAAGAGAAAAAACGGGCATAAATTTTTCAGTTTATGATGCGGGCGGAGATTATATTGCAGGTAACGGAAATATAGGCGATACCGTTCCCACCGATTTTGAAGGCATAAAGCGTTATCCAACTCTCAATAAAACCTTATTCTACATAAAATATAAAAGCAAATGTTTTATCGGTAGCATTGACGGTTGCACGGAAACGGAATATAATTATGCTTTTTTGATAGGCGAACTTGCCGAAAACTCATATTTTAAAGAGTCTGGTTTATCTAGAACGGATTTTTGCAAGGCGATATTGCTTGGTGAAACAAATCACTCGCAAATTTCAAGATATATGCGTAAATACTCAATGAAAGATATGCCGTCTTTCGTAATGGTTATGAGCGTAAGCCCTGTGTCTATTGAAGACGTTATGCAAGTTTTAAAAACCTACGGCAACGAAGGGCTTGATTTCGTTGTTAAAATTGACGATAGCCAACTTGCGTTTGTTAAATTTATTGATGAAGATAGCAACGAATATCAGTCGTCAACCGAATACGCAGAGTTTTTAAGACAATCGGTGTATGAAGAAACGGGCGTTTCCGTAAGGATATCTATCGGCGGAACGGTTAAGACCATAGCCGATTTAAGCACGTCTTATTCGCAAGCAATGACGGCTGTTAGAATGTGCAACGCCATAAATTCTAAAGGCGAAGTTCACTCGTTTAAAGAATATATGCTTATAAAAATGATTGAAGATTTGCCAAAATATAAACTTAACGAATATCTTGAAACGTTGTTAGATTCGGGCGCAAGAGAAATTTTTCTTGATGACGAAATGATTAACACAGCAGAAGAATTTTTAGAAAATAGTTTAAACGTTAGTGAAACGTCTAGAAAACTATATTTGCACCGCAATACGCTAACTTATAGGCTTGATAAAATTGAAAAGGCAACGGGGCTGAATATTAGAAAATTTTCCGACGCAGTAACCTTTAGGTTAATTACTATACTCTCAAAGTTGGTAAGATAATTTTGGATACGTATTTATATTTTATGTTAAAAAACCCGTTTTGCGGGTTTTTGTTTACTAAAAAAGGATTATTATGAGCGATAATAAAGAAAGTCAAGTTTTAAATAAGTCGTTAGATGACGGTGTTAAAAACGATAGCCAAATAAAACAAAAAGGCGATAAGCCGAATAAAATAAAAAAATCAGTTAGCATAATTTTAAGCGTAATTTTGTTTATTATTACTTTTGCGGGCGGATTTTTTACAAGTTATCTAGTGCGTGGAAGAAACGCAAACGTCGCAAGCGATATCGTTACAATGATGGAAAAGGTGGGGTATATTTACGACCCTACGACGGGTGAACCGCGTAGCATTACCGAAAAAGACGTTGCAGACGCATTAGTAAACGCTATTTTAGATAAATATTCTAAATATTACACGGCTGAAGAATATAAAAAAGTTCAAAGCACGTCGCATGGCAATTACGACGGCGTTGGGGTTTCTTTTTACAGCACGGAAGACCTTGAAGTTGACCAAGTGATTTTGAATTCACCGTTTGATAGAGCAGGCGGAAAGGTTGGGGACTTGTTAGTTTCTGCCACGGTAGACGGACAAGAAACAACTTTCACTTCTGTCAATCACTCGCTTGTGTATTTTAGTCAAATAGAAAATGGAAAAGAATTTTCGCTCAAATATCAAAGAGACGGTGATTTTTATACGGCAGTTCTCAAAAAGAGCGCGTACGTTGCCTCGTACGTATATTATCTTGACGACCAAAAAGAATTTAAATTTACGTCGGATAGTGGCACGCCAACAGGTAAAGAGAATTCTGTTTTAAATTCACAAATAACCGATTCTACCGTTGGCTATATCAGAATAACCGGTTTTGAAGGCGGTGCGTCAAGTCAGTTAGGCAGTGCGTTAGAATTTATGAAAACTCGTGGAAAAACAAAACTTATTCTTGATTTAAGAGCAAACGGCGGTGGATATATGGACGTTCTTTGTGATATTGCGTCGTATTTTATCGATAACGGCGGTGCTAAAAAATCTGCCGTTGCAATTTCTTCAGGCAAAACGGGTAATCAAATTTTTTACACCAAAAACAACAAGTTTTGCAGTTTTATTCAAAAAGCCTGCATTTTAGGCGACCAAGATACAGCGTCGGCATCTGAATGTTTAATAGGCGCAATAGTGCATTACGGCGATATAGTTGACGGAATAAACAACGTTATCGTTGAAAAAAATAGTCGAGGCGTTGCTAAAACTTATGGCAAAGGAATAATGCAAACCACTTATATGCTTGTGTCGGGTGGGGCGTTCAAATTGACCACGGCTAAAATTCTTTGGCCAGATGCTAAAACTTGTATTCACGACGTGGGCGTAACCCCTAAAATGGGTGCAACCGAGGCTGAAAAGGGTGGTGGAATAAACAAGGCAATACAAGTTCTATGTAGTTAATCTTTTTTTAAGTAGGTTCGTGAAAATATTTATTCAACGTAAAAACTATATCTTTATCGGCAAACCCTGCAATGGGGGATAAGCCGTATTCGCTTTGCCCCGAAGTATTTTCGGGGTGTTTTTTTGCGCTTTGTTCCATAAAAAGTTTAACCAAAGGCGCAAGGGTATTTGCGTCAACGTTTTGCAAAATTTTCTTTAGGTCAAAGTTGTTTTTTTGTACAAGGTCGACTATAGGTTTAAGTTTACCGTCGTAACTTCCGTTTAGAAAAGATAATAAAATTTGTAATAATTCCATAACAATACAGTATATGAATTACATAAGATAGAATTGAAAAAATTTTTAAAGGGGTGAATTATGCAAGATTTTAACGAATACGTAAAAAACGGTGGTAAAAAGCAAGATATACCCGAGGGTATGGACGAAAACATAGTTAATATGGTTTCTTCTTTGGCATCTCGTTTTGACGGAAAAAATCAAAACGAACTGCTTATGGCAATTTATAACGAGGCAAAGAAAGGAAAAAGGAACGGAACTCTTTCAAATGCCGATATAGATAATTTTGCAACAATGCTTGCCCCTATGTTAGATGCGAAAAAGAAAAAAATGCTTTATAAAGTAGTTGCTGAACTCAAGAAAATTTAACTTTTATAATTGTTGCAACTTTTTGCAATTTTTTCTACTGCGGAAAGAAAATAATTTATTTCGCGAGTGCTGTTTTGTACTGCAAGGCTAACCCTAACTAAACCGTCGTCGTCGGTTTTTAAGAATTTATGTAAAAGCGGGGCGCAGTGCAAACCACCGCGAACGGCAACGTCGTAATTAGAATTTAATATATCCGCAACTTCAACGCTAGGGATATTTTTAATAGAAAAAGACACAATGCCTGCTCTGTTTGGGTGTGAATAAACTTGCACGCCTTTTATTGTATTTAATCCGCTTATCAAGTGTTCGGTGGCGTTATAAAGGTGCGCGCTAAAATTTTTTAAGTTGGTGCAAATATAGTTTACGCCTTCGCTTAAAGATGCTATTGCAGGTAGGTTGAGAGTGCCTGATTCTAACCTTTCAGGGTAGCAAGAGGGTTGATTTAAATTAAAAGATTCGTTGCCTGTTCCACCAAAAATAATAGGGTTTAATTCCACACTCTCGTCAAATAAAAGCGCGCCTATGCCCATAATTCCGTAAAGACCTTTATGCCCTGCACGAGCGAGCATATTTATTCCGTCTTTTTTTAAGTTTAACTGAACGTGTCCACCACCTTGCGCGCCGTCTACTAAAAGTTTTACGCCATTTTCTTTTGCAATAAACGCAATCTCGTTTATAGGCAATTCGTAGCCTGTTACGTTAGAAACCGAAGTTGCAACTATAAGTTTTGTTTCAGGTTTAATTTTTTCTTTTATAGTAATTGCAAAAGGTTGGTCTTGCTTTGGCGAAACAACGTCAAGGGTTATAACGTTTTTTTCTTTAAGGGCAAACAGTGGGCGCAAAACTGAATTATGCTCGTATACCGTGGTTATAACGTGCGCCCCTTGCGTGCAAAAACCTAATATTGCAAGATTTAGCGCTTCGGTGCAGTTTTTGGTAAAAATTACCCGTTCGGAAATTCCGCCGAACATATTAGCCAAACTTTCTCTGCATTTAGAAATCGTTTGCGCGCCGGTTATTGCAAGTCGGTGTCCGCTACGAGTTGGGTTAGCAGAAAGATATCTAACAACCGTTTCAACGGCGTCAGTTACTGCGCGTGGTTTAAAACCGCCCGTAGCGGCATTGTCAAAATAAATCATAAAAACTCCCCTTATAGGTAACAAAAAATTTAAGTAGTTTAATACTATATTGTATAAGAAAAATTTTTCTTTTATGCAAAGGAGGAGAGTTTTATGGAATACGTTATAATTGCTTTCCGTTCGCGTGCGCATACGGTAGCGTTTTCTGAATTTTTGCGTAGACGTGGATTATACAACGAAATAGTAAACACTCCTAAAGAGGCGGGCGTAGGTTGTGGGCTATCCGTAAAAGTTTCAAAAAATGCTTTTTCTAGCGCAAAACACGCCGTTATGTCGTTTAATGCAAGTTCGTTTGCAGGTTTTTTTCTTATTAGTGTTTACGGAAGTAAACGATTAGTGAGAAGTATTTGAATAAAACACGACAAAAACGCTTAAAAAACGCTTGTAAAATCCCTGTGGTTTATGTTAAACTGAAATAGGTGATAATTATGAACAAACAAACCGCAAAAACGATAGTTGAAAAACTATCGGGGATTTTTACGGACAAGCCTGCGTTAAAATTTACCACGCCTTACGAGTTGTTGGTTGCAGTTATTTTATCTGCACAATGCACTGACGAGCGTGTGAACAAAGTTACCGCGGTTCTTTTTAAAGATTATAACACGCCTCAAAAAATGCTAGAGTTATCTAATGATGCGCTAGAAGGATATATTTATTCTTGTGGATTTTATCGTGATAAAGCAAAGCATATTTTAAGCGCAAGCAAAGATATTTTAGAAAAATTTAACGGACAAGTTCCAAACAATTTGAAAGACTTACAAACGCTTGCAGGTGTAGGCAGAAAAACTGCAAACGTTGTTTATAGCGTGGCGTTTGGCGGAAACGCTATAGCCGTTGACACGCACGTTTTTAGGGTTAGCAACCGTATCGGGCTAGCAAATGCAAAAAACGTGTTAGATACTGAAAAAGCATTGATGAAAATTCTTGATGAAAAAGACTGGTCAAGGGCGCACCATTATTTGATATATCTTGGCAGAAGTTTTTGTAAATCTATTAAACCCGATTGCGCAGGGTGTCCGATAAGTGAGTTGTGCGCAAAAAAGATTAAAAGGTGAATTATGTTTATAGACAGAGCGTTGATTACAATTAAAGCGGGTGACGGCGGAAACGGCATCACTTCGTTTATCCATTATAAAGGCAAAGTGAGCGGTGGCCCTGACGGTGGCGACGGCGGAAAGGGTGGCGACGTTATTTTTGTTGCTGACAAAACGCTAACTAGTCTTGCAGATTATTATTATAAAACTAAATACGTTGCAGGCAACGGTGAAAACGGTGGCCCTAAAGACTGTTTTGGTAAATCTGGCGAAGATATCGTGTTGAGAGTTCCACTCGGTACGGTTATTAAAGATAAAGAAACGGGCGGAATTATTGCGGATATGTTTACTGACGGGCAGAAAAAAGTGGTGCTTGTCGGTGGCGACGGCGGAAAGGGTAACGCAAAATTTGCAAACTCTCGTAGACACGCCCCGCATTTTTCACAGACGGGCGAAAAGACAGAGGCTAAAAAAGTTACGCTTGAATTAAAGACTATTGCAGACGTGGGCTTGGTTGGTTTCCCTAACGTAGGTAAATCTACCGTGCTTTCAAAAATTACGCGTGCGCGCCCAAAGATTGCAAATTATCATTTTACCACGTTATCACCCAACCTTGGCGTTGCAGATTATTATGATAATCAATTTTTGGTTGCCGATATCCCAGGGCTTATTGAAGGGGCTAGCGAAGGCGCAGGGTTAGGCACGGAATTTTTAAGACATATTGAAAGAACGCGAATGCTCGTGCACGTTATCGACGTTTCTGGCGTTGAAGGAAGAGACCCTTACGACGATTATTTAAAAATAAACGCAGAACTCAAAAATTACAGTCCTGAACTTGCAAAGCGTAAACAAATTATAGCGGCAAACAAACTTGATATTTACGGTGCGGAAGAAAACTTTAAAGAGTTTAAGAAAAAGATAGGCAGAAAACATAAAATTATTGAAATTTCTGCAGTAACGGGCAAGGGGCTTGATACTTTAAAACAAGCAATTTACGACGTTTTGGTTAAATTACCGCCAGTTAAACCGCTTGAATTTGAAGAGTTTAATTACGTTAAGCCTGAAAGATTGTCTTATGAGATTTTCAAAGAGGGTGAAACGTTCGTCGTTGTTGGAACACTAGTTGAAGTGCTTAAAAGAAACGTTGTGCTTGACGATATGAACTCACTTGCATATTTCCATAAAGTTTTAAGAGACCGTGGAATAATTGCAGAATTGCGCAAAATGGGCGCAACCGATAAATCTACCGTTATAATCGGCGGTGAAGAATTTGAATTTGTTGATTAGTTAAAGGAGAAAAATATGTTGACTTCAAAAGAAAGAAGTAATCTTCGCTCTATTGCGGCAAAGATAGAACCCGTAACTCAAGTGGGCAAAATGGGTGTGAACGAAAGTTTGATAGAAAGTCTTGATAGTTGCATAGAGAAAAGAGAACTTATAAAGGTTACCGTGCTTGAAAACTCGGGGCTATACGTAAAAGAGACGGGCTTTGAAATTGCAGAAAAACTTTGCGCAGAATTTGTTTGTGCAACGGGCAGAAAACTTGTTTTTTATCGTAGAAGCCATAACCCCAAAGTAGAGCATATCATTTTTTAATTTGTAAACAAAAAATAAAACGGTTGCGTTTTTACGCAACCGTTTTTGCATTTTCTCTGCCGTAGAGAAAGCATATTAAAGAAATTGTTAAAAAAATACACCCAAAAATTACGTAATAAATTTTAATAGGCACGATATAACTCGTCAATAAAAAGGTCAAACCTAAATAAAAATGCGTTTTGGCTTTTTTCTTTTCAAATAGGCTTTTCATAACAACTAAAAACTTTGGTTTTTTTTGTGAAAATGAAAATTTTGTTTTGGGCAAAAGTTCGTTGTCTGAAAGCGCTTTATAAATTTCGTCTACGTCAACCGTTTTAATTCTGTCGTCAAATCTATTTGCAAACTCTTTAATATCGGGCAAAACTTTTTCGCAAAGAATATACGCGCGCTCTTTAGCGTTTATGCTGTTAAATATTTTAACAATATCCGTTTTTGTAAGATAATCAAAACCGAATTTACAAAATATTGCAACGTTTTTATCGGGTAATTTTAAAACGCCACGTTTGTTTTCAACCTTATAGCCTAGTTTTTCTAAAAGTTTTTCAAAAAGTTTAGTTTGTTCTTGCAAAGTGTATAAATTTAGTTGCGAAATTGCCAAATCACGCTCTTGTTTTTGCGCTCTATCAAGCCTTAATTTTTTGCTTTTGCTTGATAACTTCTTAAAAGAAAAGACCGCCGTTAAAGCGCATATGCAACTTGCAAACGTCAATGCAAATTCACGCTCTAAAAAATTATTCAACAGGGCTAAAGAAAGTAAAAAAGTTACAAACGATATAAATGCAGTGTCCGTTAAAACAGCAAGGCGAGTTTTCATAGTTTACCCCCTAAATGTTTTTCTTAAGTTATTGCCAAATAAAGTTAAAATATACTATTTTAATAATAAAAACAACAGTCAAAAACGTTTTTGAAAGTTTAGTTCTTTATTGTTTAAAAAATTATTGATTTTATTTTCAAAATATGCGATAATAAAACTATGGAAAGAATAGGTATTTTGGGCGGTACGTTTAACCCCGTACACGTTGAACACGTTGCGCTTGCAAAAAATGCTTTAGAAGAATTAAAACTTGATAAACTTTTTGTTATGCCAACTTTTATATCGCCTCACAAAAATTCTGCCCCAGCCCCTGCGGAAGACAGAATAAATATGCTTAAAATTGCTTTTAGTGGCGAAGAAAAAATAATCGTAAGTGATTATGAAATTCAAAAACAGGGAAAAAGTTATACCTATCTTACCGTAGAATATTTTAAGAACACGTTTGACGCAAAGTTGTTTTTTATTTGTGGTGGCGATATGCTCACAAACTTTAAAACGTGGAAATATCCTGAACGCATTTTGAACGCTTGCGACCTTGCCGTTTTTGGCAGAGAAGAAGTTTTTACCGATTACGAAAAGGAAAAAAAATATTTTAAAGAGCAGTTTAATAAAGATTTTATTAGGCTTTCTTATAAGGGCAACAACGCCTCGTCTACAAAAATCCGCATTTATTCGTCTTTGGGGTTGCCACTTTTGGGCATTGCGCCTAACGGAATTGAAGAGTATATAAAACAAAAAGGGCTGTATTGTGGCGACGTTTACACTCAATTTGTTAAAAAATATTTGCCAGAAAAACGTTTAAGGCACACCGCTAACGTAATAAATTGCGCGTTAAACAAGGCTAAGGAGTTAAATCTTGACACTGAAAAGGTAAGAATATCTGCAACCTTGCACGATTGCGCAAAATATATTGACCATACTAAAGTTAAAGGTTTCGTTTTGCCAAAAGACGTTCCAGCCCCCGTGGTTCACTCTTTTTTAGGGGCGTTTATTGCAGAAAAATATCTGGGTGTTGACGACCAAGAAATTTTAGACGCAATTAGGTTTCACACTTCGGGCAAAGCAAATATGACCTTACTTGGTAAACTTATATTCGTTGCGGATATGGTTGAAGAGGGCAGAGATTACGAGGGTGTTGAATATTTACGAGAACTTTACGAGCAAGAAGATTTTGAAAAGTGTTTTGTTGAGTGCTTAAAAGAAGAGTTTTTGCACTTATTAAATAAAAAACAACGCATTTACTTTGAAACGATAAATGCGTTTGAATATTACGTAAAAGATTAAAAAAGGAAATTGATATGGATTCAAAAGCATTTGTAGAAAAAATTTGCACAATTTTACAAGACCATAAGGCAGAAGATATCGTAAGCATTGACGTTAGGGGTAAAACCGAAGTCGCTGATTTTTACGTTATTGCAGGTGGTCGCTCAATGACGCATACCCGTTCACTAGTTGAACACGTTGAAGAAGAAATGGATAAGTTGGGCATTGCCCCCGTTCGTCGTGAAGGCGTTCGTGAAGGGCGTTGGTGTGTGCTTGATTACGGCGACGTTTTGGTTCATCTTTTCAACGACGAAACAAGGTTGTTTTATCATCTTGAAGCGTTGTGGGGGGATGATAAGAATACCACCAAATACTAAAAAACGTTTGAAATGCTACGTGATACGCGTAAAACTTGCGTATTTATTTGGTTACATACGGACGTATGCGCCCTGCATAAATTACTCGTTTTCCGTGTCTAACTTGCATTTGAAACGTTTTTACAATATTTGAAATATTGCGTGATAGGTTTTGTAAAAACCTATGATAAAAAGTTTTAAGAATAAGGATACAACTCTTTTCCGAAGTCGTTTTTTCTTAACCCCTTTAACAAACTCCTCAAAACCCTTACCCCCTTAATCTTTAAGTGGATAATAAGATGGTTAAAAATAAGAAAATTCAACCAGTTTTTTTGACGTAAATTCGGTCTATTTGTTGTGGGTCTATTTCAATACTGCGCACGGGCGAAGGTGTTTTTTGCTGTTCGGGTTTGCTTTTTTTACGTTGTTTTTTGGGTTTTTCTTGTCTAGTTAGGGTTGTGGAACTTTGCGGAAACCACCGTTTTAATGCAGAAACCACAGTTTTAAATCCTACAACGGTTAAAAAACTGAAAGCAAATAGCGCAATCGTGCACATAAAACCTAGCGTAAAAGAAAGGGAAAAATCGTTCATAAAACACCTCTTTCAACACTTTAACAAAAATTTTATACAGTTTACTGAAACTATTTGTTGATAAATGAATTTTTTTGAAGTAAACGTTTATAAACGCAAAAAAGCGTAAAATATTTTTAATGGAGAATTTTATGCCAAGAACTAATACTAAACCTAATAGTGAAGAGCAAAACAACGTAACGGCAGAACAGCAAGTTCAAGAAACTTCTGCTCAACAAAAACCTGCAGGGGAAACCGTTCAACCCGTTACTGACGTGGCTAAAGAAACCCCAACGACTTCAGAGCAATCAGAAAAAGAAACGGAAAAAGATTTGTTTAGACAACTTGCCGTTTTGTTAGGCTCACCCGTAGAAAACATAAAAGAAGAATTTTTTATTTACCAAATACATAAATTTATGTCTAAAGTTGGCAAGGTGGTTGTTAGATATAACGCTACGGAAGAAGAATTAGAAAAACTTTTTATAAATTCTTCACTTCTAAATATTGACGGAATAACCGTTTCGCCCGCATATTTTGCCGTATGTAAGCGTGTTAAAAGTAAAAACGACTACCCCGCAAGGTTTTGTTCGATAATTGATTTTCCCTTTGGCGAAAGTGCGTTTAAGGCAAAACTTGCAAGCATAAAAGACGGCAAGAGTTACGGCGTAGAAGAAAACACCGTTATGATGCCTGCAATGCTTTTAGACGAGGTAAATATAAAGCAATTCAAAAAACAATGCGTAACAATAGGTCGTTATGGAATTTCTAGCATTGCGCTCAATGCGTTAGACCTTGACGAAGGGGCTATAGACCGCGCAATAAAAGCCATAAGCAAAACCAAACTTTCGCACATAATATTCGTTTTTGGCGAGGCAACCGTTGAGGAAGTTAAAAACAAAATGGTTGTTATAAACAAGTACAGGGGCTTAAAGAAAATAGGTGTTCTTGCAAACGTTGAAAACGCAAAAGACGTGTCTGAACTATTTAAATGTGGCGCTGACAAGATTTTAACGCCTTATGCAGACAATATAGGAAAAGAACTTTTAGAAAAATTTAAAATTAAAGGGATTAAAGCCGTTTGATTTACTTTACAAACGGTAAAAATCGTTATACAATATAATAGTGCCGAAAAACTTTAGGTTTCAAGGCGAAAAAATAATATCGTAATTCTTTGGGGCGGGGTGAAATTCCCCATCGGCAGTAAAGTCTGCGAGCCAACTTTGGTTGATTCGGTTAAATTCCGAAACCGACGGTATAGTCCGGATGGGAAAAGAATTGTCTTTTAAAGAGGGCGGATGTTCCGTTCTCTCGAAAGTCGTTCCGTGCATTTTTACGCCCCGAAAAGAAAAGGGGCGTATTTTTATGGATAAAAATTATCAAGCACAACAAACCGAACAAACCATAAAGGTCAATAAACGTTCTAACGTTAGACCGCTATTTTCTACCAGAATGATTGCGGGCATAGCCATTTTTACTGCGCTCTCTTACGGCGTTTCTTTTTTAGAGTTTGCGCTGTTTCCTGCATCTGCAGTGGCGTTTTTAAAACTAGATTTTTCTAACGTTTTTATAATGCTTGCAGGGTTTATGTACGGGCCTATCGCTGCGCTTTTCGTGGGCGTAATTAAAGAACTTTTATGTTTAATAGGCTCGTCAACTTTCGGGGTTGGGCAGATAGCGAATATGGCGGTAATTTTAGTTTACGTTTTACCCCCGTCAATAGTTTATATGTTTAAGCGTGGAATAAAAGTCGTTATTATCAGTCTTGTCGTATCTTGTATCGTGCAAACTGTGGTTGCGCTTTTGGTAAATAAATTTATAACTTTTCCACTTTACGGTATGGCGCAAGCGTTCGACGGCGTAATGTGGTTGCTTGTAGCGTTTAACGTTATAAAATCTGTGTCGGTAAGTATTTTAACCGTACTCTTATATAAGCGCATAGGTTTTGTGTTTGAAAAAATTAAAATAAAATAGAAGAAATAATATGGAATATTTGTCTAACAGCCAAAAACAAACTGAAGAAATTGCTTTTGAATATGCAAAAACCTTAAAAAAAGGCGACGTGATTTTGCTCTCTGGGGATTTGGGGGCAGGCAAAACTCACTTCGTAAAAGGTGTTGCGCGTTTTTTTGGGTTAGACGGAGTTACAAGTCCCACTTACGCTTATCTTAACGTGTACGGCGACTTTATATACCATTACGATTGTTATCGTTTATCGTGTGGGGAAGATGCTGAAAGGTTAGGGCTTACCGATTATTTTAACGGCGACAACGTTTGTTTTATAGAGTGGGCGGAAAACATAGAAGACGTTTTGCCTGAAAATTGTAAAGTTGTAAAGATTGAAAAGACGGGCGACAACGGGAGAAAGATTATTTTATGAATTATCTTGCTATAGATACAAGTGGTAAAAATCTTACCGTAATCATAAAAAAGGGCGACCAAATTTATAAAACGCACGATTTAGAGTGCGGGGTTAATCACTCGGTTGAACTTATGCCCAAGGTAGAAGAACTTGCATTAAAGGCAAAGTTTGATTTAAAAGATGCAGATTTTTTTGCGTGTGTGGTGGGTGCAGGGTCGTTTACAGGTATTAGAATAGGCGTTGCAACAGTTAAGGCAATGTGCTTTGCTTATAAAAAACCAAGCCTTTCTATAACTTCTTTCGATACCATTGCGTATAATAAAATCGGGGATAAAGTTTTGGCAATTATTGACGCTAAACATAACGGTTTTTACGTGTGTGGTTATAACGGCGGTGAAGTTGTTTATCCCCCTGCATACTTAATGCGTGATAAGTTAGAGCAAATTGTAAAAGATTATAAGGTGTTATCTTTTGCGCCAGTAGAGGGGTTTGACGTTGAGGTTGTTTCGGTTGCAGACGGACTTATAAACGCAATAGAAAATAAACTTAATGAAATATCTTTTGATGCGCAAAACCTAAACCCGCTTTACGTTAGAAAAAGTCAGGCGGAAGAAGGCAGATGACTGTTAAACTTTTATTTAAAGAAGACGTAAGTCAAATAATTGCGCTGTACAATAAAGATTTTGCAGACGGTTGGAACGCAAAAATGTTGCAAGACGCTTTTGACGGTGGAAGATTTATTTGTGCAGGCGTGTTTGACGGCGATAAGTTGGTTGGCGTTATAACCTGTTCTAAAGCCGTTGACGACGCTGATATAGAAGGCGTTGTTACGGATAAAGATTATCGCAGACGAAAAATTGCAACGACACTTTTGGATTTTGTTACAAAAACGCTTAAAAACGACGGTGTAAAAAAGTTGTTTTTAGAAGTGAGAGAGTCAAACGATAGCGCAATAGCCTTTTATCAATCGCAAGGGTTTGAAAAAATTTCCGTTAGAAAAAAATATTATCAAGACGGAGAAAACGCTTTGGTTTTTGTTAAGGAGATATGACCGAAAAAGTAAATGCTAATTCTTTTACTAAAGAAAGTGATATTTTATTTTTGCACGGTTATTTATCAAGTGGAAGTTCTTTTTTTCGCCAACTAGACTATTTTGGGCGAGATTTTTCAGTTTTTGCGCCCGACCTTAAAGGGTTTGGCACAAATAGTTTAATGGAAAAACCGTATACTCTTGATAATTATATTGAAGAAGTTGAAGAATATAAATATAAAAATTCGCTTTATAAACCACATATAATAGCCCACTCTTTCGGCGGGCGTATTGCAATTAAAGCGTGCGCTAAAAATAAAGATTTTTGTAATAGACTCGTGCTTACGGGGTCGGCGGGGCTTAAAACTAAACCCACCCTAAAAAAGAAATTTAAAAAATCCCTTTTTAATTTGCTTAAAAAATTTATACCTAGGGAAAAATTATCTATATTTTATTCTAAAGATTATCTTGCAGTAAACGACGTGATGAAAGAAAGTTTTAAGTTGATAACAAGCGAAGTTTTAGACGAGTATTTGCCATATATTGATTGCAAAACTTTAATAATCAACGGCGAAAAAGATTTTGAAACGCCCGTTTATACGGCAAAAAAACTTAATCAAGGTATAAAAAATTCACAACTAATTTTAATTAAAGACGCAGGGCATTTTTGCTTTATAGATAAACCAAATAAATTTAACGTTGAAGTTAGAGAGTTTTTACTCTCGTAAAAGGAGAAAAGATGTTACCTACAACAGTAACGCAGTTTAAAGATTTGTTTACAGGCGACCAACTTACCGTTTATATTGTTTTAAGCATTATGAACGCTATTTTGCTTTTCTTCGCATCAATGAAGTTTATTTTAGTGTTGCAACAATGCGGTTATCGTGGCAAACGTTATTTTAAGTGGTTGTCTAATAAAGATACGCCTTATATGTCAAGGCTTATGCTTTTGTGCCTATTAGCGTTTTTGTTCTTTTGCGTGCTTAATATTTGCTTTGCGCCTTTAGCAAACAAAATAATGGGCATAGACGTTGGGCAAAGCGCAATTTCATATTTAGGTTTCGTTTCGTATATTATTTTTGCATTGCTCTATATTAGCACTGAAAGTAGCGTAAATGCAAAAGTTCCCTTAAAAAAGACAAAACGTCTAGTAAGGCTTTGCGTAACCTATTTTATTTTTCTTGCGTCAATATCGTTCGGCATAATAGTTTTGCTTAATTATCTTGCTTTTGTTATCGGCGACGAAGTCGTTGCGCTTTTGCGTTTTTCACTTATGTGCGTAACGCCTATTTTAACGCCGTATATTTTGTTTTTAGCGTACGGGTTTAACGAGCCGTTAGAAACGATTATTAGAAGATATTATATTCGTCGCGCGGTAAACAAACTTAACACTTCAAACGTTATAAAAATAGGTATAACTGGTAGTTTTGCAAAAACTAGCGTTAAAGAAATTTTGAAGACAATACTCTCTCAAAAATATAGGGTTTTGGCAACGCCCGAGTCTTATAACACACCGCTTGGAATTGCAATCACGGCTAAACAGTTAGACAGCACGCACGACGTTTTTATTGCCGAAATGGGGGCAAGAAGTCGTGGGGATATCAAAGAAATTACGCAAATGGTTAAGCCTCAATACGGTGTGTTGACGGGTGTAAACAATCAGCATTTAGAAAGTTTTGGGTCAATAGACGTAACGAAAGATACCAAGTATGAACTTTTTGAAAATTTACCACAAGGTGGCGTAGGATTTTTTGCGACGGATAATGCAAACGCTTTAGAATTGATGGGACGATTCAACGGCGAAAAGTATGCAACAGGATTGAAAAATGAAGATAACTTCGTAACGGCAACCGACGTTAAAATGGACGCAAAGGGTATGAGTTTTACTCTTGTTTTCGGTGGGGAAAAGTCGGTCAAATGTTCAACCGTGCTACTTGGTAGACATAGCGTAAGAAACATTTGTCTTGCATCTGCAGTGGCTTATAAAATAGGGCTTACCCCAAAAGAAATTGCTATGGGTATAAATAGAATACAGTCAATAGAACATAGGCTTGAACTTATGCCCAACAATAAAAAAATCGTTCTTATTGACGACAGTTATAATTCAAACGTAGACGGAATTGACGCGGCAATGGAAGTTCTTGACTCGTTTAAGGGTAGAAAAATTGTTTTAACACCGGGGCTTGTGGAACTTGGCAAAGTTGAAAACGTGGTAAATATGGAATTTGGTAAAACGCTTGCTCAACACGCCGATATAGTTATAATAATAGGCAACCATAACGCAGTTATGCTCATTAACGGTCTAATTGAAGGCGGTATGCCTAGAGAAAATATCAAGTTTGCAAAGAGTTTAAACAAAGGCAACGCGTTGCTTAACGAAATTGTTTTAGAGGGCGACGTGGTGTTGTTTGAAAACGATTTGCCTGATAATTATAACTAATTAGGTTTTGCTAAAACGTTTGAAATACTGCGTGATACGCGTAAAACTTGCGTATTTATTTGGTTACATACAGAGGCGTATGCGCCCTGCATAAATTACTCGTTTTCCGTGTCTGACTTGCATTTGAAACGTTTTAGGATTTTGTAAATATCCCCTTATTCTTTAAGGGAAAATAGTTTCTACAGTTGAAACGTTTTAGGATTTTGTAAATATCCCTTTAATCTTTGAGGGGAATAAAAATTACTTTTAGTAAAGATATAATTAAAACACCAAAGCGGAAAAATTTGAGCGGAGGTGTTTTTTTTATGAAAAATGTGGCGGTGTTTTTCGGGGGTCAATCGGTTGAACACGATATATCGGTCATAACTGGTGTTATGTCGTTAAATTCTTTAGACGATAACGCTTTTTGCGGTATTCCTATATACATAGATAAAAACGGTGAGTGGTATACGGGCGAGGTTCTTAAAGACTTAGATAATTATAAATGCCTTGATTATAAAAAACTTTTAAAAGTAACTTTAGTTTGCGGAGATAATTGTTTATACGTTTTAAAAAAGAACAAGTTAAAAAAGTTTTGCGCCCTATCGGTTGCGCTTAACTGTTTACACGGCGAGCGTGGTGAAGACGGTTGTCTTTACGGTTTATTATCTATGTGCAAAATTCCGCTTGCCTCGCCACCTATAACGCCAAGCGCAGTGTGTATGGATAAAACGTTTACTAAAACGGTTATGAAAGGTTTGGGTGTAAAAACTTTAAATAGTATAACGGTAAGCAGTTTAGAGCAACTTGAAAAGGTAAAAAAGAACTTAAATTATCCCGTTATAGTTAAGCCAAACAAGTCTGGTTCAAGCATAGGCGTAAATAAAGCCGTTGACGACCAAACGCTAAAAACGGCGTTACTATATGCGTTAAGGTTTGGCGAAAGCGCAATAATAGAGCCGTGTTTGGAAAATTTTATAGAAATAAATTGCGCGTGCTATCAAGATTCGGGCGGTAACGTTGTCGTTTCCGAGTGTGAACGCCCCGTGGGAAGAAACGAAGTTTTAACTTTTGGCGATAAATATAAAAGCGGAAAGAGAATTTTCCCTGCAGATATCGACAAAAAATATTCAGATAAAATAAAAAAAATAACGCAAAAAGTTTATTGCGAGGCAGGGTTTACTGGGGTTATAAGAATAGATTATTTTTTAGTAGATAAAGATATAATTTTAAATGAAATAAACACCGTTCCCGGTTCGCTTGCCTATTATTTATTTGGTAACACCTTAAAAACGCTAACGACAATTTTGAGCGAAGTTATAAACCGCGCGCTAGGTGATTACGCTCGTTCGCTTTCCGTTCAAACTGAATTTAAATCGGGTGTTTTGACGGGCTGTGTAGGTAAAGGCGCAAAAGTGAAAAGATAATTTACATAAAAAAGATTGATAATTTATATATGTAAATTCAAATAGCCCTTAAAAGAGTAAACACTTGAAAAAAACTATAAGTTATGGTAAAATATTTTTTAACAAAAGATTTGGAGTAATTCTATGGAAAAAATAAAGATGTCTACGCCACTCGTCGAGATGGACGGCGACGAAATGACCAGAGTTTTATGGCAATGGATTAAAGAAATTTTAATTGAACCGTTTGTTGAACTTAAAACGGAATATTATGATTTAGGTCTTAAAAACCGCGACCTTACTAACGACGGCGTTACTGCGGAAAGCGCGCTTGCAACTAAAAAATACGGTGTTGCCGTAAAGTGCGCAACGATAACGCCCAATGCGCAAAGAGTTGAAGAATATTCGCTAAAGGCTATGTATAAAAGCCCCAACGGAACTATTAGGGCAATGCTTGACGGCACGGTGTTCCGCGCGCCTATTTTAGTTGACGGCATAACCCCTTACATTCCAACTTGGAAAAAACCTATCGTTATAGCCCGCCACGCATACGGCGATATCTATAAGGCAGTTGACGGAAAAACCGCGCAAGGCAAGGCGGAACTAGTTTATACGGATAAAGATGGAAATCAAGTTAGACAGACCGTTCACGACTTTAGTGGCGGTGGCGTTATTATGGCAATGCATAACACCGATAAGTCTATTGAAAGTTTTGCTCGTGCTTGTTTTAATTATGCGCTTGATATGAAAATGCCACTATGGTTTTCCACTAAAGACACAATAAGTAAGGTTTACGACGGCAATTTTAAAGAAATTTTTAACCGCATATATCAAAACGAATATAAAGAAAAATTTGAAAAAGCGGGTATTGAATATATGTATACGCTCATTGACGACGTAGTTGCTCGTGTGGTTAGAAGTGAAGGCGGTATGGTTTGGGCGTGCAAAAATTACGACGGCGACGTTATGAGTGATATGGTAGCAACCGCTTACGGCAGTCTTGCAATGATGACCAGCGTTTTAGTTTCACCCGACGGCGTTTATGAATACGAGGCTGCTCACGGCACGGTTACTCGCCACTATTATAAATACGTTAAGGGCGAAGAAACTTCTACAAACCCCGTTGCAACAATTTTTGCTTGGACGGGTGCGCTTAAAAAACGTGGCGAACTTGACGGCAATAATGCGCTTGTTGATTTTGCAATTCGCCTTGAAAACGCAACGCTTGACACCATTAAGGGTGGCGAGATGACGGGCGACCTTGTTTCTCTTTTCAAAAAAGAGGGTGTAACGCCTATAAAACTTAACTCTAAAGATTTCCTTAAAGCAATAGCAAAAAGAATATAATAAAAAAACCAACGTAAGTCTTTGTAAAAAACATCAACTGCGGTTGATGTTTTTTGTTATATATATTGAATTTAAGCATAAAATAATCTTTTTTTATATTGTATGGTTTTTAAGTGTATGGTAAAATATTAAAGGTAGTTAATTTTTTGCAAGGCGAACTGCGTTATGTAAAACACGGCAAAGTTTTTGTTGTTTGCAAGCAAAACCTTAAATTTTTGTTTTTAATAGTAAAATTATTGTTTGGGGATATTAAATGAAAAGAATAGTTTCTTTAATTATAACGGCGTTTATTTTAACGGCGTGCATATTTACTTTTTCTGCGTGCAAAGAAAAGTGTGAGCATATTGCTGGCAATGAACAGTTTTACGCTGAAAGCGGTGGCGTAGTTACCATTTCAAAAAAATGCAAGATGTGCGGTGAGGCAACTGATGAAGTTATAGATACTTTTAATGCGGACGCTGTCATAAAGTATACTGGCAATAGAACGGCTGACGGAAACGAGGTTACAAAAGCACAACAAACGGCAAACGGCGATATTACCATTTGCTTAAAGAAAGGTACTTACGGTCAAATTTACGTTGGCGATTTTGAAAAAAAGGTGCGTTTGGTTGCAGAAGAGGGAACTAGAGTTGAAGTTGTTCAAGTAAACGGTGGGGCAGACGGCGTTACCATTGAGAATATAGATATTTATTATAACGACCCTGAAACCGATTATTCCCCTTGCATAAAATTTGAAACTGCGGGCGGTTTTTCTTACTGGTCTAATATAACTATAAAAAATTGTAATTTTTCTGGGCTTGGCACTATAAACAGCGCGTGGAAAAAAGGTGTTGTAGAAAATCTTATTGTAGACGGTTGCACGTTTAAAGACGTAACTAATAACGTTAATTATGAAGATTCTAACTTGTCTGCTATTTTTATAGGCGAAACTTGGGGAACAACCGTTATTAAAAATTGTCATTTTGAACATATTGCTTATAGCGCAATTCGTTTAGGACATTATAGTGTTGAAGGCGAAACGATAATTGAAAATTGCTATTTTAAAGATATCGTTAGAAATAGGTGCATAATGTTTACGGCTAAAAACGAAACTTTACAAGATTGTCAAGTTTCGCTTGTTGTAAGGGGTTGTATTTTTGACGATACCGGCGCATTAAGGTTTACTAAAAGCACAACTGTAACAAATTCGAATCTATACGTTTATGCTAATACGTGGCGTCAAATTCCCACTAGCATTGACAACGCAACCTATTATGATGCTAGAGAACAATCAGAGTTATAAAAAATATTGAAAAATGCTAAAAGTTTGTTTACAAATTACTTGACAGTTCTTTTTTGTAGTAGTATAATAAAGGCAATTTAGAGGGCAATATTATGAAATTTAACAATTCGTATTTTTACTTTTACTTTAATAGCAGGTCTTGAATATTTCGATAGTAATTACTATACGGATTGTTTTTGCTTGAAAAAACAAACTCAAGGGCTTTGTAGTGATTACAAAGCCCTTTCTTATTAAGCGTTTTATAAACTTCGTTATGCGTCGTTACTGAAAAGCATTTGGACTTCAATGACCAAAAAGGTCAATTTCATCCTTTTGCTTGGTCGAGCCTACTGCAACTTGTTTCTAAACCATTAAAATAAATTGTCTTGCATCTAATCCGTTTAATTAAATATAAAACCTTTAAAACAATTTAAAAATATTATTTGCAGTTTTAATTTACAAATTTAGGAGTAAATTTTATGATTATCGTAGTAAAAAATTCTTGTGAACAACAGCAATTTAACAATCTTGTTGAATGGATAAAAGAACTTGGGCTTGACGTTCACGTTAGTCGTGGCGAACAGTCAACCGTTTTAGGTCTTGTTGGCGATACTAGCAAGGTTGACCAAGACTTAATTTCTTCATTAGATATCGTTGAACAAGTTCAGCGTGTTCAAGAGCCTTATAAAAATGCAAATAGAAAGTTTCACCCTGTTGACACGGTTGTTGAAGTTGGTGGAACTAAAATCGGTGGCGATAATTTTACGGTTATTGCAGGGCCGTGTTCAGTTGAATCTGAAAGTCAAATTATTGAAGTTGCAAAGGCTGTAAAAAAAGCGGGGGCAACGCTTCTTCGCGGTGGCGCATTTAAGCCAAGAACTTCGCCTTACGCTTTCCAAGGTCTTAAAGATACGGGTATAGGCTTACTTCTTAAAGCGAAAGAAGAAACAGGTCTTCCGATAGTAACTGAACTTTTGTCGGTTAGCCACCTTGATTTGTTTAAAGACGTTGACATAATTCAAATAGGCGCAAGAAATATGCAAAACTTTGAACTTTTGAAAGAAGTTGGAAAGACCGGTAAGCCTATATTATTAAAACGTGGACTTGCGAACACATTGCAAGAACTGCTTATGAGCGCAGAATACATTATGGCAGAGGGCGATTGTCAGGTTATTTTATGTGAAAGGGGCATAAGAACTTTTGAAACAATGACAAGAAACACCCTTGATTTGTCGGCTGTTCCCGCTCTTAAAGAAAAAACTCACTTGCCTATAATTATTGACCCAAGCCACTCTACTGGTATAGCCAAATTCGTTGAACCTATGTCGCTAGCAAGCGTGGGCGCAGGTGCAGACGGTTTGATTATAGAAGTTCACAACGACCCCAAACGCGCCCTTTGCGACGGTGCGCAATCACTTAACCCCGAACAATTCTCTTCACTTATGGGTAAAGTTGGGGCAATGGCAAAATTAGTAGGAAAAAAAGTAAATTTTTAACTTAAGAACGGTTGATTATGAAGATAGGTATTATAGGTTTGGGATTGATAGGCGGTTCGCTTGGCAGAACGATAGTAAACCGCACTAAAGATATTGTTTATGCGTTTGACGTAAGCAAAAAAGCAATGCTTGACGGCAAGTTGTTGTGCGCATATCATCACGAGTTGAACGAGCAAAACGTTAAAGAATTAGACGTTTTGGTGCTCTCGCTATATCCCAACGCACTAGAAGGTGCGTTAGAACAATATTGTCCACTTCTTAAAGACGGGTGTTTGGTTATGGACTGTTGCGGAAACAAACGCAGGGTTGTTGAGCAAATGAAAACACTTGCAAACAAGTTTCCTAAATTAGATTTTATAAGCGCACACCCTATGGCGGGGCGTGAATTTTCAGGCGTAAATCACTCAACCGCAACGCTTTTTGACAGAGCGTCAATGATTCTTGTTCCCGTAAAGGCAGATTTGAAAAAAATTGCGTGGCTAAAAGCATATTCGTTGTCAATCGGTTTTGGCACGGTTGTTATAACCACGGCAGAAAAGCACGACGAAATTATAGCGTTTACTTCACAACTTGCGCATTTGGTGTCAAGCGCGTATATAAAGAGTGAAACGGCTTTGCAGTTTATGGGCTTTTCCGCAGGCAGTTTTAGAGATATGACAAGGGTTGCAAGGCTTTCACCCGAGATGTGGTCGCAACTGACCATAGATAACGCAGATTTTTTGGTAAACGAAATAGATTCTATAGTTAATAGCTTAAATGAATATAAAAGCGCGCTTAAAAATCGTGATATTGACAAGATGAAACAATTACTCGCTGACGGTAATGAGAAAAAACTCTTGTCCGAAAAGATGAGAAGGAGCAAGGTTGTAGATGACAAGTAATGCACAAAAAATTATAAATGTAAAAGTATCAAAGCCTTACGACGTTATTATAGGTAGCGGAATAATTGAAAACGTTGGTAAACTTGTTAGCCAAGTTGTAACGACAAAAAAACTTGCGTTAGTTACCGACGATACGGTTGACGGCTTGTATTCTCAAAAAGTTATCAACTTGTTAAAAGATAGCGGTTTTGAAGTTGTAAAGTTTGCATTTTTACACGGAGAGTGTAGCAAAAATATTGATACGTATTCTAAAATTTTGCAGTTTTTGGCTGAAAATCAATTCACAAGAACGGACGCAATAATCGCTCTTGGCGGTGGCGTTGTTGGTGATATGGCAGGTTTTGCATCTGCAACTTACTTAAGAGGTATTAAATATATTCAAATTCCTACCACTTTACTTGCGCAAATAGATTCTTCGGTTGGTGGAAAAACTGCTATTGATTTACCTCAAGGTAAAAATTTGGTAGGTGCCTTCTATCAACCCGAACTTGTAATTTGCGATACGGATATGCTTAAAACTTTGCCCAAGTCAATTTTTCAAGACGGTATGGGCGAGGCAGTAAAATATTCATTGCTCGACAAGCGTGTTTTTGATTTACTTTTAACTGACTACGATATCGTAGACCTAGTTTATCTTTGCGTGGATTATAAGCGTATGGTGGTAGAAAAAGACGAGTTTGAGGGCGGATTGCGTAAACTTCTTAATTTAGGTCATACCCCTGCGCACGGAATAGAAAGACTTTCTAATTATACTATTCCGCACGGAAACGCAGTCGCAATGGGGCTGAAAATTATACTTAAAAGTTCTCTAAACCACGGGTTTATAGATAGCGACTTATATCAAAATGCAATTAAAATTGTTGAAGATAACGTTAGGCAAACGGCTTGCCCCTATACTATTGAGCAAATTTGCAATGCATCTCTTACTGATAAAAAACGTAGCGGTGATTATATAACGCTTATTATGGTTCACGGCGTAGGCGATTGCAGACCCGTCAAAATTGAAATCTCTAATCTTTGGGGGTATTTAGATTGAACGTAAAAATACAAAACGCCTTTCTATCTGGCGTTATAAATGCAATTCCTTCAAAATCTTACGCACACAGAATAGCAATTTGTAATTTTTTTGCAGGTAACAACCCCGACGCGTGCTGTGGCGGTTTTACTTCAAACGATATTACCATAACGGAAAACTGTTTACGTGGTCTATTAAAAAAAGTGAACGTGATTGACTGTGGAGAGTCGGGTTCTACGTTAAGGTTTATGCTACCGCTTTGCGCTGTGCTTGGCGGAGAATATACGTTTATCGGCCACGGAAAACTTATGCAAAGACCCAACGCAGAATTATTTGCGGTTATGCGTGAACACGGTGTTGAGATAAAACAAGACGATTGCATTAAATTAAAGGGTAAGTTGACGAGTGGAATATATCGTATTCGTGGGGATATAAGTTCTCAATACGTATCGGGGTTACTTATGGCGTTGCCCACCCTTGACGGCGACAGTGAAATAGTTTTAACCACGCCGTTGGTGTCTGCGCCCTACGTTGAAATTACCCTTGAAGTATTAGATAAGTTTGACATTGAAATTATTAAGCAAGAAAACGGATTTAAGATAAAAGGTAATCAAGTTTATAAGGGCAACGGTAGCCCTGAGGGCGACTGGTCTAATTCGGCGTTTTTCCTTTGCGCTGGCGCAATAAACGGCAATATCACGGTAAAAGGCTTAAACCTTTCAAGCAAACAAGGTGATAAACAAATAATAGACGTGCTAAAACTTGCAGGGGCAAACGTTGAAATTAGCGATTGCGGAATTACCGTAAAAAAGAGCAAACTTAAAGCCTTTACTTACGACGCAGAAGATTGCCCTGATTTAGTGCCTATAACCGCCGTGCTTGGGGCGTATGCCGACGGTGTAAGCGTAATCAAAAACGTAAGCAGATTAAAAATAAAAGAGAGCGACAGAATTGAGAGTACGCTTGCTATGTTAAAAAGTTTTGGAATTAAAGGGGACTGCGACGGCGAAAACTTTACGGTTTACGGTGGAAAGCCTATATGTGGTTGCGCAGATACGTTTAACGACCACAGGCTTGCAATGTCATCAGCAATTCTTGCTTTGGGGGCGCAAGGCGTTTCAGAAATTATTGACGCGCAATCTGCAAATAAGTCGTATCCTACCTTTTTTGAAGATTACAACTCACTCGGGGGTAAGGCAAATGCAATTTAACGATAAACAATTTTCCGTTTATAACGGAAATAAATTAAAAGTGGAAGTCTTTGGTGCGTCGCACGGGCAAGAAATAGGCGTAAAGGTGAGCGGTCTTGACGGTGAGTGTGCAGATTTTGAAGTTTTGCAAGAATTTATGGCTCGCCGTAGCGCAAAAAACACCGCTTATTCAACTAAACGCATAGAACCCGATAAGGTTATTATAGAAAATGGTTTTGACGGGCAAAAGTTTTGCGGTGAATTTAAAGCGGTTATAAAAAATACTTCTCAAAGAAGTCAAGATTATAACAACGTTGTCAAAACGCCTCGTCCATCTCACGCAGATTTTGTTGCTTGGAGTAAGTATGGCGACGGATTTGACCATCGTGGCGGTGGTAAATTTTCAGGTAGACTAACCGCGCCTATGTGTATTGCGGGTGGAATTTGCAAACAGTTACTTGAGAAAAAAGGCATCAAAGTAACGGCGTTCATATCACAGATAGGAAAGGTCAAAGGCAAAAGTTATAAAGACGTTTTTGGCGAAGTTATTCCTGTAGGGGATAAAAATTTTCCCGTGATTGACCAAAATGATTTAGACGCAATGTTTGAAGAAATTGAAAAAGCGCGTATGGATTGTGATTCGGTTGGTGGGATTATAGACTGCGTAATAACTGGCGTACCCGTGGGCGTTGGCGAATATATGTTTGACAGTATAGAGAGCGTAATATCGCAATTAGCGTTTGCTGTTCCTGCCGTAAAGGGTATTGAATTTGGAACGGGTTTTGAAATAAGTTCAATGCGTGGAAGTCAAGCAAACGACGAGTTTTATTACGACGGCGAAAATGTAAAAACTAAAACTAACCATAACGGTGGAATAAACGGTGGAATTGCTAACGGAATGCCCATAACGTTTAGGGTTGCTATTAAGCCTACGCCTAGTATCGGCAAAGAACAAGACACTATTGATATGGTAGAAAAGAAAAACGTAAAACTTAAAATTGAGGGCAGGCACGACGCGTGCATTACGCCAAGGGCTGTTCCCGTAATAGAGGCTATTGCATCAATAGCAATATACGACGTTTTATAAGGAGAAATAAAAATGGAATTAAGCGACATCAGAAAAAATATTGACATAATTGACGACCAAATTGCAACGCTTTACGAACAACGTATGCAACTTGTGGCGCAGGTTAGCGAGGCTAAAAAGCAAACGGGCAAAGCGGTGAACGACCCCGATAGAGAAAGAAAAATTTTGCTACGAGTTTCTGAAAAGGTTGGCGAAGAAAAGCAAGTTTATCTTAAAAGAGTGTTTGAAACTATTTTTGAAACTAGCAAGGCTTATCAAACAATGAACGCCGAATATCGTTCGGAAATAGGCGATAAAATTCAAAATGCGCTAAGTAAAGGCGAGTTAAAATTTCCAGTTAAAGCAAAGGTTGCTTGCCAAGGCGTAACGGGTGCGTATTCGGGCATTGCTGCGGATAAGTTGTTTGAACTTGCAGACATAACGTATTTTAAGAATTTTGAAGGTGTGTTTTCTGCTGTTGAAAAGGGTTTTTGCAAATACGGTGTGTTGCCTATCGAAAATAGTTCTGCAGGTTCTGTAAATCAAGTTTACGACCTTATGAAAGAGCATAAATTTTATATCGTTAGAAGCGTTAGACTTTCTATCTCTCATAATTTGATTGCAAATAAAGATGCAAAGAAAGAAGATATTAAAATTATTTATTCGCACGAACAGGCCCTTTCTCAATGCAAAAAATATCTTGAACAATTTAAAAATGCAGAAATAATTGCTTGCTCTAACACGGCGGTTGCGTCAAAGATGGTTGCAGATAGCGGAAGAAGTGACGTTGCGGCTTTGTCTTCAAGAGAGTGCGCAGACCTTTACGGCTTAAAACTTTTAGAAACCAACGTTCAAGACAGCGACCATAACTATACTCGTTTTATACTTATCGCTAAAGAAATGGAATTTTACGAGGGCGCAAACAAGATAAGCATTATGACCACGTTGCCACAAAACGCACCTGGTAGTCTTAATAAATTGCTTGCAAAATTCTCTAATTTAGGCATAAACTTAACCAAGTTGGAATCTCGCCCTATAGTCGGTTCAAGTTTTGAATTTATGTTCTATTTTGACTTTAACTGTGATATTAAGCAAAAGGGCGTTCAAAATCTTCTTTGTGAACTAGATAATTCTACCGAGCAATTTACTTTCCTCGGCGCATATGGAGAAGTGCTTTAAGTTATGACTAAAAAATTTGGACTTATCGGAAAAACGTTAAAACACAGTTTTTCTAAACCTATCCACTCGCTTTTGGGTGATTATTCATACGAACTTTATGAAATTAAGCCCGAAGATATAAAAGAGTTTGTTTTGAGCGGTAAACTTGATGGTTTTAACGTTACAATTCCTTATAAAAAAGACGTTATACCATATCTTGACTACGTTGACGAGCGCGCAAAGGCAATAGGCGCAGTAAATACCGTTATGTATAGAAATGGTAAAATTTTAGGGTTCAACACCGATTTTGACGGTATGAAATATATGCTCGACAGAGCGGGTATAGTGGTTAAAGATAAAAACGTTTTAATTTTAGGCAGTGGCGGAACAAGCGCAACCGCGCGCGCAGTTGCAACAAGCCTTGGCGCAAAGAGTGTAAAGATATTATCACGCACGGGCGAAATCAATTATGATAACTATAAAGATACTGCAAAAGAAAGCGAAGTTGTAATAAATACCACACCCGTGGGTATGTATCCTAACAACTACGAGTGTAAAATAGATTTATCTGCTTTTTCTATGCTAACGGGTGTTGCCGACGCCGTTTATAACCCTGCATTGACAAAACTATTGTATCAAGCAAAGCAAAGAGGCGTTGCGTATTCAAACGGATTGCCTATGCTTGTTGCTCAAGCCAAATACGCAATGGAAAAGTTTTTAGACGTTTGCGTAAGTCAAGAGGTTATTGAGCCGATAGTTAAAAAACTGTCTAGCGATATGCAAAACGTTGTGCTTATAGGTATGCCCGGTTGTGGCAAAAGTACGATAGGCAAAGCAGTTGCAAGCACCCTTAACCGAGAATTTATAGATACTGACCAAGAAATAATAAAAAAAGCGGGCATGGAAATTGCCGAAATTTTTGCAACGAAAGGCGAAGAAGAGTTTAGAAAGTTAGAGAGCGAAGTTTTAAGAGAAGTTGGCTTAACCACGGGCAAAGTTATTGCAACGGGTGGTGGCGTTATAAAAAATAGAGAAAATTATTTTCCGTTAAAGAGTAACGGCAAAATATTTTGGATACAGCGTAGCGTTGAAAAACTTGTTGCCGAGGGCAGACCGCTTTCAAAGGATAGGCAAACGGTTGAAAAACTTTATTTAGAGCGCAAAGAAAATTACGAATATTTTGCAGATAAAAAGATTGACAACAATAGCGAATTAGAGTTGGCAGTCAAAGGGGTGTTAGAAAATTTATGAAAATTTTAGTTATTAACGGACCTAACTTAAATATGTTGGGCATAAGAGAAAAAAATCTTTACGGAAAACAAAGTTATAAAGATTTGCTTTCGTTAATAAAAACTCACGCAAAAAACGTGGGGGTAAGCGTAAAGTGTTATCAGTCTAATTACGAGGGCGCAATAGTAACTAAAATTCAAAAGGCTTATAATAAGTTTGACGGAATAGTTATAAATCCAGGCGCTTACACTCATACTAGCGTTGCTATTTTAGATGCGCTTAAGTCTGTAAATATTCCTACCGTAGAAGTTCATATAACAGAAGTCAACGAGCGTGAAGATTTTAGAAAAATATCTTTTGTTAAAGAGTTTGCGGTTAAAACTATAACAGGCAAAGGCTTTGAGGGTTATAATTTGGCTATTGACGAATTAAAGTCGTTAAAAGGTTAAAATTTAAAAAATATTGAAATTTGACCAAAAAATAAACAAAAAAGCAAAACGGTTGCGTGTTTTTGTGGCACAAAACCGTTTTTTTATTTAATTGAATACGGCTTTATAAAGACGCAAATTAAAAAAACTATAAAAAATACTTGACAAATTGGCAGGGGGGGGGGTATACTGTTTGTACCATTTTTCAATGCGTGCGCGTGCGTATGTACGTATATAATAGGTATATGCTAGCGCGCTAAACTAAAAAACTAGAAAAAGGAGAAAGAAAAATGAAGAAAAGACTTTTACTCACTTCGATTCTCTCGATAGTAATGTGTTTTTCGCTCATTTGTGGGGCAACGTTCGCATTATTTACAAGTGAATCAAAAGTAAACATTGCAGTTACTTCTGGTACTGTAAGCGTAACCGCAACTGCAACCAAAGTTGAACAGGGTAGTTTGGAAGACTCAGCAAACGATAGTTTTGCAGTTGTTGAAGACGGACAAGGCGGATTTGCTTTGACTGGTATGACGCCCAACGACTACGTTACTTTCAATATTGACGTAAACAGCACTAGCGATGTAAACGTTAAATACAGAATAGTAACTAAATTTGACGGAGAACTTGCGCCTGCTCTTAAAGTAGAAATTAAAGATGCAGACGGAAACGTTATCTCTAACACAGGTTACACTAACTGGGCAGAACTTGCAGCAAACACCGCAGACGTAGAAGATTTGACGGTAAAAATCAGTTTCCCTAAAAAAGGTTCAGACATAGACAACCTTTATCAAGGTAAAAAAGCAAATCTTTTATTGACCGTTGAGGCAGTTCAAGGCAACGCCCCCGTTGTTAATCCTTTCACTAAACTTGGCGAAAGAAAATATCAAATTAACGACGAAATCGGTATGACCTTAATGAATAGCATTATTGCAAGCGTTCCCCACGGAGAAGGACAAAATTTAGAGTTTATTCTTGCTAAAGACGTTTTTGATATGAGTGGATACGCTTGGGCGCCTATTCGTGCTCAATGGGTAAATATTGATGGACAAGGAAACACCATTAAAAATCTTAACTGTGGCAAAAATGAAGTAGGCAAGAGCGGATTTATCTCTTATTTTGGTGGTAACTCAACTATTGAAAACGTTATTTTTGAAAACGTAGCGTCGGCTGGTGCACAAGTTGGTTTAATTGCTGGTCAAGCTGAAGGTGGCATTTTAATTAAAGACGTTACTATTGCAGGTAACAACACTGTAGATTTCGTACCTTTCGCAGAATCTCATTATACCGAAACTTATAATGGTGCAGGCGTACTTGTTGGACACGATAACAACGCTGTTACTGTTGAAAACGTAACCATAGCAAGCGGTGCAACCGTTACGCTTAATTACAACGGCATAGTTTCAGGTACTGAATATAACGGAAATGAATATACATATAAGAACGTTGTTAACGGAACCGTAACAAATAACGGAACTATCATTGTAAACCGTGATTTCAACGTAACTAACGATGCAGAACTTGCAAATGCAATCAATGCAATCAATACAAGCAAATTATATTGGAATACCCCTGTAACCGTAAATATGGCAGCAGGCGAATATACTGGCGACTATACTTTGAAACAAATTCCAAGTTGGACCATGGGCGATAGTAGTACATTTGGATGGAATACTGTTAAAGCTAATAACATTGATACTACGTTTGTTACTTTAGTAGGCGCTGAAAATGGTGAAACCGTTATGAAAGGTCTAGTTACCGTTTATGCAAATGGTAATGGTGGTGGATATCGTGCGGAAGTAGGTCAAACGGAAACAATTTTCAAAAATATAGTTTTCAATAAAACTACTGATACTTACGGAATAAGTTTGTTGAACGCTGCAGATTACGTTTTGTTTGAAAAATGCACATTTAGAGATTTTGACTTCATTCAAAGTGGTTCTGGCGGACAGAAACATATATTCGGTTTAACGTTGAAAGATTGTACGTTTGAAAACGGTCCGTGTTTATCTGGTTATAGCGCTGACATTGACATAATAAATTGTAACGGAACGGTTGATGCTGAAGGTTTTATAAATAATCAAATGGCAGGTCCCATTGATATTGTAAACTCTAACGTATCCGTTAGCGATAGTGCAATTTACTTTATTAGAACTAATGGTAAAGCAATAATAAACGTAACGGGTTCTACCGTTGGTTCTTCGGCTCCATTTATTTGGTTTAGAGCAGAAGGAACTAGTAGCGCAACTGTAACAAATACAACATTTAAAAAGTCAAACGTTGCAATAACCGTAGTTGAAGGTTGCACATACACCATTGACGGTGTTGCCCAAGAAGTTCTCAAACAAGTTTCTAACGGTTTTGGTACTGACGCACAAGGCAACTATTATATCTATACCGCAAAAGGTCTTCAAAGTTTTAACGATAGTTTAGATGATGCACGTTTACTCGATATGTTGCAAGGTAAAACCATCAAGATTATGACTAATATTGATGCGACTGGCGTAACTTGGGTAGGTAAAGGACATACAACACACTCGACAGATACTAACGGATTTGTTTTTGATGGTCAAGGACATACTATCAGCAATTTGACAATTGAAGGCAAAGGTTTATTCAATGGTCATGCGAACAATACAGGTGGTAGTGCTACGGAGTTTAAGAATATTACATTTGATAACGTAACTGTTGATAGTTCTTCAACCAACGGCTTCCATATTGGTGTTGTTTGGGGCGAAGTATATGGCGATTTAGTATTAAATAATGTAAAAGTTATAAACAGTAGAGTAACTGGCAAGTGCAACGTTTCAGGGCTTGTAGGTAGAAACGCTGGTAGCAACCCTGCTAGTATTAAATTTATAAGTTGTTCAGTTATAGATAGCGTTATAACGGCAGAAGGTGGCAACGGTGTTGACAACTGTGGTGCATCTGCTTTCCTTGGTATGGCTTTAAAACAAGCATCTCAAAATGCATACATTAACCTTGTATTTGAAGGAACTAACGTTGCAAATGGTAATACTCTTACTTCAGCAAGCACTCAACAAGGTGGCGGTATCTACGCAAAAGCAAATGTTGACGATGATACTTGGACAACCCCCGTTCCTGTAACTACTTTCGACAATTACAATAACAACTAATTTAAGTTAAAACTTAAAAAACTAAAAGCGGATGAAAATTTTTCATCCGCTTTTATAATTTTAAAATGATATAAACCATATAATAGATAAAGAAAAAAATAAATATAGGGGGATAAGAAGTTGGGGTTTATTGAAGACATAAAGGGTTGTTTTTCGCCCGACGAAATACCCAAAGAGCCGTGTTTTAGGGCGGTGCTTTTTGGCGACGGCGCAGCGTATTTTGAAAACGTTTGCTCTATTGCTCATTACACGCCCGAAGAAGTTTCGCTGTGCTTAAAGCGTGGCGGTTTGGTTATTAGCGGGTGTGGGCTTTACATAAAAAAATATTGCGCAGGAGACGTTGTAATTTGCGGAAAAATAAGGTCGATAGAGCGTATATAGGCGGTATTAAAAGCACTTATGAAATTAGTGGGTTAAACCTTGACCGACTTATAAATACCTTAAAAAATCGTGGTGTTACCCTTTATAACGTCAAAAAATACGGCAATAAACGGTTGGTTGTGTCGGTAAACTTGTTAGATAGGCGAAAATTTTTTGCAATCACAAAAGAATTGTGCTATAATATTAAAAAAGTGCGTGATGGTGGCAAGGCTTATCCTTTGCTTGCAATCTATCGTTCACTAGGTATTTTTATCGGCGCAATTATTATATCGCTTACCGCTTATTATTTTGACGGCATTATATTTTCTTTTTCTTTTTCAGGTAATGGAAGTATTTACGAGCGAGAAGTTAGAGAATATTTATACGGCTGTGGTATTAAAAAGTTTACTCGTTTTGCAAACGTTGATTTAAGCAGATTAGAAGATAGCATTTTATCTAATAACCGCCATCTTTCGTTTGTGTCTTGTCAAAAATCGGGCAACAGTCTTAATATTAAACTGGTGCTTTCTACTGACGACGTGGAAAGGTTAAACGGAAACGTTTATTCACTATATTCACAAGTTGACGGTGTTATAGAAAGCATTAAGGTTTATA
Organism: Clostridia bacterium; assembly: GCA_017399035.1. GTDB lineage: Bacteria > Bacillota > Clostridia > Christensenellales > Borkfalkiaceae > UBA1259. Next base: position 27,503 of record JAFQEM010000010.1, on the reverse strand, counting down.
GGGGAACTGCGCTTGTAAACGTAAACGACAAGGTTCAAAAGGGCGACCTTTTGGTTGACGGCATAGCCGTTATAAAAGAACAGACGGTTAAAATAAACGTTTTATGTAGCGTTTCGGTTATTGCTCAAACTAGTTTTGAATATAAGTTTAATTCGGCTGGGCAAGAAGAAAAGGCTTTGCTTTTTGCCGAGCGTGATGCGGAAGATTTTAACGTGATTGACAGTTTAGTTAGCGTAAAAGAAGTTGACGGCGAGTTTATATATTTAGTTACCGTTAAGCACCGCTTTGTTATGCGTGCAGGCTAAATTTGTTATGCGCATAGGCTTAATTTTAAATTAAAAATATAAAGCCGTTTAATACAAATACTTAAAAAGTACGGCGCTTGCCGTGTTATAGAGGAAATTTTATGGGAAAAACCAAATCAAAAAAAGTTTTACAATGGGAAACTAAAGACGTAGTTTTGAACGCCTTGGTGTATTTTTTTAACCTTTTGGTTATTGCCGCTTTGTTTTTGCTAGCCGTTCATCTTACCGAGGCAAATGGTATCGGTGGATATTTTGCCGACCTGATAACTCCGTTGCACTTTTTTATTTTGCTCATTTTGGTTATGGCGGTTATGGTCTTTTATTTTGCTTTTGAAGAACGCGACTTTTTGAAAAAAGCATCTAATTCGGAAATGCTGTTTTTAATTATCGAATTGTCGCTAGTTATTTGTTTTGCACTCGGCGAATACGTAAACATTTATCTTCGTCCGCTTGCTCTTGCCGCTATCGCCACGTTGTTTTTGTCTAATAGAAGAACGGCAATTTTTATGAACTTTATATTTTGCATTCTTATATTTTTATTTGATGCGTTTATCGGAACTAAATTTACAATAGATAATTATCCCGCGCTAATTATGGGCTTTACTTCGGGTATTATTGCCACCGTTTGTTTAGATAAAGTTTATTCAAGGCTAAAATTGTTGATTATGAGTTTAATAGTTTCCGTGCCAACTATGATTTGTTTGGTTATGGTTATTATTGAACACGGTGCGTCAAATATCGTTGCGTCGCTAATTTGCGGTGCTTGTTCGGGCCCTATTTCGGTTTCGGTTTTCTTGATTTTGTTACCTATATTTGAGGCTATGTTCAAAAAGGTTTCGTGCTTTAAGTTTAGCGAACTTACCGACCATAAATCTAACCTTATTAGGCGTATGATTCAACAAGCCCCCGGCACGTTTAACCACTCTATCGTGGTTTCTAACATAGCAGAGTCTTGCGCATCTGCTATCGGTGAAGACGCTTTGCTTGCTAGAACTTGCGCTTATTATCACGATATAGGTAAACTTCGTAGACCAGAATTTTTCAAAGAGAACCAAGCAGACGGCGCAAATCCGCACGACGATTTAACCCCCGAACTTTCGGCAAACATAATCAAATCGCACACGCAAGACGGTTATCAACTTATAATGAAACACCGTTTACCTGAAGTTATTGCAGACGTTTGCGTTGAACACCACGGCACGTTGCCTATTTTATATTTTTACGGCAAGGCTCAAAAGTTTACCGACGGTGAAGTTGATATTGCGCAATATTGTTATGCTGGTCCTAAACCAAGAACCAAAATAGCCGCTATTATTATGATTGCCGACGGTTGTGAGGCGGCAGCAAGGGCGTTGCAAGACCGCTCTCGTGAAAACGTTAAAAAGGTCGTTAGAAAAATAGTTAACGAAAGAATGGAATTAGGGCAGTTTGAAGATTGTGAAATTACGTTAAAAGAACTTAATATAATAATTCATACGGTAGTGAATAATCTAACGGGTATTTATCACAGCAGAATTGAATATCCTAAAGTTAATCTTGACGGTATAGATATTAAATAAACCAAGGAAAAAAGTTATGGGCAAACTTAAAATTGAATGTTTTGACAAGAAAATTAAATTAAATAAGATTGAAAAAGCGGTTTATAAAACGTTAGGACAAGTTGCTTATTTCAAAGTTGAACTCGTGTTCCAAGACGGTGAAAGCATTACCGCCCTAAATAAAAACACCAGAAACGTTGACAGCATTACAGACGTTTTGTCTTATCCTAGCCTTGAGGGTATAAAAGGTAAAATTTTACATCCGCAAGATTGCCCTACTGAACTTGAGGGTAAATATATCTTTTTGGGTTCAATAGTGCTTTGTGAAGATAAAATTCGTGAACAGGCGTTAGAATATGGCCATAGCGAAGAAGAAGAGAGAGAATATTTAATCACTCACGGGCTTTTGCATTTGTTTGGTTACGACCATATGACCGAAGAAGATAAAAAAGAAATGCGTGACGTAGAGAAAGAAATACGCTTTATTTTGCGTGGGGTTAAGGAATAATGAAAAGCGGTTTTGTTGCAGTCGTAGGTAGGGCAAACGCGGGTAAAAGCACTCTCGTCAACGTTTTGGTTGGCGAAAAGGTTGCAATAGTTTCACCAAAACCTCAAACAACTAGAGATAGAATTTTAGGTGTGTTGACCACGGAAGATTATCAAATTGCGTTTATAGACACACCAGGCATTTATAAGGCGGATAACCTTCTTAACTCGGTTATGCAAAAAACCACAGACGATTCTTGTGTAGACGTTGATGCGGTTCTGTTCGTTTTAGATGCGCACGAGGGCATAAGCGATACGGATAGAACGCTTTTAAATAAATATTTGTCGCTTAAAATTCCCACCGTTCTTGCGCTTTCTAAAATAGATATAATGACTGAAAATCTTTTAATTTCAGAACTTAATGAATTGTCGCAAACGGGCGCAGAGATAGTGCCTGTATCGGCAAGAAAAGGTAAAAACTTAAAAGAACTTTTGAAAGTTTTGGTTGATAAATTGCCAAACGGTGATAAAATTTTTGAGCAAGATATAGTTTCTGACCGTTCGGAAAAATTTATGATTGCTGAAATAATGCGTGAAAAAATTCTTTTGAAATTTGAAAAAGAAATTCCGCACGGCGTGGCAATAGTTATAAACAAGTTTTCGCTTATGGAAGGCGGAAATATGTATGAAGTTAATCTTGATATAGTTTGTGAAAAATTAAACCATAAAGCAATTTTAATAGGTAAGGGCGGAAAGGCAATAAAAGAAGTTTCGTCTTTTGCCCGTGCTGATATGGAAAAGTTTTTAGGTAAAAAAGTTTTTCTCACAACTTACGTTAAGGTTAAAGACGACTGGCGAAACAGTCAGTCTTTGCTTAAAGAACTTGGTTACGAAAATTAAACGGCTTATTTACTGCGCAATACAGCGTTTCTGCTCTGTGTTTTGACTTCGATAACCAAAAAGGTTAATCTCACCCAAAACACTTCGCGAGCCTTGTCTTGCTTGTAACTAATCCGTTTAATCATAAAGGATTTATTTACTTCGCAATACTGTGTCAAACTTGCGTTTTTCTGCGGTTACGCACAAAAAGTGCGTGCCCTTGAAAATACTCGTTTTCCTTGTCTTGCTTGTAACTTATCCGTTTAATAAACGCTTTATAAACTTAGTTGCAGGTCGTTACTGCTTTAAGTTTTGACTTTGATAACCAAAAAGGTTAATTTTATCCCTTAATCTTTAAGGGGGAAGTATTTCGAAAAGATTTTGTTATAATTTATTTTTCTTTGCGCAAACTTTTGTTATGGATAAAAATAAAAAGAAAAATAAAGGCGTTAGCGATTTTGATTTAGAACTTGCCGCTTGGCAAATGTTTAATCAAACGGGTAGTGTTGCGCACTACCTGTTATACAAAAGACTAAAAGATAAAAAGGACTAAAAATGGAAGAAAAAATGAGCGGAATCGTTCTCGGCGGAATATCTTTCGGCGAAAACGACAAAATACTTAACGTGTTTACTCTCGAACAGGGGGTGGTTTCCGCTAAAATGAAAGGTGTAAAAAAGGCAGGGGCGAAACTAAAATTCGCATCCGAGCCTTTTTGTTTTGCCGAATTTATTTTTTCTAAAAAGGGGGAAATTAGAACGGTTATAAATGCCTCTTTGATAGACAGTTTTTACCCTGTGCGTGAAGATATTGTAAAATATTTTTGCGCAGGAACGGTTGTTGAATTTATTAAAAGAGCGTTTAAAGAAGACATAGTTTCCCCAGAAACTTTTTTTGCCGTAATTAAAACTTTAGAAAATATTGCTTATGGCAACGGAAATCCTAAAAGCGAGTTGGTGTCTTTTTTGGTTACTGCGCTAAAAGAGTCGGGCTATGCGTTAAATCTTAACGGTTGCGCAAAATGTTCTAAAGACGTTGGTTTAAGAGTATTTTTTGATTATCGCTCGGGTGCGTTTTATTGTACGGATTGCTTTGACGGCACGGGTAGAGAGATTAGCACACTGACCTATCGCGCGTTAAAACTTGCGGAAAGTGGAAATTTGACCGACGATAACGAGGGGACTGTTAAGGCGCTTAAACTTTTAGAATATTATTTAGAAAACAGAATTGATGAAAAACTTAATTCCTTAAAAGAATTGATAAAAATTAGCAACTAAAAAGGTCTTTTTATAACAAAATTTATATAATGTTTAAAAAATTGTGTTATAAGAGTTGAAAAAATTTTATATTTGTGGTAAAGTAAATAAGTCGGTTTGACCGACGTGAAATTATCTAAAACTTATTTGGAGGAACAAAACAATAATGAAGTACGTTTACTTATTTAGTGAAGGCAACGGAAAAATGAGAGAACTTCTTGGTGGTAAAGGTGCAAACCTTGCAGAAATGACCAAAATAGGTCTTCCCGTACCCCAAGGCTTTACTATCAGTACTGAAGCTTGTACGAGATACTATGAAGACGGAAAACAAATCGGCGACGATATTATGGCTGAAATTATGGAAAATATCGTTAAGATGGAAGAAATTACTGGTAAAAAATTCGGTGATTTAGAAAATCCTTTGCTCGTTTCCGTTCGTTCTGGCGCAAGAGCGTCTATGCCTGGTATGATGGATACCATCTTGAACCTTGGTCTTAACGAACAAGTTGTTGAAGTTATGGCTAACAAATCTGGCAACGCTAGATGGGCTTACGACTGCTACAGAAGATTTATTCAAATGTATTCTGACGTAGTTATGGAAGTTGGTAAAAAATATTTTGAACAACTTATCGACAAGATGAAAGAAGAAAAGGGCGTTAAACTTGACGTTGAACTTTCTGCTGAAGATTTGAAAGAACTTGCTGAACAATTTAAGGCTGAATATAAGGCAAAAATCGGTTCTGATTTCCCCACCGACCCCAAGGAACAACTTATCGGCGCAGTAAAAGCAGTTTTCCGTTCTTGGGACAACCCCCGTGCAAACGTTTATCGTCGTGATAACGATATTCCTTATAGTTGGGGTACTGCAGTTAACGTTCAAGCAATGGCTTTCGGTAACATGGGTGATGATTGCGGTACTGGTGTTGCATTTACTCGTGACCCCGCTACTGGCGAAAAGAAACTTATGGGTGAATTCTTGACCAACGCTCAAGGTGAAGACGTTGTTGCTGGTGTTCGTACACCTATGCCTATCGCTCAAATGGCTGAAAAATTCCCCGAAGCATACGAACAATTTGAAAAGGTTTGCCAAATTTTGGAAGACCACTATAGAGATATGCAAGATATGGAATTTACTGTTGAACACGGCAAACTTTATATGTTGCAAACTAGAAACGGTAAGCGTACTGCTGCCGCTGCTCTTAAGATTGCGTGCGACCTTGTTGACGAAGGTATGATTGACGAAAAGCAAGCAGTTCTTATGATTGACCCCAGAAACCTAGACACACTCTTGCACCCACAATTTGATGCAAAAGCATTAAAATCTGCACAACCCGCTGCACGCGCTCTCGGCGCATCACCTGGCGCTGCTTGTGGTAAAATTGTGTTCACTGCAGAAGATGCTAAAATTTGGAAGGCAAAGGGCGAAAAAGTTATTCTCGTTCGTTTGGAAACTTCACCTGAAGATATCGAAGGTATGAAAGCATCACAAGGTATCTTGACCGCTCGTGGTGGTATGACTTCTCACGCAGCCGTTGTTGCTCGTGGTATGGGTACTTGCTGTGTTTCAGGTTGTTCTGCAATAACCAGTTTTGATGAAGAAAATAAAACCTTTATTCTTGCTGGAAAAACTTATAAAGAAGGCGACGTTATTTCTATCGACGGCTCTACTGGTAATATTTACGACGGTGCAATAGCAACCGTTGACGCAACTATTTCCGGCGACTTTGGTAGAATTATGGCGTGGGCAGATAAATATAGAGTATTAGGCGTTCGTACTAACGCAGATACCCCCAAGGACGCCGCAAAAGCGCGTGAACTTGGCGCAGAGGGTATCGGTCTTTGTCGTACTGAGCATATGTTCTTTGAAGGCAACAGAATTGACGCTTTCCGTGAAATGATTTGCGCTGATACTGTTGAAGAAAGAGAAACTGCTCTTGAAAAAATTCTTCCTATGCAACAAGGCGACTTTGAAAAACTTTACGAAGCGCTTGAAGGTAACCCCGTTACCATTCGTTTCCTTGACCCACCGCTTCACGAATTCGTTCCTTCTACTGAAGAAGATATCGCAATTCTTGCAAAGGCACAAGGTAAAACCGTTGAACAAATCAAAGCAATCATTGCATCTTTACACGAAGCAAACCCAATGATGGGTCACCGTGGTTGCCGTCTTACCGTAACCTATCCTGAAATTGCAAAAATGCAAACCAAGGCTGTTATTCGTGCGGCTATCAACGTTCAAAACAAACACGCTGACTGGAAAGTAGTTCCCGAAATTATGATTCCGCTTGTTGGCGAAGGAAAAGAACTTAAGTTCGTTAAAGATTTGGTTGTTGCAACTGCTGACGCTGAAATTGCCGCTACTAAATCAGACCTCAAGTATGAAGTTGGTACTATGATTGAAATTCCTAGAGCGTGCATCACTGCTGACGAAATTGCAAAAGAAGCAGAATTCTTCTGCTTTGGTACTAACGACTTAACTCAAATGACTTATGGCTTTAGCCGTGACGACGCAGGTAAGTTCCTTGATTCTTATTACGACGTTAAGATTTTTGAAAACGACCCGTTTGCAAAAATCGACCAAAACGGCGTTGGTAAACTTATGAATATGGCAGTAACCCTCGGTAGAGGTGTTCGTCAAGATATGCATTGCGGTATCTGTGGTGAACACGGTGGCGACCCCTCGTCAATCGAATTCTGTCATAAGATAGGTCTTTCTTACGTTTCTTGCTCACCTTTCCGTGTACCTATCGCAAGACTTGCTGCTGCGCAAGCACAACTTAAAAATCCTAGAAACTAATTTTTGGATAAATAAAAACACCTGACTTTTTGTCAGGTGTTTTTTGTTTTACAGGGGGCTATTTATTTTCATTTATATGTTTTATCAATATTAAATTTATATATTGAGAAAGAGAGCGTTCGTCTTTTTCCGCCTCTTCTTTTAGTTCTTTTAATAGGTCAGAATCTATAGTTATACTAATTTTTTCTTTTAAGGGTTTCATAATAATTTCCTCCATTAACTATATTGTATCAAATATATTACTTTTACTTGACAAAAGCGATAAAGTAGTATAAAATATGATAAGATATGAGAAAAGTAATTATATTTTTAACTGTACTACTTTTAAGTGTTAATATATTTACCTTTAATGTTAATGCTGATAATTTAAGCAAGATAGTTTTTATTACAGAGAATGGTAGTAAATATCACGAGGTACAATGTAGATATTTATACAATTCTGCGATTGCAATTTTAGTAGAAGAAGCAGAAAGTAAAGGATATGAAAAATGTTCGGTGTGTTTTACTAAGGTTAAACAAAATGAAAGTGATAAAACTGACAATAATATTAAATACAATATAAATGATTCTTATGTTGAAAAAGAATTATTAATTAAGATAATAATAACAGTTTTTCCATTGTGTCTTATTTGCGGGAAGTTGTTTAAGAAAAAATTTTAAATAAAAAGCACAAAAATGCTCTCTGTAAAGAGAGCGTTTTTTTGTATAATAGGAAATAAAGGCGTTATAATTTTTATTTTTTTGGTTAATCGTTGTGGAAAATACATATAATAAACTAGAAGAAGTTAAATGTTTTGACTAACGCAAAACATTTGTAAAACTGTCGTTTTACTGTAAAAACTTTACAGTTTTTACACTTCTAGTTTGAAACACGGCGAAGTTCTGCGTCCTTGCAAGCAAACGCCCAACTTCTTGTATTATAACCTATAAGAAGTTAAATGTTTTTACTAACGTAAAACATTTGCAAGACGTTCCGCCTTGCTTTAAAAACTTTGCAGTTTTTATACTTCTAGTTTGAAACACGGCGAAGTTTCCGCCCTTTGTAAACAAAGCGTCAACTTCTTATATTATAAACTATAGGAAGTTAAATCTTTTAATTGCAATTAAAAGATTTCGCAAAGGCTAACGTATTTACGGTAAATCTATCGATTTACACTTCTAGTTTGAAATAAGACGAAGTTCCCGCTCATTGTAAACAAAGCGTCAACTTCTTGTAGTAGAAAATATGTTAAATAATGCAGTTATAGATTTAAGTATATTGAAAGAAAATGCGCTAAAAGTTAAGCAAAAATTGAATACGGGTGTAAAATTTTGCGCCGTTGTTAAGGCAAATGCTTACGGGCACGGGGCTGTTGAAGTAGCAAACGCCATTTATAACGTTGCAGATTGTTTTGCAGTTGCAACTTTAGAAGAGGCGGTTGAACTGCGTTACGGGGGAATAGATAAAGAAATTTTATGCTTAACCCCCTTTTTTCAAAAAGAAATTGACAGGGCAATAGGTTTTAGAATTACGGCAACCGTAAGTGATATAAAACAGTTAAAGATTTTGCAAACGCGCGCAAAAATTCAAAAAACGGTAGCAAACGCGCATTTGAAATTTAATTGTGGTATGAACCGTCAAGGCATAGACGATTTAAAAACTTTGAAAGAAATTTTAGATTTATCACTTAAATGCAAAAACGTCAATGTAAACGGTTTATATTCTCATTTGTCTGCTCCCGAAAATAAAAACGTTTTAAACTCACAAGTAAACGCCTTTTTACTTGCAAATAATTTAATTAAAGGATATAATAATAAAGTAACTTGTCACGTTTCTGCAAGTGGTGGCTTTCTAAAAGGCGTTCAGGCTGATATGGTAAGATTTGGGATTTTGCTATATGGTTATAAACCTTTTAAAAGTGATTTAGTTGACGTAAAACCAGTGATGAAAGTTTATGCGCCAGTGTTAAAACAACGTCTAATAAAAAGGGGCGAAGGCGCGCTTTACGGCAATTTAACCGCTAAAGAAGATTTAACGTTTAACCTTATTAGATATGGTTATGCAGACGGTCTTTTTAGAAAAGCCGTTACAAGGCAATTTAACAATCGTTGTATGGATATAACCGCAGTGTTGGGTAAAAATAACACAAAATGGGGTTATCCAGTTATGACAAACGCTGATAAACTTGCAAAACAATACGGTACAATAAGTTACGAAATTTTGACTAAATGCGCTTTTCGCGCTCAAAAAATATACTTAAGATAGGGAGATTTATATGTGGTACTACATTAAACAAGCGTTTTTGCCGTTTGTGTATTTGATTTTTATGGCAATGACGGCGTTCGGTGTGCTTTGTATTGACACGGACGTGGACTGGCTAAAATATATTTTATTGACGCTCAATCTTGGGCTTTACGCTGTAATTATTTGCGCGCTTGCGTATAAAGACGGTCAACAGGCGCTTAAAGTTAGAATAGCAAACGATATAGAACGCAGAGAAATTATTAGAACGGGTGAAGATAGACCGCTCAAACTTAAACAAGAATATAAGGTTTGGAAAGGCTTTATGTCTGGCGCAATTGCTTGCGTACCTCTAGTTGTTTTAATGATTATTCACGTTATACTTTACTATGCTGCTGGTCCGCAATATAACGGCGCAGGCGCAATAGCGTCGTTTATATATATGATGTTTTCTGGGTTTATTAAAATATCTTTTGAACTTCAACAATGGCATTACTATTTTAATCTTATAGCAATACCTTTCTTAACCTTAATGACGGGCATACCTTATATTTTAGGCGCTAGAAAAATTCAACTTCAACAAGATAGAATTATGGCAAGGCAACGCCAAATTTACGGCGACGATTATAAGGGATGAGAATTGTTGGTGGAAAATACAAAGGCAGAGTGCTTGAAGAGTTTAAGGGCAGTGATATTCGCCCCACTTCTGATAAAGCGCGTGAAAGCCTATATAATATTTTGCAGTTTAGAATTGCGGGCGCAAGTTTTTTAGACTTGTTTTGTGGAACGGGCGCTATGGGTATTGAGGCTCTTTCTCGTGGGGCAAGCAAGGTAACTTTTAACGATATTGACAGAAAAAGTATTGCGTTGCTAAAATCTAATTTGCAAAAATTAAAAGTAGACGAGCAGTATTCCGTATTCAATTACGACGCTTTTAGGTTGCTTAAAACTACGTGTGAAAAATTCGATATTATTTACATTGACCCACCATATGCGTTGAATTTAGGTGCGAGCGTGGTTGAACATTCTATAAACGCATTAGCACCCCACGGACTTATTATACTTGAAGACGAAAAGGCGTTTGACGGTGAGATTAAAGGGCTAATTAAAACCGATTGCAGAAAATACGGCAGAATTCACCTCACGTTTTTTCAAAAAGGAGAACGATAATGAAAACTTGTGTTTTTGCAGGTTCGTTTGACCCGTTTACTAGCGGGCACGAATACGTTGTTCAAAAATGTTTAGAGATGTTTGATAGGGTAGTTATAGCCGTGGGCGTAAACGTAGACAAAAAGCCTATGTTTACAGATAGTGAACGCCTTGAAATTATAAATAAAGTTTATGCGGATAATGAAAGGGTTTGTGTGGTTTCATTTAGCGGTATGCTAACCGACTTTATGAAAGAAAACGATATAAAAATTACCGTGCGTGGACTTCGCGACCAAGACGATTTTAAGTATGAAAACGTTATGGCAAGATATAACCAAGATATGTTTCCACAAATAATAACCGTATATATTCCAACGCCGGCAACGCTCACACACGTCAGTTCTTCTGCAATAAGAAATATTATTGAAAACCACGGGGATTTTTCTGCTTACCTTCCCCAAAAGGCTGTAAGTTACGTTAAAGACTTATTAAAAGATAATAAGTGAAATTATAATACCAAAAATAAAATTTAACACCGCCGAGATTATCTTTGCCAAGATAAACGGAGCGGTTTTTATTTTTGCATTTTTTAGATAAGCGATAGACTGAATAATTACCGAAAGCCCGCCAAAGCCACAAACTGCTGACGCAATAGGCAACGTAAAGGCGTTAAATTTGCTTATCGCTAGAGACTTTAATGCTCTAGTACATTCAAATAATCCCAAAACTATACACTCCGCAACCGATTTATCCCCTATAATTTTACCTAAAATATCTATAGGCAAACTTAAAATTTTAAGTTGAATTAAAACTTCTGTTAAAAGGTAAAAAATAGTTATAATACCGCCAACCACTAAAACGGATATAACGGCGGAATAAACGCTTTCGTATAAAAGGTTGTCGGTGCGGTTATTTTGATTAGAAGTATAGATTATTTTTTCTGGCGCTAAATTCTTCTTGTAAAAAGAAAAAATTAAACCTACGCCAAACGCACTCAACACGTGGGTTAAAAATAGGCAAATTCCAAACAGGTTAGAACGGAACATAACGTTTCCAACGCTACCTATTAAAAACATAGGTGAAGATGTAGAGCAAAACGCACTGGCTCTAACCGCCTCAACGTCAGTCAATAAGTTTTGTTTTTTTAGGTCTGAAACAGTTTTCGCCCCCAAAGGATAACCTGAAATTAGGCTTATAAAAAATGCATAGCCCGTGAACCCACCCGTTCGAAAAAGAAAAATAGTTAGGGGTGAAAGTTTTTTTGCAAACTTTGCTGTGATTGATAGAGAAGACAAAATAGTTGTGATAAACAGGTATGGAAACAGCGCAGGCAACACGCACGCTACCCACAATTTTATTCCGTCTAGAGTGGCGCAAGTAAAGTTACCGCCAAGGGCAATTATTCCTGCAAAAACCGTTAAAAAAGCAAAAATAACAAATTCGTAAAAAAGGTTTATTTTTTTCGTCATAATATATTGTATTATGACTTGAAAAAAAATATTGAATATGTTAAAATAATTGTATGGATTTATTTGATTTAGCACAAAAGAAAAACGTAACTGCTCCGCTTGCCGAGCGTATGCGCGCAAACACTCTTTCGGAATTTTTGGGTCAAGACCATATAGTTTCTGAAACGGGGTTACTTCGTCGCGCAATTAAAACGGACAAACTTGGCAGTTGCATTTTTTGGGGTCCCCCAGGTTGCGGAAAGACCACTCTTGCAAACGTTATCGCAAAGGGTACTGACGGCAATTTTGTAAAACTAAACGCAGTAAACAGTGGCGTTGCCGACGTAAAAAGAGTTGTTGAAGAGGCGCAAACTTCTGCCAAACTCTACGGAAAAAAGACATACCTTCTTCTTGACGAGTGCCACCGTTTTAACAAAACTCAAAGCGACAGTTTGTTGCCCGCAATAGAAAGTGGCGATATTATATTTATAGGTTCTACAACCGAAAATCCTTTTGCGTCAATGACGCCTGCAATAGTTTCTAGATGTAGAGTTTTTGAACTTAAAAAACTTTCGCAAGAAAATATTGAAAAGGCTTTAAGAAAGGCTGTGGTCGATAAAGAAAAGGGGCTTGGTAATTACGATTTAACCGTAACCGACGAGGCTATTAAACATATAGCAAACGCGGCGGCGGGCGATTTGAGGGTGGCTTATAACGCTTTAGAACTTGCTGCAATGACCACCACCCCTGACGGTAACGGTAAAATTAAGGTTACACTTAAAGATGCGGAAGAAAGTATACAACAAAAAGCACTTTCTTTTGATGAAAATCTTTATTACGATATTCTGTCTGCATTTTGTAAAAGTTTGCGTGGCAGTGATGCAAACGCCGCGCTATATTATATGCAACGGTTAATAAAAGGCGGTTGTGACCCACTACTTCTTGCTAGGCGAGTGGTTGTTCATTCTGCGGAAGACGTGGGTATGGCAGACCCTAACGCGTTGGTGGTTGCAACAAACGCTTTGCTCGCTTACGAAAGGTTGGGGCTACCCGAAGGGCTAATACCGTTATCCGAGGCGGTCATTTACGTTTGTGAGGCGGAAAAATCTAACAGCGTGGTTACTGCAATGTATTCGGCTGAAGAAGATGCCGTGAACGTTAAAGACGACGTTATACCTGCGCATCTAAAAAATTATGAGTTTGCGTCAAAAGAAGATAAACTAAATAAAGCAAACTATAAATATCCTCACGACTATGGTGGCTTTGTTGAACAACAATATTTGCCAGACGGGTTAAAAGGCAAGGTTTATTATAAACCAAAAGATAACGGCTATGAAAAAGTCGTTAAAGAAATTAGAAAAAGAAAAGGAAAAATCGTTTAATAAAGGTTATTAAACGTTATAAAAAAATAAAAGGAAACACTTATGGATTACGCTACAAAATTATCTAAAGAATTTACTATCCGCGCCGACCATTCGGCAAACATTATCAATCTTATCGACGAGGGTAATACTATACCTTTTATTGCAAGATACCGTAAAGAGATGACGGGTTCTTGTGATGACCAAGTTTTAAGAGAGTTTGCAGATAGGCTTAAATATCTACGCAACCTTGATAAAAGAAAGCAAGAAATTGCAGACGCTATCACAGAGCAAGGCAAGATGACTGATGAAATTACTATCGCTCTTGCAGGTGCGGAAACGCTCACAGAGGCAGAAGATATTTATAGACCGTATAAACAAAAGAGAAAAACGCGTGCAAGCGTTGCTGTTGAAAAGGGTCTTTCTCCGCTTGCTGATTTTATTCTAGAACAAACTGATGCAGACGTAAAAGCAAAGGCTCAAGAATTTATTGATGCTGAAAAAGGCGTTGAAACGGTAGAACAAGCAATAGCCGGTGCGTCGGATATCATTGCTGAAAAGATTTCAGACGACGCTGAACTTCGTAAAACGTTGCGTAAAAAAGTTGCCGAAGTTGGCGAACTTTCTTGCAAACTTTTAGAAAATGAAAATGCAAAAACTTACGATATGTATGCTGAATATAGCGAAAAAATCAGCAAAATTCCCTCACACAGAATTCTTGCTGTAAACCGTGGCGAAAAAGAAGAGTGCTTGAAAGTTTCGGTTGTCGTTGAAACGGATGCGTTTATTGATGCTATTTGCAACGTTTACGTTAAAAACCAAACGGAAAGTGGTGAAATTGTTAAGAGCGCGGCGGCGGATGCTTATTCTCGCTTAATATTCCCCTCAATCGAAAGGGAAATTAGAAGTGATTTAACCGAAATGGCAAGCGAACAAGCAATAAAGATGTTTGAAGTAAACCTTCGTCCGTTACTTTTACAACCACCACTAAAAGGTAAAATTATTTTAGGTTTAGACCCTGCTTACCGCACGGGTTGTAAAATTGCCGTTGTTGACAGCGAGGGCAATGTTTTAGATACTGCAGTAGTGTTCCCAACACCCCCTCAAAATAGAATAGAAGAGGCAAAAGCAACGCTACTTAAACTTATAGAAAAACACAACGTTTCTGTTATATCAATCGGTAACGGAACGGCTAGTAAAGAATCGGAAATTTTTGTTGCAAATATGATTAAAGAGTGTGAAAAAGAACTCTCTTACGCAGTTGTAAACGAGGCAGGTGCGTCAGTTTATAGCGCAAGCAAACTCGGTGCGGAAGAATTTCCCGATTACGAACCTGCTCAAAGGTCTGCAGTTTCTATTGCAAGAAGATTGCAAGACCCGCTTGCAGAACTTATAAAAATAGACGTTAAGTCTATCGGCGTTGGTCAATATCAACACGATATGCCCGAAAAACGTTTAGAAGAAGTTTTAGGTGGCGTCGTTGAAGACTGCGTTAATAGCGTTGGCGTAGACTTAAACACCGCATCTGCAAGTTTGCTTTCTTACGTTGCGGGACTAAATAAAGGCATTGCTAAAGAAATTCTTGCTTATAGAGCAAAACAACCGTTTAAGAAAAGAGAAGACCTTTTGAACGTTAAAAAACTTGGGGCAAAAGCATTTGAGCAATGCGCAGGGTTCTTGAGAATCGTTGGTGGAAACGTTTTGGATAACACGGGCGTTCACCCTGAATCGTACCCCGCTGTTGAAAAACTTCTTGCTTTTACTGGTTATACGCTTGAAGACGTTGCAAACGGTAAAATAGGCGACATTAGAGCGAAAATAGAACAAAAAGGTTGGGATAACGCAGCAAAAGAGTGTGGCGTGGGCGTTCCCACCGTTCAAGATATCGTAACCGAACTTTTAAAACCAGGTAGAGATATTCGTGACAGTTTACCAAAGCCTATTTTAAGAAGCGACCTTATGGACCTTGCAGACTTAAAAGAGGGTATGGAAATTAACGGCACGGTAAGAAACGTTATCGACTTTGGCGTGTTTGTAGATATCGGCGTTCACCAAGACGGTTTGGTGCATATATCTCAAATATCTGACAACTATATCAAGCACCCGTCAGACGTTTTAAAGGTTGGCGATTTAGTAAAGGTTAAAGTTTTGGGCGTTGACACCGTTAAGAAAAAAATATCGCTCACAATGAAAACTGCCGACTTACCGCACGGTATAGCCGTTCAAAACCAAAAAACCGATAAAGAAAGAAAACAAGGTCGTCGTGACGCTGAAAAGAAACGTGCTGAAAAGAAAGAGATGTCTAATGAAGATATGGTGGCGTTACTGATGAAAAAATTCGGTAGATAAAACGTTTTATAAACTTCTCAAAATGCCTTACCCCTTACTCTTTAAGGGGAATTATAAGGTATAATACACCTAGCAAGAAAATAAAAGAGCACCTTTGGCGCTCTTTTATCGTATAATAAAAAAATATGAGTTAGTTTTCATAAAAGTGTTTTGTTAACCATGAATCATTGCAACTTGTTTAAGTGACAATTTTAGTTGGCATCTAAAAAAACAATAATGTTAACTAAAAAAATAGTAATAGACAAAAATTCCTATAATTAATGCTATAAAAAGAATATATCCTCCAACTATAAAAACTGATTTAATGCTGTCAATGGTATTCGCCTTTTTGGCTTCTTCAGTAATAGAAAGCAAATATTCTTCATATTCCTTTTTTGCTTTTATATTGCTGTTTTGATAAGTGAAAACATCTATAGAATCAATAGATAGTTCTCCAGTTGTAATACGAGCGCTTATTTGCTTAAATGCGTCTATTTTACCTTTTAATTCAACAAGTGTTTTGGTTAATTGTTGCATAAGGTTGGCTTCATATGCCTCTAAACTACCACTGTTCATAGGATGTTTCAGCACTTCTAGATAACTTAAGTTACATATATTTTTAATATTGAAATTCAATTTGAAGTTTTTAACGTTCGTGCCGTCATCTGTATAATATAAAACCGCGTGAGCAGATGTGCCACGGATTGCTGTCGCGACGGGAATAGTGCCGACTCCCAATGTATTAAACGAGCCAAATCCTGATACTAGAGTTTTAGCAGTAGTATTAACTACAGAACTATTTCCACCACCAAAAGAAAAGTCTAAAACATTTTCAATAGGGCAAACGAATTGAATTTCTCCAGTATGATAAAAACCACAAACTTTTTTATTCTCATCGTAGAAAAAGGCAATGGTGGCATTAGGCTGAATAAAAACAATTTCCGTTGCTCCGACTGATTTTAAATGGGCAACGGCTTTAGATTTTCTAAGTTGAAGAGTTTCCAAAACTTTTTTGTTTGATGCTTTTCTCGTTTTGGAAAAACCATTATCTATATCGGCATGATGGAAATCCACATTTAATTCTGTATTGAAAACACTTCTAGGTGTATACTTATATGGTTCTACGGGCACTGCAGTATTTTCAATGTCGTCATTCATAAGGTAATCAAAAGAAATATTGAATAGTTTTGCAAGTTGTTTAAGTTTATCTAAATCAGGAGATGAAATATCGGCTTCCCATTTATAAACAGCTTGTCTAGAAATGTCTAGTTCGTTCGCTAGTTCTTCTTGAGAAAGCCCAAACTTTTTCCTAAGATTTAATATTTTTTCACTAAGTTTCATTTGTAAACTCCTTTTTTGTTTTATTATATCACTATATTATAAATAAATCAACCAACCTATAGTTTACAATATGTAAACTATAGGTTGCATTATGAAAGAAAGTTAAATATTTTTAAGGCAGTTAATTTAAACTTTGGCGAATATTTTGCGATGCTTGTTTTTATTTGCTATAAAAAAGCACCTCCTAAAAGTATGTAACTTTTGAGGTGCATTTTAAAAGGTAAAACCTAATAATTTTTTAAGGGATAAAAATTAAAATGGCGGAAAGAATAATTGATGCAATGCATAACCATTTATATCCGTTGTCGATATCTTTTGCTTTTCTATAGCCTGCAATACCCAAACAAAGACCTATCAAGGGGAAAATAAAAGTTAAAATTATACTTGCAATGGAAATATGTTTTATATCTTCTTCATCTTTACTTGAATTTGACTTTGAAGTTGAACGGGATTCGCCATCAGATTCTCTGCTGTCATAATGAAAAACACTCTCGTAATCTTGTACAAATTCTTCAGCAGTTGGTGTTTGTTGTGTTTCGGGCGAAGTTTGGTTTATAGGTTCACTTTTGCTTGCGCCTTCTTTTTTTCCACCATAAGCGGGGTTTGATTTATCTTCGGTTTCTATTTTGCGCCCGCAACAAGAACAATGGTCTGCACCGTTGGGAACGAAAGAACCGCAATTTTCACAATACATAATTATTTTCCTTTGTTCGTATATTAACAGTATATTATTTAACTGGCGTTTAAGTCAAGTGTTTTTTAAACTATATGTTTTACGTAAATAAACAGATATTAAAAGATTGACAAAGTTAAGTTTATAATGTAAAATATAATTGAAAAATACCTAAACTAAAAGGTGCGCCTAATAGTGCAGGGGTGAATAAGGAATTTTCAAGGCTATTATAGAGCCTTGTTAAATCACGTTCCGCCCTTGCCCATATTTCGGCAAGGGCGTTTATATTTTTAAACGGCTTATCTGCTACGCAATACTGCGTTTCTGCTCTGTGTTTTGACTTCGATAACCAAAAAGGTTAATCTCATCCAAAACACGTCGCGAGCCTTATCTTGCTTGCATCTAATCCGTTTAATACAAATAATATCTGCTACGCAATACGGTGTCAAACTTGCGTTTTTTTGCGGTTACATACAAAAGTACGCGTCTTTGAAAAAACTCGTTTCTAAACCGTTTAAGATAAATATGAAAAATTAAACTAAAAAATATTAAACTCAAAAGGAGAATTTTTATGAAAAGAATTTTAACAATTATTTTGGCACTTGCAATGAGTTTGGTTGCGTTATTATCCGTCGGTTGTAACAAGCCTACAGACGGTTCGCTCAAGTTTTACGCGCCAGACGGTGCGCCTGCGCTTGCTATTGCAAAATTTATTAACGACCAAGAAGATTTTGGGATTGACACTAAAATAGATTATCACGTGGTATCTTCAAGCGATATAGGTGGTGTAATGAACCAAGCCAAAGGCGATTTTATAGTTATGCCGATAAACGCCGCAAGCAAACTTTATAAAGCGAATAAAAATACATCTTACGTTATGACTGCGGTTATAACTCACGGCAACCTTTATTTGATGAGCAGTAACGGAATAACTACTCTTGGAGGTTTGAAAGGTAACGTTGTTGGCGTTATAGGTCAAGGGTTAGTTCCAGATTTAACGTTAAAAGCAATTTTGTCTGCAAACGGTTTATTAGACGACGTGGTTGTGGGGGATACTGCTATTGACGGAAAAATTGTTTTAAGATATTTTGCAGATGCGCAAAGTATGTTGCCTTTGTTAAAGCAGGACGTTTTATCGGTGGGCTTACTTCCTGAACCAGCAGCGACCAAATTAACCGCCATGGCAAATGATAAAACGTGGCAAAGGTTAGACGTTCAACAACTTTATGACAGCCAAGCGCAATCTTATCCACAAGCGGTTTTGATGGTTAAGAAAAGCGTTTACGAGAAATATAAACAAAAAATAGACGATATGGAAAATTTGTTTTCTCAAAACGTGTTATGGATAGAACAAAACCCCACGCTAGCGGTAACTGCGGTTAATTCAAAATTGTCGCAAGGTTTAACCCCAAGTTTGGTTGCAAATAACATAACTGCAAGCGTTATTCAAAATTGTAAAATTTATTATCAAAGTGCGTCTAGCGCAAAGCAATCGGTAATAAATTATATCAACAAAATTATAGAGATAGCGCCAAATTCGGCAAAGGTCATCAGCGACGATTTTTTTGCATAATCAATGAAAAAATTTAACAAATTATTAAACTTAATATTACCTTTATTGACGATATTCGTTATTGCTTTGATATGGCAAATATCGTCTAGAAGTATTGACAATCAATATATACTTCCGTCGGTTGAAAGTACGCTAAACGAGTTCTTTTTGCAACTTTCAAGTACGGAATTTTATCGCGCGCTTTTCTTTACTCTTTTAAGAAGTTTAATAGCGTTTGCAACATCTTTTGTTTTGGCGTTTGCGCTTGCCGTTTTGTCGGTTAAAAATAAGTGCGTAAAATCTTTGATTGCGCCTTTAATAAGCATAATGCGCGCGTTGCCTACCATAGCGATTGTTCTATTGTTGTTGTTTTGGACTAATTCTCAAATTGCGCCTATCGTGGTAACGGCGTTGGTGGTTTTGCCAACCTCTTTTACGCATATAGAAAGCGCGTTCCGTTCGCTTGATAAAACAGTTTCCGAGGCAGGTGAGGTTGATGGCGCAAACACTTTTCAAGTTTTTATGCGTGTAGAATTTGCGCAAGCCTTACCGCTAATTCTTAACGCCATAGGCGGGGGAATATCCTTAAATTTTAAACTTATGGTGGCTGCGGAAGTTCTTTCACAAACGGCAAATTCAATAGGGCTTTTACTAAACACCGCAAAAGTGTATTTTGAAATGGCTCAAATGATGGCAATAGTTTTAGTTGCCGTAATATTTGGCGTAATAATTGAAAGTATTTTTGATTATATTGCAAAAAAAACAGGGGAATGGAAAAATTGACAGCCAAACAAAATTTATGGCTGTCAATATAGAACACGTTAGATATTTGCTACCGAATATTCGGTGTCGTGCAGGGTGAAATTTTCACCCTGTATTTTATTTGTAATTAAAAGTTTGTTTTGTCCGTCGTCAAAAACAACGTAAATAGAGCAATTAGAATAAGTTTGAGTTATCTTTTTCAAAAATGTTATTAGGTTGGAATTTTCAGCGTTTACAAGGTCGTGATTAAGTAAGCAAATTGCAGTTGTAAGCGCGTCGCTTTCCGCCCCAGAAACACCTAAAATGGTTGCGCTTGCAACGCCCGTGGTTGTCGTTAAACCCGTTTTGGGGTTTATAAGGTGGCAATATTTGTTGCCGTTATTATCTTTATAATATTTTTCATAATCTCCGCTAGTAGAAACTGAAAGATTTTTTTGCCCTTTGCAGTTTACCGTTAAAATTGCGTTTCCTAGCGGTTTTCGTGGGTGTCTTACACCCAAAGTGTCAACGCTTAAAAGGTTAAGACTGCTACCCCCGATATTGACGTATCCTGTTGTAATTTTATTATCTTTTAAAATTTGAGCAACAAGGTCTACGGCATAACCTTTAACTATTCCGCCTAAATCTATTTTTACGTCATTGCTGTTTTTTGTTAAGGTTTTTAAGTCGTAATCTAAAATAACGTCGTTGAAATTTACTTTTTTTAGTTCTGCGTTTATCTGCTCTTGGTTGGGCGGGGTGTAAGAGGCGGAATATTTATACGGCGCAAACCCGTAAAGTTTAGCAAGTGGGTATACCGACGCGTCGTAATATCCGTCGGAAAAATCGTATATTTTTTTTGCTAAAGAAAGCACTTGAAAAGAACTTTGGTCAAGGTTAAAAATTTCACCTTGATTTGAACGGTTAAAATTGCTTATAAAAGACGTTTGACTTTGTGTCGTAAATTTGTTTTCAAGGTCTAGTAAGCAACTTTTAATTGCGCTTTCAACTTTAGTTGGAATATTTTGCGTTGATTGAACGTAAACTTCGGTATTGAAACATTGAAACTCTATAATGCTACCTTTTTTTTCACAGCCTACGGCGATAAGGGGAATAGAGATGGCAAGTAATACCGAAAAGATTTTTTTCAATAGTAACATAAATCACTTCTTATCATTTTTCTTTTAGTATATTATATATAAATTTAGTTTAAAAATCAAATTTATATTGACAAAGTTCGGTGGCTTTGGTAAAATAATAATCGTATTTTGTTTAATCGGTCAAAAATGGTTTTGAACGATAAAGGTAAGGGAGATGCCAAGATATAAAATAGCAGACGTAGTGTTTGACGCAAAGTTGATATACGGTTATACTGAAAAACTGTGTAAAAAATACGAGTATGACGGTGATGAACCCGTTAAATTCGTTGCAGAAGTTACCCAAGAAGATATAAAGGCGGAACAAGTTTTAGCAGAAGAATTTCCGCCTGCTTATCTTGAAAGCCTTGCGCTTTTTAGAAAACTTTGCAATTATTGCTTAAAAAACGCAAACGGTATCGTTTTTCACAGTAGCGCAATAGCCGTTGACGGAAACGCCTATTTATTTACCGCCCCCAGCGGAACGGGCAAGTCCACTCACTCTAGGCTGTGGCGTGAACTGCTTGGCGATAGGGCTTTTATGGTGAACGACGACAAGCCTATGGTTAGATATGAAGACGGTGCGTTTTACGTTTACGGCACGCCGTGGAACGGCAAGCACAGGCTTGATACGAATTGCAAAGTAAAAATTAAGGCGATTTGCGCAATAAGTCAAGCAAAAGAGAATAGCATTAGAAAGGCAACTACAGCAGAGATGCTAATAACTATACTCAACCAAACCATACGCCCACAAGACCAAGAGGATATGGATAAGTTGCTTAAATTGATAGAAAAGATGTTGACTGAAGTGGAATTATATAAACTAGGGTGCAACATTTCTAGAGAGGCGGCAGAACTCTCTTATAAAACAATGTCGGGAGATAATTTATGAAAATCAAAGACGGATTTATTTTGCGTGAAGTAGCGGGTAACTATATAGTTGTTGCCGTTGGCAATGCGGTTAAAGATTTTAACGGCGTTATAACTCTCAACGAAACTGGTTCTTTTCTTTGGAAAAAACTTGAAAAAGGCGCAACTGAAGAAGAACTTAAAACCGCTCTTTTAGAAGAGTATGACGTTACTGAAGAAATTGCAACTAGAGATATCGGTTTGTTTGTTAAAAAACTTACTGATGCAGGTTTGGTTAAATAACACTAAATTTTAATAAGACAGAAGAAATTTTTTTACGGATTATTTAGGGAAAAATAAAATGATAACACAAGGTTTCGACAATAATAAATATCTTGAAATGCAGTCGGCGAAAATTTTAGAGAGAATAAAAACTTTCGGTGATAAACTCTATCTAGAATTTGGCGGAAAACTTTTCGACGATTATCACGCTTCACGCGTGTTGCCAGGATTTGAACCTGATAGCAAAATTAAAATGCTTTCTCAACTTAAAGATAAAGCGGAAATTTTGGTTGTTATCAACGCTAACGATATAGAAAAAAATAAACAGCGTAGCGACCTAGGTATCACTTACGATTTAGACGTTTTAAGGCTGATTGATATTTTTATGAATAAAGGCTTTTACGTTGGTAGCGTGGTGCTTACCCGTTTTGCAGAACAGCCTTCAGCGGTGGCATTTCAAAAAAGATTAGAGATGCGTGGTGTAAAAGTTTATCGCCACTATCCTATAAAGGGCTATCCGTCGGAAGTAGAGCAGATAGTTAGCGAAAACGGATTTGGCGCAAACGAATACGTTGTAACTACTCGTCCGTTGGTGGTTGTAACCGCCCCTGGCCCTGGTAGTGGAAAAATGGCAACTTGTTTATCTCAACTTTATCACGAAAGTAAGCGTGGTGTTAAAGCGGGTTACGCCAAGTATGAAACTTTCCCCGTTTGGAATTTACCATTAAATCACCCAGTAAACGCCGCTTACGAGGCTGCTACCGCAGACCTTAACGATATGAATATGATTGACCCCTTTCATATGGAAGCGTATGGTAAGATGGCTGTCAACTATAATAGAGACGTAGAAATTTTTCCCGTGCTTTCTGCAATGCTACAAAAAGTTTTGGGCGAATGTCCTTATAAGTCCCCAACCGATATGGGCGTAAATATGGCGGGGTATTGTATTGTAGATGAAAACGCAGTTCAAGAAGCGTCAAAGCAAGAGATTATTCGCCGTTATTATTCGGCACTTCTAGACGTTAGAAAGGGCGTTATAGGCAAAGAAACTATTTCTAAAATAGAAATTTTGATGCAGAGAATGCGCATAAGCATAAACGATAGGGTGGTTGTAAAGCACGCGCTTGATAAAGAATTGCTAACGGGTACGCCTAGTTGCGCTCTTCAGTTGCCTGACGGAACGATAGTAACTGGCAAAACTGGTAAACTTCTTGGCGCAAGCGCCGCTGCACTGTTAAATGCGCTCAAAGTTTTAGGCGGAATTAAAGACGAAGTTTATTTGATATCTTCAACCGTTATAGAGCCTATTCAAAAATTGAAAGTAAATCATATGGGTTCTGTAAACCCAAGACTTCATACTGACGAAATTTTGTTATCGCTTGCAGTTTGCGCAGCGACTGACGAAAAGGCAAAAATTGCAATGGAACAGTTGTCAAAACTTAAGGGTTCTCAATTCCACTCGTCGGTTATATTGTCAGCCGTCGACGAAATGACGCTTAAAAAACTTGGCATAAACGTTACGTGCGAACCTAAAAGACAGGCTTAAAAGGGTTATAATAAAAACGAAAACGACGGTTAAAACGTTAAACGAAAAGAAAAGGCTTGCTAAAAAACTGCAAGTCTTTTTGAAATCAATCACACTTAAAACTTTTCGCCTTTAAAAACCAAAAAATTTTACAAAAAAGTTTTAAAAAACTGTCGTAATCTATTGACAAAAAATTTTTAATGTATATAATAAGATTTAGCACTCGGAACTTGAGAGTGCTAAAATCACGGAGGTAATTATTATGAAGGTTAGACCTTTGTTCGACAAGGTTGTTGTCGAAAGTTTAGAAAAAGAAGAAAAGACGCAAAGCGGTTTTATTCTTCCTTCAGCATCACAAGAAAAACAGCAAATGGCTAAAATCGTGGCAGTTGGACCTGGTGGAATTGTTGACGGTAAAGAAATCGTTATGCAAGTTAAAGTTGGCGACACTATACTTTACTCTAAATACGCAGGTAGCGAATTTAAGGTAGACGGTAAAGAATTGACCATTATCCGTCAAAGCGATATTTTGGCGGTTGTTGAATAAGGAGGCAGATTATGGCTAAACAGTTAAAGCACGGTGAAGATGCAAGAAAGGCACTTCAAAAGGGCGTTGATACGCTAGCAGATACCGTCAAAATCACTTTAGGACCTAAAGGAAGAAACGTGGTTCTTGACAGAAAATTCGGCGCACCGCTAATCACTAACGACGGTGTTACTATCGCAAAAGAAATTGAACTCGAAGATGCGTTTGAAAATATGGGCGCAGCGCTCGTAAAAGAAGTTTCAACAAAAACTAACGACGTTGCAGGCGACGGAACTACTACCGCAGTTATCCTTGCGCAAGCAATGATAGGCGAAGGTCTTAAAAACGTTGCGGCTGGTGCAAACCCAGTTATTTTGAAAAAAGGTATTGCAGGCGCAGTTGAAACGGCTGTTGAAGAACTTAAGAAAATTAGTAAACCCGTTAAAGATAAAAATGGAATAAATCAAGTTGCATCTATTTCTGCAGGCGACCCCAACGTAGGCGAACTCATTTCAGAGGCTATGGAAAAGGTTGGTAAAGACGGCGTTATCACCATTGAAGAAGCAAAAACTATGAAGACTGAACTTACCACAGTTGAAGGTATGCAGTTTGATAGAGGTTATGCATCTGCTTATATGGTAACCAACACCGACAAAATGGAAGCAGTTCTTGAAAGTCCCGTAATTTTGATTACGGATAAGAAAATTTCTTCAATTCAAGAGATTTTACCCGTAGTTGAACCTATCGCTCAACAAGGTATGAGATTGCTCATTATTGCTGAAGAAGTTGAAGGCGACGCGCTTGCCGCTCTCGTAGTAAACAAACTTAAAGGCGTGTTCAACTGTGTTGCTGTTAAAGCGCCTGGCTTTGGCGACAGAAGAAAGGCTATGCTTGAAGATATTGCAATTCTTACCGGCGGTACTGTAATTTCTTCTGAACTCGGTTATGAATTTAAAGACGTTACTATGGATATGCTTGGCCGTGCAGGCACCGTTAAGGTTGATAAAGACAACACGACTATTATTAACGGCGCAGGCGACCCCAACGCAATCGAGGCAAGAAAACAAGCAATCAAGGCTCAAATTGCTGAAACAACTTCTGATTACGACAGAGAAAAGTTGCAAGAACGTCTTGCAAAACTTGCTGGTGGCGTAGCGGTTATCAACGTTGGCGCGGCAACTGAAATTGAAATGAAAGAAAAGAAACTTCGCATTGAAGACGCTTTGAACGCAACCAAGGCAGCCGTTCAAGAAGGTATCGTTCCCGGTGGCGGAATTGCGCTCATCTCTACCATTAAAGTTCTTGAAAATTATATTTCAACCCTTTCTGGTGATGAAAAGACTGGTGCAGAAATCGTATTGAAAGCAGTTCAAGCGCCGTTAAGACAAATTGCACTTAACGCAGGTCTTGACGGTTCGGTAATCTTGAACGAAGTATTAAAGGCTAATAAGGCAAACTTTGGTTTCAACGCTCTCACCAACGAATACTGTGATATGGTTGCTTGCGGAATTATTGACCCCACCAAGGTTACTCGTTCTGCTTTAGAAAACGCTGCGTCAGTAGCAGGCGTATTCCTTACCACAGAATCGGTTATTGCAGACGTAAAAGAGCCTGACGCTCCTCAAATGCCTGCTGGCGGAATGGGTGGAATGTATTGATAAACCACTTTCCGTATCAAAACCAAAATTAAAAATAAAGTTAAAAGCCGTTCAAATGAACGGCTTTTATAGTTTTAAATCGTATATTCGTCAATCTTAAATTTGTCATCTGTAATTTTTATAGAATATGCAACCGATTCTTTAACGTCTATCGGGTAGGATTTTTCGTTTATAACAAGGTTTACGGTTTTTTGATTGCCAGGGGTAAAATAATCGATGTTCAGCATCATTATTTCAGTTGTATTTCCGTTTACCCAAGTGGTCCAAAAAACTTGTTTACTTTGGTCTTCTATATAAATTTTTCCACGCGCATCTTTTGCAAGAACTTCTAGCCAAGTTGCAGAAAAAGTTTGAAATTGCTCGTGGCCAGGGTAGTCCCATAGGGTTAGAGTGTAAACCCAACCTTTACCAAGTTTATATTTAACCAACATAGGTTTGCCACTAGCCTTATCCCAAGCAATTATTTGCGCGCCCTTTAGTTCAACTTCTGCAAGATATGGCGTTCCATCTTCTAATTCGTTATCACTGCAAATGGCAGAAAGTTCAGATTCGCATATCTTTTCACGATTTTTGCTATTCCACTGTCTAGAATACTCTACGCCTTTACCTAAAACTTTTATTCCCGTAAGGTCTGATAAATCACCGTTATTATATAGTGCAAGGTCTTGCATATCTAGTAAAAATTCTCTTTCTATATGAGTGGAAAACTGTGGAATACCAGTAAGCAATATGCCACCATTTTCTACAAACGTTTTCAATTTTTGATAATCTTCTTCTATTAAAGTGTTCCAACCAAGATTTGCAATAAGTTTGTAGTTATCTTTCAAATAGTCGGCGCTTGATTCAATCGGAACACAGTCGTAATCACCATAAGGCGTTCCCGAAAAATAATATCTTCTCTTATCGTATTTTTGTCTTAATGGGTGTGTGCTTGCCCCTGGGTTAAGCACGTCTAATACTTGTCTGCATTTTTCAGGTTGGCAATGTCCCCACGCCTTTGAATCTTTGTTACCGAATAGTCCCCAAACAGAATAATGTGGGTCTTGTTCGCCGTCGCATATAAAGCCGTTGAAAGGAGCAGCGTATCGCCCTTCCAAAAATGCAATATTTCTAATATTTTTACCGTATCTGCCCACTTTATTTACAAATTTAAAAAAGTTTCTGGTCATATCACGTTTGCCTTTTGTTAGCGCACTATCCCAACATTGACGTTCTTCTGCCAACAATGAAAATAACGTATCTTCTTCGTAAATGGTTTCTGCGCCCATCATCCACGGTTGCATAAGAGATAAGAAATATTTGTTAAGGTGCAACGGTGTTTTAAGTTTATAATGGTGTTGAATTGCTATGTGAACACCCCATTTTCCGTCGCCAAGCGCTTGAGTGGTGGGGCGTACGTTGCTTAAAAGAAGTTGAGTGTGACCGACCATGGTTTCTGCTCTAACGTAATCTAC
>JAFQEM010000009.1 GCA_017399035.1 Clostridia bacterium | reverse complement strand
GTACTTTAAGACAATCTGTAAGCCGAGTTCTGTCGTGTACGGTCATTTATCTACGAATACTGTTACCAGTATCCCCCAGCGATATTTGTTAAACTGTTTCGGTGGAACTCCCGTATGAAACAGTTTGTCAATCTTGCGTCGAGTGGGGTTTACAGTTGCCCCGCACGTTACCGTGCAGGCGGTGCGCTTTTACCGCACCTTTTCACCCTTACCCTAAAAATAGGGCGGTTGTTTTCTGTTGCACTTTCCTTAAAGTCGCCTTCACCGGGATTTCTCCGGCACTCTGTTCCTATAACGCTCGGACTTTCCTCATTGACAGGCTCTCCCTGCCCCCGCGACCGTATAACCATCTTAAAAAGGAATTTTATTATATATCATTTGCGCTAAATTGTAAAGTATTTTTTTAGAAAACGTTGCAATTACAAAATTTTTAAAAACAAAAAGACGATTAAACTACTTTTTTCGTTTAGCCGTCTTTTTTTCTTTTTAAGGTTCTTTAACTACAAAGATTTTTTTAAGTTTTTTACAAATCGTCCGCGTCTTGAACGGGTTTTTCGTATTTATCAAATGCGTCTACACCCGTATATGAACCTTGTGCGTCAAAATTGCTTTCAAAACTTTTCTTATTTGCAATTCTTCGCGCCGTTAGTTTGACTTTTACCGGTCGTCTTGTTTTTCTTTTTATCTCTCATAATTTCCTCCCCTTGATAGTATTATGTGCAGGGAAGAAAACATTATTCATATTTTTTTATAATTATCTAACGCCTATTCTGGTTGCTTTTGCTTTGCCACTCATTATGTCTTTAATTGAATATTTTGCAGAGGCAATGGTAACTTTTGTGCCTATTTTAACCGCCTCTTTAATATATTCTAACTTTGCTTTTGCGCCGTTTGCACCCGCTCTAGACGCGCCGTTGCAATAATTTTCACACTCGGTGATGTTTTCTAAAACTTCGTAAACGCTAGAACCGCTAATTTCTTCAATCAAAGTGTCGGGGTTTTTGCTATCACGAT
This sequence comes from Clostridia bacterium, assembly GCA_017399035.1. Classification (GTDB taxonomy): domain Bacteria; phylum Bacillota; class Clostridia; order Christensenellales; family Borkfalkiaceae; genus UBA1259. The sequence continues at coordinate 83,991 of JAFQEM010000009.1, read as the reverse complement.
AAATTCCGTCTGCGCTAGTTAAAATAAGCAAGTTTTCTGCTTTTACAAGGCAAGCAATTTGAGATGCGGTTTCGTCGTTATCTACACACTCAACAACGTTTTTAATTTTTTTGCGTAGCGATTGAATTTCAAACCTACGGCTTTCTTCAGTAGATATTGCGTCGTTATAATTTATAATAGGAATTGCGTTTTGGTCTTTGCAACGGATTAGCATTGCTTTAAGGTGTTCACGCTTTTGTTCGTCGTTAAAATGTTGATGCTCTACCAAAACTTGGCGAATAGAATATTTTGCGTCTACGAATTGTCGATAGGTTGCCATTAAAATGGACTGACCTTGCGCCGAATAGTCAGTTTTAACGTCTTCGGGTGTGCCTTTAAGTTCTTTGCCCGTTCTCTTTATATAGTCAAGTCTGCCTATTTCTACCGCGCCACTAGTTACCCAAACGTAACCAGGTTTAAGTTCGCTTGAAAGCCTTGCCATAAGCGTATAATCAAGAATATTACTCTCTTTGTCAATGAGAGCCATGGAACCTATTTTACCAACGAGTTTAATATCGAATTTCATTTTATTTATATTCCGTAAAAAAATTTTATCAACGCAATTATTATATATCAAAAAAGAAAAATATACAACAAATATTAGGGTAATTTAGGTTTGACTTTGCTTTTTTTGGGGTAAAATTTAATTAAATCTTAAATTTTAAGGAGAATTTTATGAAAGACAAACAAACCAAAACACAAGAAAATCTTATGACGGCTTTTTTAAGGGAATCGGGGGCGTTTAACGAGTACACTTTTTACGCTGAACAAGCAAAGAAAGACGGCTATGAGCAAATTTATAGAATTTTTACGCAGTTTGCATCTAACGAACAAGCGCACGCAAAAGTTTGGTTCAAACTTTTTCACACCATAGCAGGCACGGAAGAAAATTTAAAAGACTCGGCAGATTTAGAAAATTTTGAACGCACGGTGCTTTATTCTGAATTTGCAAAAACTGCACGAGAAGAGGGTTTTGAAGATATTGCAAAGTTGTTTGACGGCGTTGCCGCAATCGAAAGACAGCACGAAGAAAAATATAAAGAGTTGCTTGAACAAGTGAAAAACAAAAAGGTGTTTGAAAGTCAACAAGAAACTTGGTGGCAATGCTCTAATTGTGGACATAGGCACAAAGGCTTTACCCCACCCGAAAAATGCCCCGTTTGTTCTCACCCTATCGCTTTCTTTTCAGTTATGCCCGGTCAAAACTAAAAAATGCTTAAAAAAACGAAACCGTTGCAAGATTTTTGCAACGGTTTTATGTTTTTACGATAAAATTTTATAAGAGTGCTAAATCAAAAATGGCTTTTTTATAAATCTCATAGGCGGTCAAAAGGTCGCTTTTCTTTACTCGTTCATTTGCGTCGTGTATATTTGTTTCATAAGTTTTAAAATCTGGTCCAAACGCACACCCCTTTTTAAAACACCTAGCAAAAGTAGAGCCACCCATAGAGGCGGGGGGTTCATTTTCGCCCGTAATAGAGTTATATGCGTTTAGCAAAGTTTTTACAAACCAACCGTCTTTTTCAACCATCATAGGTTCGTGTTTTTCACTATAAGCATATTTTAATCCTGAAAGGTCAAACAATTTAAATAAATCTTCTTTAGTTAGTGGCGCAGGAATACGGCAGTCGCACGAAATTATAATTTTTCCGTTTTCTTCTTTTGCAAGGTCGGGTGAGAAAGTAATGCCGCCTTGTTCGGTTATAGCATTGAAAACGCCTGCTTTATCGTTAAAGAGATAATCTATCGCATTTTTAACGTCTTCGCCCAAAGCGTAAAAGTATTCAAACAATGGTTTTAGTGCGTTTTTGCCCAACCGTGGGGTCGAACCGTGAGCCGCTTTACCCCTGCTTTCTATAACGTTGCCGTTCAGCGTTAAGCCGAATTTGTTTAGCAATTCAAGGTTTATCCCTTCAACGTCTGCCTCAACTTGCGCGTAATCACAAACGGCGTTTATAACCGTTCCGCCTTTTAGATTATGGAAACGTTTTAATAAAGGTAATTCAAAATCTACCACGGTTATACCCTTTTCTGCGTAACTTATGGGGAAATTTCCGTCTGGCGAAATACCGTATTCGGGCATCACGGTTTTCGTTTTAAGATATTCAAAGTCTTGCCAACCCGTTTCTTCGTTGCAACCTGCAAATAAGCGGAATTTTTTGTTTACTTTTATACCGCTGTCTTTTAATTCTTTTAGCGCGTAAAGGCACAAAAGAGTGGGCGCTTTATCGTCCATTAACCCCCTTGCAATTAAAAAATCGTCCTTTTCCGTAAGAACAAACGGGTCGGTTTGCCAACCGATACCCGTCGGAACAACGTCAAGATGCCCTATAATACCTATTTCTTCGCCGTTGCCAAAACAAACTTCGCCTGCGTAATTGTCATAATTTATAGTGTCAAAGCCCATATCTTTTGCGACGGATAAGAAAAAGTTTAACGCTTTTTTATTTTCTTTACCAAAAGGCGCGTCTTCTTCTGCAGGCGCAGAAACTGTCTTAAAAGATATAAGTGTTTTAAGGTTTTGTATAAATTCTTGATAATTTTTCATAAACTCACCTAAATATAATATGTTATTTTAACTTTATTATTTATTATGTTCTAAATGGCATGGCTTTGCCGTAGCGATACTGCGGTAACTAAAACTTTTTTTCAAAAACTCAAAATTTTGCCGTTTTTATGAAACGTGGCGAAGTTCTGCGTCTTTGCAAGCAAACGCTTCACTTCTTGTATTATAAACTATAAGAAGTTAAATGTTTTAACTAACGTAAAACATTTGTAAAACTGTCGTTTTACTGTAAAAACTAAATTGTTTTTACACTTCAGTTTGAAACACGGCGAAGTTCTGCATCTTTGCAAGCAAGCGCTTCACTTCTTGTATTATACTATATATATAATTTTATTGCCACTTTTTAATGTAAAAACAATATATTTATTTTGTTTTTTTTGTGTTTTGTGTTACAATAAAACCGTATGAACAACGGAGAAAATTTGCACGCAGGACACCGCGCGCGAATGATTGAAAAATTTTTGAATAACCCCGACGCTTTTTCTGAACACGAACTGTTAGAAATTATGTTGTTTTATTCTGTACCGCGTAAAAATACTAACGATATTGCGCATAGGCTTATAAGAACGTTTGGTTCGCTTGATAACGTTTTTAATGCAACGGCAAAAGAACTTAAGGCGGTCAGTGGCGTAGGTGATAAAATTGCAACTCAAATATTGCTTACGGCAACCATTATAAAACAAATTGCCCGTAAAGAAAAACCTAAACGCCAAATGTTGAGTTTTAATGCAATAAAAGGCGTGTTGTCAGAAAGGCTGAAAGGGCTTGAAAACGAAAAATTTTTATTGTTTTTGCTAGATAAAAATTATAAGGAAAAGGCGGTTATTGAGTTTGGCGATAGACAAAAGGACAGCGTGAGTGCGGACGTAACGGAAATTGCAAACGTTATTGCATTGCACAAGCCTACTTTTGCCATTATTGCTCACAATCATCCTAGTGGAAATACCTTCCCTAGCGAGCAAGATGACAGCACGACAAAACAGATAAATTTATTATGCAATCTACATAACGTTCAACTTGTTGACCACGTTATCGTGTCTGATGAAAATTTTTACAGTTATCATCACAATTATAGGCTATCCGAAATTAAACGGAGCGCCGATTTAAACAAAATTTTAATGAGCCAAGGAGAATAAAATATGGAAAAGGTAAGAACGCGTTTTGCCCCCAGCCCAACGGGATATTTGCATATAGGCGGTTTGAGAACTGCGCTTTATGGATTTTTATATTCAAAGATGAAGGGTGGCGATTTTATCTTAAGAATTGAAGATACCGACACCGCAAGATACGTTGACGGGTCTGTTCAAATTATATACGACACTATGCGTGATTCTGGCATAATGTACGACGAAGGCCCAGACGTAGGCGGAAATTACGGACCATACGTTCAAAGCGAGCGTAAAGAAATTTATACTGAATATGCAAAAAAACTTGTTGAATTAGGCGGGGCATATTACTGCTTTTGTAAGCCTGAAAGAATTGAAACGCTTAAAGACGACTCTGGCAATATGCGTTATGATAAGCACTACTTAAACCTTTCTAAAGAAGAAATACAGGCGAAAATTGATGCAGGCGAACCTTACGTAATCCGTCAAAATGTGCCGACTGAAGGCGTGGGTAGATATACCGATTTGGTATATGGTGAAATTAACGTTGATTATAAAGATATTGAAGACGGAATTTTAATTAAGAGCGACGGTATGCCCACTTATAACTTTGCAAACGTTATTGACGACCATCTTATGGGCATCACGCACGTTATCCGTGGAATAGAATATCTTTCCTCTACGCCTAAATATAATTTGATGTATGACGCATACGGTTGGGAACGCCCCACTTATATACACTTGCCACCCATTATGAAAGACGCTCAACACAAACTTTCAAAGAGAAACGGCGACGCAAGTTATGAAGATTTTGTTAAAAAGGGATACGTAAAAGAGGCAATAGTAAATTATATTGCTCTGCTTGGTTGGAGTCCTAAAGGAAACGTTGAAAAAATGAGCCTAAACGAACTTATTGAAAACTTTTCGCTTGACGGAATAGGTAAATCCCCTGCTATTTTTGACGAAACTAAAATGAAGTGGTTGAGTGGAGAATATATCAAAGAGATGACCGCTGAAGAATTTAAAGAAAAGGCGTATAGTTTCTTAAAAGAAAGCAAAGCGTTTGGAAAATATGATGAAGATAAGTTGCTTGCGATATCAAAGGGCCGTGTTCAAATTTACTCTGAAATACCTGAAAAGATTAACTTTTTAGAAGAATTTGGTAAGTATGACTTAAATCTTTTTGAAAATCAAAAGCAAAAGGCGTCAAAAGAACTAGCGATTAAAATTCTACCACAGATAAAGGAAGTTTTAAGCCAAGTTTGCGAGTGGAATAATTCCGCACTCTTCACCGCTTTAGTTGAACTTTCTGCCAAACTTGAAATTAAAAAGCAAGCGCTTTTGTGGATTACAAGAATTGCTATCACCGGCTTTGAATCAACCGCTGGCGGAGCAACAGAAATTGCAGATATTTTGGGTAAAGAAGAAACTTTAAGAAGAATAGATTGTTCAATAGAATTTTTGAAATAAAATGTAAAAGCATAAATGCACGGCAAAATGTTTGCCGTGCATTTAGTTTTTAAATAAAATATTCCTTTATAAAATAGTCAACTTTTCTTCAATATTTTTGCAAACTTTCTCACCTTAAAATATTGAATAAATACATAGTTTATACGAATTTTCATTTATGCGCTATATCAAAAAATTATGCGCCAAATGAGTTTTTTATAAAAGAATTTGAACTTGCCGATACGTGAGAAATATATTTTTCTATGCCGTCGGCAATTTTTTCTGCCATTTTAAAAACTAAATTTAGCCTTGTTAAATTGAATAAATTATAGTTTTGCAAAGATTTGCTTGCAACAACTGCAATTATGCTTATATCCCCCACCACGCCTAGATTTTTGTCAACGCCAAGACCAGGCTTTAGCCCTTTGTCTAAAACTCTAATAAGACCAACGTCGTCAGGGTTTCCAACGGCTGCGTCGATTGCTATTGATATTGAATCAGGGTGCATTTGTTTAAGATATTTACCGGCATATTCAACCTCTTTTGCCGTTATAGGATAGTTTAACGTACCGTAAACGTATGATTTAATATTTTTTCTGCGAAGAATAGTGCCAACAAGCGGACCTAAACTGTCGCCAAGAACTAAATCACTGCCGATACATATAAAAACGGGTTTAAGATTTTTTGAATTGCATTCTAATAACGATTGAAAAATACCGTCCGAGCAATAATCACTAAAAGAGTTAAAAGAAAAGGCCTTGGATTTCATAATTATACTTCCTAAATTTTACTTTCCGATAGGTTATTGCCGTTTTTATTAAAAGTATTCTATTTTATTAAAAATAGCAAAATATAATTTTTCGTCAATTTCCTTGAAAAATTATTCGTTTTATGTTATGATAAAGCGGTAAAAACGGAAAGGAATTATATTATGGAATTATTGTTAGCGGGCATATCGCCCAGTAGCATTGATTTGGTTGCTATTCTTTTCGTTATGATTTTTGCCTTAAACGGTTTAAGCAAAGGTTTTGCAAAACTGTTTTTTAAGTTTTTTGGTACTATATTAAGTTTACTGCTTTCAATACTTTTATGCGCTAGCGTTGTCAACTTTTTACAGAATGAGCACGGGCTAGTATCTTCAGTTGCAGTCAAACTTGAGGGCGCACTAATTAAAATCTTTGGCGAAAGCATAACTACAACCACGTTAGAACAAGCAACTAGTGAAAAATTGTCAAGCATGGGTCTTGGCGGTTTATTTGCGTCAATAATAATGTCTTTTGCATCCGACGCATCAATCCCTACTAATTTAACACTAAATCAAATCATTTGCCCTACGTTTGCTTATTATATTGTAATTGTGTTATCGGTATTAGTGCTATTTATTATATTCAAAATCTTGTTCTTTTTAATTTGTAGATTTATCAATAAATTGCACGCGTTAAAAACAGTTGCAACTTTAGATAGAGTGCTAGGGTTTACGCTTGGATTATTGAGTGGAATTATTTATTTAGAACTAGTTATTATGATAATAGGTATCTTACCTATTCCCTTTACGCAAAATATTACTGCGCAAATTGCAAACACGGCGTTTGTTTCCGTAGTGCAGAAAATAAATCTATATAAACTTGTTTTTGATACAATTTCTTCGACAAATATTATTGAATTTGTTAAAACAATGTTGTAAAAACAGACACCGCAATATAATGCGGTGTCTGTTTTTTTTGTTTGAAAGGCTGTGATTTATGTAAAAACACCCCTATTTTTGATTTAGAATAACTTTTATAACTAATTTCCGTTATGTTTTAGGCGAAAATATTAAAAAAATCGTTCTTTATATTCAATTTGTTTCACGTGGAACATTATTATGATGTCAAACATGCTTATTTGTTTCACGTGAAACAAATTACTGTTTCGTTTTAATTCACATTGTTCCACGTGAAACATTTAGAAGTCGTCGGTATTGCTTATAAAATTTTGATTTGGCAAATGGTTTATTTTAATTATTTGTCGATAGAACGAGCCTCTTTTCAGACAAAATAGTCGATATTTTTCCCAAGAAAAAATTTAAGCCATTCTGTCTCACGGCGTTAAAATGACAATTTTTATTTTACTAATTTTGACTTAATTTCTAATAAATCCCCGCCGTTTTTCATTATTTCAACTAAACATATCATTGTTTCACGTGGAACTTCTTCTGGAAAATATAATATTTGACATAATTTCGGCATAAATTATTTTTTCTTGCTGTTAAATAAACGTATAGTTAAAAATTTTGCGTTAAAAAATAAAAAAACTAAAAATTTTAAAAAAATTGTTGCGTTTAGTTTTTTAGTTTAATAGTTTAGATGTTGCGCTAAAATACGCAACAAAAACAAAATAGCATAGCGCAAAATCGCTATAAACTTTTTTCTAAATATTTTGTGAAAAAGTTGTATAAAATCGCTAAATCTATTGTATTTTACTGAAGAATATAGTATACTATAAAAGAGAAAATGTAAACATTATATATATTGCGCGCAATCTTCAAGGTTATTTTAACGTTTGTTGCGTATACTATTCTTAAATAATGCAGAAGGAGATTTTAACTTGAAAACAAAAAAGCCAAAGACTTTATGGATAATTCTTACGATTATAGTCGTTGCTATTGCTGCCTTATCCATAGTAAATTGCGTTAATAAACGCACTGAAGTAAATTACTCGGAATTTTATTCAATAGTATCAGTTTCGAGCGATTCTGGAATTTTAAAAGACGGTGTTGCCAACGTTGATGCCCCAGATATTAAAAATATTTTAGACAAGGCTGATTACGATTCTATCAAAATTAAAAGCGTTTTGTTTGACGTTTACGTTGTTGATTTTGATATGCAACTTATTAAAAACGGTAGAGTTATCACAACTCTTAATTTTACAACAAATTATTCTCGTCAAGACGTTTCTACGCTCGAGAGTATGTTAACTGAAAAAAAGATTGATTATAACTACACAAATCCTAACGAAGGGTCAATTTGGTCGTCGTTATTGCCTATTGCAGGGTGCTTGATAATTGCAGTTGTTTTCTTTATTCTTATGATGCAAACTCAGGGCGGAACGAAGAGCGCAATGAATTTTGCAAAAACTAACGCTAGAGTAAACCACAATCTTAAAGTGAGATTTTCCGACGTGGCCGGCGCAGAAGAAGAAAAGGCGGAACTTGCAGAAGTTGTAGACTTTCTAAAAAACCCCAAAAAGTTCTCTGAACTAGGTGCGCGTATTCCGAAAGGCGTTCTTTTAGTGGGCCCTCCGGGAACGGGTAAAACATTGTTTGCTAAAGCGGTTGCAGGTGAAGCGGGCGTTCCGTTCTTCTCAATAAGCGGTTCTGACTTCGTTGAAATGTTTGTCGGCGTGGGTGCGTCAAGGGTTAGAGATTTGTTTGACGTTGCTAAAAAAAGCATGCCGTGTATCGTTTTTATTGACGAAATTGACGCAGTAGGTCGTCAACGTGGCACGGGTATGGGTGGTGGCCACGACGAAAGAGAGCAAACGCTTAACCAACTTTTAGTACAAATGGACGGCTTTGAAACTAACGACGGTATAATAGTTATGGCGGCTACTAACCGTGCGGATATTTTAGACCCAGCACTTTTAAGACCGGGTAGATTTGACCGTCAAATTTACGTTAATACGCCTGACGTTCGCGGAAGAGAGGCAATCCTTAAAGTACACGCACGCAATAAACCTTTAGCGCCTGACGTAAACTTTAAAACTGTTGCTCGTATGACTAGCGGATTTTCGGGTGCTGACCTTGAAAACCTTTTAAATGAAGCGGCTATACTTGCAGCAAGAGCAAATAGAAAATATATCGTAAATAAAGACCTTTATGAAGGTATAAATAAAGTTCTTATGGGTCCGCAAAAGAAGAGCAGGTTGGTTACTGAAACGGATAAGCGTATTACGGCATATCACGAATCAGGGCACGCCGTTTTGGCAAGACTTTTACCGCATTGCGACCCCGTGCACGAGGTTTCTATTATACCCCGTGGTCAGGCTGCAGGCTATACTATGACAAGACCGGATACTGACGACAATCATTTAACCAAGGCAAAATTGCTTGACGATATCGTTATGACACTTGGTGGTAGAGTTGCTGAAGAACTTATTATAAAAGATATATCCGCAGGTGCGTCTGGCGATATTCAAATGGTAACAAAACGCGCAAGACTTATGGTAACCGAGTGGGGTATGAGCGAAAAAGTCGGTCCTATTTCTTACGGTTCTGATAAAGAGGTGTTTATCGGTAGAGATATGGCGTCGCACGTTTCATATAGTGAAGAAACTGCTGCGATTATCGACGAAGAAATAAGATTGATTATTGATGGTGGATTACAAAAGGCACGCAAATTATTGTTTGAAAACAAAAAACTTCTTGACAATATGGCGCGCTTACTAGTTGAGAGAGAAACAATTTTTACCGAAGAAGTTGATATGCTTATGGAAGGAAAGGGCGTTGAAGAAATCATGGCGTTTATGGATGAAAACGAACGCACTCTTCAAGAAAATCCTTTTGCAAGAAAATCTGCAAAAAGTGTAATAATTCCCGAAAATAAACAAACGGAAGAGGAAAAGATTGACAAAGAGGCAGGACAGCCCACAGAAAATAAAGAAGATACTAACAACCAGTCTGAAGAAAAGAAAGACGAAGAATAAAATGTATTAGAACTTAACATTTAAGAAAAAAGAGCAATTATACTTGCGAAGGAGAGTTGTATGGGAAAAATTATTGCTTTTTCAAATCAGAAAGGCGGAGTAGGTAAAACCACCACTTGTGTAAACATGTCTGCATACCTAGCGACAAAAGGTTATAAATGTTTAGTTGTTGACCTTGACCCGCAAGGCAATGCAACAAGCGGTTTAGGCTTTGCTAAAAGTGAGGTTAAACATTCGGTTTATAACGTTATGATTGACGATATGCCTATTGAAGACGCCGTTGTTAAAACGTGCGTTGACGGGCTAGATATTTTGCCGTCAAACATAGACCTTGCAGGGGCAGAGGTTGAACTTGTTTACATTAAAGACAGAGAACACGTGCTTAAGCGTGTGCTAGAGAAGGCAAGAGGCAGTTACGATTTTATTACGATAGATTGTCCGCCGTCTCTTGGGCTTTTGACAATCAATGCGTTAGCGGCTGCCGATACGGTGATAATTCCTATTCAAAGCGAGTATTACGCTCTTGAGGGGTTAAGTCAACTGATGAACACCATTAAACTTGTTGTAAAGCACCTTAACCCGACGTTAAAAATCGAAGGGGTTGTTCTTACAATGAACGATAACAGGGCTATAATATCTCGTCAAATTTCTGCGGAAATTAAAAAGTTTTTTGGCAAACGCGTTTTTGAAACTGCAATTCCTAGAAACATTAGACTTGCTGAAGCGCCTAGCCACGGTGTGCCTATTATGTTACACGACACTAGATGTTCGGGTGCAAAAGCGTATTTGACGCTCACTGAAGAATTTTTATCAAGACAGCCCGTTAAAAAGAATTAACACATTAAACAACGGAGAAAGTTAAATGAAACCAAACAGAGGATTAGGTAAAGGGTTATCCGCATTATTTTCGGAAACCGAAGAAGATTACGGCAAGAGTTTGTTGTTTGACGAAGAGTCAACAGCAACTACTAAAGGCGAAGGGGTAACGGAAATTGACGTTTCGTCTATTTTTGCAAACCCTAATCAACCGCGTAAAGTTTTTGATGAAACGGCTCTTAAAGAACTTGCTGCGTCAATAGCAAAGCACGGCGTTATTATGCCGATTATAGTTAATAAAAGTGGCGACCGTTATATGATTATAGCGGGTGAACGTCGTTTCCGCGCTAGCAAAATAGCAGGGCTCACGAAAGTTCCCGTAATTGTAAAAACTTATAACGAACGTCAAATAAAAGAAATTTCTCTTATAGAAAACTTACAAAGAGAAGACCTTAATCCTATAGAGGCGGCAACTGCAATGCGTTCGCTTATGGAAGATTACGGTATGACGCAGGAAGAACTTGCAGACAGAATAGGCAAATCTCGCCCCGCAATCGCAAACACGTTGAGACTTTTAAATTTATCGCCAGAAGTTATAAAGTTAGTTGCAAACGGCGCACTTTCTGCCGGCCACGCAAGAACTTTAGGGTCTTTGCCGTCTGCCGACCAAGTTAAGTTTGCTGAAGACGTTATTAAAGACGGCCTTTCCGTGCGCGACGTAGAAAAGAAAGTAAGAGAATATTTTGCGCCACCCGAAGAAAAGGCTAAAAAGAAAATTAAACAAGAATTATCTGCTGAATTAAAAGAACTTATCGTTGATATGCAAAGGGTTTTTGGAACTAGAGTAAATGCAATCGGCAACGATAAAAAAGGCAGAATTTACATTGACTATTACACGAGAGACGACCTTGACAGATTGAGTGAAATTTTAGATTTTGTCAAGAGAAACCAAAATTAAAGGAGATATATATGGCGTGGCTTTACGTTTGGTTAGGGATAACCGCCGTTGCGCTCGTTATTGAATTTATTACGAGCGAAATGGTTTCTATTTGGTTTGCTGGCGGTGGGCTCATTGCTATGATAATATCCGCATTTGGCGTTGAGTGGTACGTTCACGTTCCCGTATTTATAGCGTTGTCGCTTACGTTGTTACTATCGTTTAGAAAAATGGCACTAAAATATCTTGATAAGGGAGATATTAGAACAAACGCTGATTCCGCAATCGGTAAAGAATTTACTCTGCTATCGCCTATTTCGTTTAATCAAGCAGGAACGATAAAAATTAACGACGTTATTTGGAGTGTAATCACGGAAAACGCTAATGAAAGTTTATCGGAAGGAACGATAGTTAGGGTAAAAAGCCTTAAAGGTAACAAATATATAGTAGAAAAAGTTTAATTAAAACTTTGCAAAAGCAATAAAAAGGAGGAAACAATATGTCACCTTTACTTATAGTTTTGATAGTGCTCGCTGTTGTAGCGTTTGTTATTTTAGTCGCATCAATAAAAATTGTTAGGCAGTCAACGGCAGTGGTTATTGAACGATTAGGAAAATTTCACAAATTATTGCATACGGGTATACATTTTATAATACCTTTTATAGATAAGGCGGTTGGAAATCCAATAAGCTTGAAAGAGAGAGTTGCCGATTTTGCCCCGCAACCTGTTATTACAAAAGATAACGTTACTATGCAAATAGATACCGTTGTTTATTTTCAAGTAACCGACGCAAAGTTATTTACTTACGGTGTAGAAAGACCTATACGCGCAATTGAAAATTTAACTGCAACTACTTTGCGTAATCTCGTTGGCGAATTAGAACTTGACGGCACTCTAACTTCAAGAGATACGGTAAATAGCAAAATGAGAATGATTCTTGACGAGGCAACTGACCCGTGGGGAATTAAGATAAATAGAGTTGAACTAAAAAATATTTTACCACCTAAAGATATTCAACAAGCAATGGAAAAACAAATGAGAGCAGAACGTGAACGTCGTGAAGCGATTCTTAAAGCAGAGGGTGAAAAACGCAGTAATATCCTTGTTGCAGAGGGTGAAAAAGAAGCTATGATTTTGCGAGCGGAAGCAAAAAAAGCGGCGGTAATAGCAGAAGCAGAAGGAACGGCGACAGCAATTAAAATGATAAATGAAGCAAATCCAAACGCTGCTTATTTGACGCTTAAAGGATACGATGCGCTTAAGGTAATGGCTGACGGAAACGCTACCAAGATTATAGTTCCAAGTGAAATTCAAAACGTAACGGGTTTACTTGCTAGTTTAAAAGCAGTTACAGAGGAAGAAAAATCATAGAAGTTAGTATCGTCTGCAGTAGTTTATTTTAAACTAATTTAATGTTGCATATATAAAACGATAGGTGGCTTATATGTTAGGCTATTTTTTAGGTTTTTTTCTAGTTATTTTCTTGTTTATATTCAGTTCTATTATAAAAAGAAAACATGGAAAAACCACCGCTTATAGAATAATAAGGGCAGTTTTAATAATATTAGCCATTTTAGGTTTTGTTGCGTTGATTGCGATATCTGCAATGTCTATAATGTCTATGTGGAAACTGCGTTAAAAATTTAATAATAAAAAATAAAGAGCGGAAGCGCTCTTTTGTTATACCAGGGAAATAATGTTAGAGTTTACTAGGCTTAACGAAAATGTGAGTGTAATAGAAAAATATATAAAGCAATCGGAAATATCTTTTTGCGATATATCGCTAGGCGTTAGGTATATGTGGCGTGATGATTTTGTGGTCGATTACGCTATATTCAACGATACGCTCATTATGAAAGAAAGTTCGCCTGATTATTCGGGTGCTTTTTATTATCCTATGGGTAAAGACGTTGACGGCGCGCTAAATGAAATTGAAAAATATACGAAAGAAAAAAACTTACCGCTCACTTTTTGTTGTTTAGATAACCGCGTGGTTGCGCAACTTGCAAAAAGATATAATTTGGTAAGCATAAATAACGATAGGGACTGGAGCGATTATATTTACGACGCCGAAAAGTTCAAAACTTATTCTGGAAAAAAGTTTAGCGGACAAAGAAACCACGTAAATAAGTTCAAAAGGTTATACCCTAACTATAAATTTAAAAAAATTGAAACGAGCGACTTTGTAAGAATAAAAGAGTTTTTGCAAGAGTTTGAAAGTAAAACGGAATTTTTGCGTTGGTCTGAAACGGTAGAACAAAAAAAGGTGTTTGACCTAATGGAAAACTTATTTAACCTAGGTCAAGTTGGTGGGCTTATTGAAGTTGACAATAAAGTAATTGCTTTTTCCGTGGGTGAGATTATAGGGGATACGCTTATAGTTCATATAGAAAAGGCGCTTGTTAAATACGACGGGGTTTATCCAACAATGGCTCAAGAGTTTGCAAAGGCGTTTGCGGTTGACGGTGTTAAACTTATAAATAGAGAAGAAGACTGTGGCGACGTGGGTTTAAGAATATCTAAACTTCAATATCAACCCATAGAAGTAAAAGAAAAGAATTTTTTACACGCATACACGCTTTTTGACAAAATTTCTGCACCCGTTTTATTAAAAACCGAACGTTTAACCATTACGGATATAAATGATAGCGACGCTCAAACATATTCAAAACTCTATCTTGACGACGAGTTGAATAAGTGGTGGGGGTATGATTATAAAGAAGATTTGAAAGACAATTTGCCCACCCCTGAATATTTTTTCAATTTTCAAAACTTGTTAAAAGAAAAAAAGGAAGAATATTCTTTAGCCGTTAAGTATAACGGGCAAATGGTTGGCGAACTTGTACTTCACAATTTTGATTATTATGGTGGGGTGGAAATAGGTTTTAGGTTTTTTAGTGAACACCAAGGCAAAGGCTTTGCGTTAGAGAGTGCGAGTGCGCTTAAAGATTACGTTAAAAACGTACTGGGCGCAAAAAAATTAAAATCCCGTTGTTTTAAGGAAAATATTCCGTCTGCACGCCTTATAGGGCGGTTAGGCTTGAAAAAAGTTCTAGAAGACAAAACGCACTATTATTTTGAAAGTGATATTTAAGAAAAAAGGTGATTTAGTATGAAAATTTCAACTTGTACAAGTGTTTTTAACGATTATGGCAATCTTTTTGAAATTATAAAAATGATGAAAGACGCAGGTTTTGATGCCTATGACGTTACCATTTTTACTTCTAGCGTTTTTGTGCTTGACCAAGCGTATACGGTAAAGGGCATTAAAAAGTGGCCTGTGGAAAAAATCAAAGAACTTGAAGTAGATAACCCTAAAGTCATTGACGTTGAAATGGCAAAAAAACTGCGTGTTTATGCAGATGAAATCGGTATAGTTTGCAATCAAACGCACGCACCTTACCCAAGCGCATTCGTGGGGGCGAAAGGTTATAACGAATACGCTATTCAAAACATTATAGAATCTTTAGAAATAACTTCTATTTTGGGCGCAAAAATTTGCGTAGTTCACCCTGCAAATGATTATACCCCCGAACAAAATGCAGAGTTATATAACCGCTTAAAACCTTACGCAATAAAATTTGGCGTTAAAATTGCGCTTGAAAATATGTGGAACTGGGACTGGGAAAAAGATGAGGCTCTGCCTGCGGCGTGCTCACACCACGATAATTTTTTAAAGCATCTAGAACTTCTTGACCAAAACGTTTTTTGCGCTTGTTTAGATTTAGGGCACTCTGAAATGCGTGGGCTAAATACTTGTGCAGTAGAAATGATAAAAACGCTTGGCAACAAAATTAAGGCTTTGCATATTCACGATACCGATTTGCACGACGATTTACACACTTGGCCTTATTTTAGCAAAATAGATTTTGCGCCTATTTGGAAAGCGCTTGGCGAAATAGGTTATGATGGTGACGTTACTTTCGAGTGTTGGTCGCAAGTGAAAAAATTGCCCAAAGAATTGGTTAAACCGTCGGCTGTTTTTCAAGCGGAAATAGGTAAATATATTAGAGAGCAAATTATAAAAAACAGAGGATAGGGTGCTAATTATGGAAAACATACTTAAACTTTATGAAGATATTAAAACCACGGTAGCAACTTTAAACGTTGGCGAAAAAGAGTGGTTTAATTACGTTTCTAAAACTAGTATTCATAGTGAAGTAACTGACTGGGCTTACGGAAAGGCATTAGAGAGAAGATGCGTTGATTTGAGCGCAAGAGAAATAAATGGAAAACTTTTGATTAACGATAAAAACGCGCGAAATTACTTTAAAGTTATTGCGTGTATGCCAAACTGGATAGATTTAATTACCGATTTAACCGTTACCATAAACGGAAAAGTTGTTTACGACAATAAAGAAACTTTTTTTGAACAGGTAAATTTAGGTTGGCCCGCGCTCTATATTCAGTTACCTTGCGACGCGCTTAACAATGGCGAAAACGATTTTTCTATAAAAACTTCGGGCAAATTATTCCTTTCTGAAATAAGCATTGTTTCTTATCCCCAAATAAAAGACCTTTCGCAAGTATCTTTAAAAAAATTCGTTAAGCTGGGCGAATATTTTGGCGTTGCCGTTTGTGATAAAACTAATAGTTTTTGCGCTATTAAAGAAATAAAGAACTGCCAGTTTGACAAGGCGGAAAGATATGAAGATTTGACCGTTTTATCATTTTTTGCAAAAGAGCAAGGCAAATCAGAGTGCGTTATAAATATCGGTGGGAAAGAATTAAGTTTGCAAATGCCAACCATTGTTGAAAACGTAGACGATTTTCTTTTTGGTTCGGATAGCGACGACCACCGCCACGATAATTCAGATGAAACTGCGTTTATTATAGAAAATCTTATAATGTCGGATATGGGCAACTTTATTCAATTAAGACCGCAATATAGCCGAAACCATTATATGTTATTATCAAAGCAAGGGTTCAAAAAACTTATTGACCTAGCGTCGCTTTTTGGTGTAAAATACGGCGTTTGTGATTGCGCTATGATTGCGCCATATTTATCAGACTTAAATTCAGAAATTTTCTATGGTTATCATATTCACGAACCATATTTGTTTTTCAATCCCGCACTTTTAGAAAATCCCTACGAAAAAGAAAAATATTTTTGCGAGCTAGAAAAGATAAATTCTTCTAATTCTTTTGGCGAAAGTAGAAAACTTTATCAAGAAGTTTTAAACAAGTCTAGAAAGGCATTTTCTAAAGATAAAGGTTTAACTTCGCTTGGCGCACCAAGTATGCTCTGCATTTACGAAGGGGAATCGGGGGTGGATAGAATTACCATTGAGCCTGTTTCAAACTTAAACTTGCTTGTGGGTGCAGTTAGAACTACGTCGGTTAAAACTTGGGGCGCGCACGTTCCTACCGATTGGTATTTTGGCGTACCCGTGGACGTTGTTAAGTCTAATAAGTATAGGCTTGCAATGCAATATTTATATCTCAATGGCGCAAAATATCTTTATGCCGAAAATTCACTCTTTAAGACCAACGCTTTCGAGCGTTGCGACTGGGAAAGTGAGTTCTGCACAGTAAACAGAAAATATCATAGAGAGTTTTATGAATACGCCTTAACTCATCAAAGAAAGGGCAAACTTTTGGTAGACAAGGCGTTTATCTATGGCAGGAACGAATTTTTTATGTGGAAACTCAATGATAGAATTGCAGAACTTAAAGAAAAAGACTGGGATAGCAACGTTTGGGGCAAGTGGAATAACGATTATCAAATAGCGTGGAACGCAACTGAAGAGTGGTTGCCACCTTCTGATAAGCAAAACGTTTTTGAAAGTCCCTTAAACAAAAATTTATTTTCAGGCACGCCTTATGGAAACGTGGATATAGTTAGTGCAGACGGCGATTTTTCTAAATATAAACAACTATCTCTTCTTGGTTGGAACACGATGGATGAAGATTTGCTTTCAAAACTTAAAGACTTCGTTCAAAATGGTGGCGAACTTATGATATCTTACGCGCACTTTAACCAAGTTGACCGCAACGATTTGCCTTTTGAATTTGTTGACGGCGAAAAGATTAAAGATTTTATCGGGGTGGATATCAAAGGTGCTGAAAAGATTGCAAAAAATATTAGTTTTGTTGACGGAAAAGAGTTTAGGATTGAACAAGATTTAGAAATTGCCGTGGGTAACGTGTTAGGGGCAAAGGTGCTTTGTTCTGACCAAAACGGAAAGGGCGTTGTATATTTAAATAATTACGGAAAAGGCAAGGTTTATTTTACCGCATTTAAAGATTATCCTTGCAGAGAAAACGATATTGAAGTTTACAAGTACGTTCTTAAACTTATGGGCGAAAATAGTTTATCACAGTGCAATAATAATAACGTATCGTTTACAATAAGAGAAACCCAAGACAATTATTATATACACGCGCTAAATATGAATTGTTTAGAGAACGCCACCGAAGAGTTTACTATCAAGTTTAACGGAAAAGAGTTAAGCGCAACGATAGCCGTTGGCGAAATTAAAGAGTTCATTATTGACAAAGATTAAACAAAACCCCCTAACGGAATTTTGAAATGCCGTTAGGGGGTTTTTATATTCTATTCTTCAGTCAGTTTTTTAACTGCGTCAAGCACTTTTTCTTTTAACGCCGTTTTGTCGCCGTCGTTCATAATAACCGTGTAAGGGGAAAGGTCAATTTGTTCGTAATTTACTTGCGCATTGATGCGTGCTTTAATTTGCTCTTCAGTTAAATTAGAGCGGGTTTTTACGCTGTCAATTCTATCTTTTAAGGGACGAGTAATTACTAAAACGTTATCAAACTTATTTTCATATTTGCGTTCAAACAACAAGGGAACTTCAACAAACACCGTTTGATTTAACGCTTTTGCTCTGCTTAAAACTTCTTCCATAACTAAAGGGGTAATAGTTGAAGTAAGCAGTTCTAGTTTTTCGCTATCGTTAAAAACGATTTTAGAAAGTTCTATTTTGTCAATCACAGGGTTGAAAAACCCCTTAACTGCCGTGGGGAAAAGTTTTTTTAATTTAAGTTTTATCTTTCGTTTGTTGTAAAGGTCAGCCGTTATGCAGTCGCAAGAAAGCGTTTTATAGCCTGCGCCAGCAATTATTGACAACGCAATGCTTTTTCCGCTACCTATTCCGCCTGTTACGGCTATTGTTTTATAATTTTTCATAGGTTATTTTGCCTCAAACCAAGTCTTTCCACTTCCTAAAGATACGGTTAGTGGAACGGCAAGTTTAACAGCCCCCTCCATCTCTTCAACTAAAATCTTTTCTACGGCAGATTGTTCGCTAATAAATGCGTCGATAATAAGTTCGTCGTGAACTTGCAAAATGAGTTCAGATTTTAAGTTTTCTTCTTTTAATCTCTTTGCTACGCCAAGCATTGCTAATTTAATTATGTCTGCGCTTGAGCCTTGCAAAGGCATATTCATTGCCACGCGTTCGCCAAATTGACGCAAGTTATAGTTTGCAGAAGAAAGTTCTCTAATATATCTTTTTCTACCTAGCAACGTTTTTGCGTAACCGTTTGCCTTTGCAAATGCAACGTTTTCGTCCATATAAGACTTTACTTCTGGGTATTCCTTAAAATAAGAAGAAATAAAATTTCTAGCCTCAAAGTTTTCTATTTTTAATGTTTTTGCCAAGCCGTATTCACTCATACCGTAGATAATACCAAAGTTTACGGCTTTTGCATTACTTCTCATCTGTGGTGTTACTTCCGAAATAGGCACGTTAAAAACTTTAGACGCGGTGGTTGCGTGTATATCTTTACCCGAGCAAAAGGCGTTAATTAAACTTTCAGATTTAGAAAATGCGGCAAGAAGTCTCAACTCTATTTGTGAATAATCCGCCCCCACTAAAATTCTATCGGGCGACTTCGCAACGAAAAATTTTCTTATCTCTTTGCCTTCGTCGTCGCGCACGGGAATATTTTGCAAGTTAGGTTCTTTACTAGAAAGTCTGCCCGTGGCGGTTACGGTTTGGTTAAACGAAGTGTGTATTAGCCCCGTATTTTTTTCAATAAGCGGTTTAAACCCTTCGATATAGGTTGAATGTATTTTTTGCAGTTGACGATATTTTAATATTAGCGGAATAACGGGGTGTGTGTTTTCTATGCTCTCTAAAATTTCCGCCGTGGTAGAGTAGCCGTGTTTTGTTTTTTTGCCCTTTGCTAGTTTAAGTTTTTCAAAAAGAACGTCGCCTAACTGTTTTGGTGAATTAACGTTTAGATGTTCTTCATTTGTCAAAGTTCGTATTTGCTTTTCAAGTAAATCAAGTTCTGCACGATATTTTGTGCTTGCTTGGTTGAGCGCGTCAGATTCTACTTTAAATCCCGCAACTTCCATATCGTAAAGAACGTCAGATAAGGGCAGTTCCACGTTATAATAAAGGTCAATTTGCTCTTCGCTTTTAAGTTTTTTCAAAAGCGTTTGATAGGTAAAATAAAGCGAAGACGCAGGGGCGGTGCGGGGCAAGTCATATTCAAGCAACAAGTCGTCAAAAGTTTCTGCTTTTCCAGAAAAATCCGCAAGATATTTTATAATAGAAACGTCTTCGCAAGGGGCGGAAAGATAAATATCCGCATTATTTTTCAAAAAGTGTTTTATTTCTTTTTTGTTGTATACTATAAGCGTATTTTTGCCCGTAAAACACTGCGTGAATGCGCGCAAAACTTCAGAGAGCATAAAGCCTTCGTCAAACAAAGTTTTGCGGATAGGAATAACGTATTCTGTTTTGCCATCTGAAAAGTTTAATGCAGTTTCGTTAAACGTTATTGCAATTTTGTCTGTAATTTTTTCTTCTATGTTAGTTAAATCTTCAACCGTAACGGTTTTTACTTGACTAAAAACGGGGGTTTGGTCGTCGGGAATATCGTCTTTATCTTCAGATTCAACAAACCACTCGTCTTTTTTATATAAAGTTTTAAATTCTAATTCAACAAAACGTTTGCGAACGCACGAACTAAAAGGCAAAGAAATTGTCATTTTACTAACGTCGGTGTCCACCCCACAATCACAATCTATGGTTGCAAGGGTTTTAGATAGATAGGCTGATTCTTTTCCGTTTATAACTTTTTCTTGAAGTTTGCCTTTAATGTTGTCAACGTTTGCATAAACACCGTCGAGGTCGCCGTAAGATTGCAAAAGACTTATTGCCGTTTTTTCGCCAACACCACTTATGCCGGGGATATTGTCAGACGCATCACCCATAAGTGCTTTTAGTTCTATAATTTGTTTTGGAACAAGCCCCGTCTTTTCTGTAAAATTCTTGTCGTTGTAAACGTCTGTATCGGTAATTCCGCGTTTAGTAAAGTGAACTTCCGTTTCGTTATCTACAAGTTGAAAAGAGTCTTTATCGCCTGTAAAAATTATCGTTTGAATAGAGGTGTGTTTTGCAACCGTGCCTATAATGTCGTCCGCCTCTGACCCTTCTTTTTCCATAACGGTAACCCCCATAAGCCTCAAAAGGTCTTTAAGAAGTGGTATTTGTGGGCGAAGTTCGTCGGGCATAGGTTTTCTAGTGCCTTTATATTCTGAATATAGTTTGTGCCTAAACGTTGGGGCTTTAAGGTCAAAAGCAACCGCAACGTATTTGGGCTTTATTTCCCCAAGCATTTTAAAAAACATATTCATAAAACCGTAAACAGCGTTAGTCGGTACGCCTATTTTAGTGGTGAGCAAAGGCATTGCGTAAAAAGCGCGGTTTATTAAACTGTTTCCGTCAATTAAAACTAACTTTTCCATAAAAAATCCTATTCAATCGCTTGCTATTTATCAAAAATTATGATATTATCTTATAGCAAGTGAGCGTTAAGTGTTTAAGATAAATAGATTTTACCATTTAATTTTAACAAAAATACGTTTAATTTGCAACAAATAATCAAATATATTTGCCGCTGTGGTGAAATTGGCAGACGCGCTGGACTCAAAATCCAGTGGTAGTGATACCGTGCCGGTTCGACTCCGGCCAGCGGCACCAACAAAATAAGACAGGTTTTGCACCTGTCTTATTTTGTTGTGTGTTAATTTGGGCGGAGTTGATAATTATAGGGTGTCCCGAAAAAAATTTTGCAACGCAAAAGATTTTTTGGGAAGAGGAAAAGCCGACTGAAAAATCTTGCTTTTTATGTGAAAAAGCAAATTAAAGGTCGTACTTTGACGAGCCAGCGGCACCAACAAAAAGAGCAAGTAACTAAAAGTTATTTGCTCTTTTTGCGTTACTGTCGTAACGAAAGTCGAACCGTGCCAGTTCTGATTTCCTAGCGGAAGACGGCAAAAAATTATTCTTGGAAAATAAAATCTAAAAGTATTTTAACAAGTGTTTGGTTTGGTTCTTTTTTCATATCATATATTCTTATTCCGTATTTTCCTTTATGTTTTCCTCTTTTCACTTTAGTAATTTTTATGTTAAATCCTGCTTGTATTAGTTTTTTCAAGGTTAATAAAGTAGAAAAATCTTCTTTTATATCAATAATTATGCTCCACATTTTTGTCATCGGGGAAAGATGTGGTTCTCCTAGCCAATTATTAGAACTATCCATTCTAATAAAAGATATATATTCATTAGAATAATTTTCTAGCATTTCATATGTCATTGTCCATGACCTAGAGGTGTCGGTGTCTTGATTAAATAAATCAAATTGTTTTTTTAGTTGTTCGGCGGTAAACATAAATTTTTTCTCCTTAATTTGTAAATTATATTCTTTTAATATTTTTGTTGCGCAATTTTTAACATTTTACTAATTTAATAGTTTATTTTCTCCACTAAATACTTGGCAAAACTATAACCACTTCTATTGTCAGTAAAGGTTGTATCGTTATACATAATCTGCAAATCTATTAAATAAGGTTTATCGCTTCTTGGCGTTAATTCATTATCTTTTATGGAATGAGCTGGAATTATAAACAAGTATACCACTTTGTTAATCCAATCATTAAGTATAAGTGACCAATTAGTAGATAGTATATCAAATTCTACATTTGCCCAATAATTATATGCACCCCTATTTTTAGAGGCAAATGTCACATTTTTTCCCAACCAATGTCCTTTACTTGCTAATAGTCGAACCGCTTTACTTTTTGTCATATCCCCCTTGTCAATCTTACTGAACCCATATAAAATGGGCGTTGTAGAATGGGCTTCAGTTATGGACTTATCATAGTTAGTTTCTGCTTTTTCAGAGAGTAGAAACGATATTGTACCATCTTTTATTACTCTTTTTAAAAACATTTTTGTTGCACTTTGAAAATCTAATCCGACATTTTCCAAAATGTCGTTAGCCTGTTCAAATAAGTCATCTTCTAAGTCTAAAAAAACTTGTTTACTCATAAAAACCTCCAAAATATTTATTGTATAATTTGAATACTATAGTTCAATGCCGTTGTCAAGTAAATTTTAATAAAAATTAAAATGTTTTTATATGTTTATTTTAGTTTTTAAAAAAACGATTGTGGCTATGGTGTGTATTTATCACAAAAAGTAAAAAAAGCCCTATAAAAAATCATTATTTACCCTTGAATATTTTACGCGCTTATGCAATAATAAGATTATAAAGAATAGGCGGTATTAAAAATGCAAAAGCAATTTGAAATTTATCAACTCTTTCCTAACAAAGGATATTTGATGCATTCTTATCTTATAAAGACCCCAAACGACAAAATAGTAATTATTGACGGCGGAAATATGATTTATATGGAAAAGGCGTTTTTGCCGTGGGCAATAAGGGGCATTTTAGGCTTAAACGAAAAGGATTATTTTGAAGTTGACGCGTGGTTTTTATCGCACGGGCATAACGACCATTACGGCGAACTTTTGACAATGCTCAAAGAATACGACGAAAATTCTAACTATAAAATTAAAAACTTTTATTTTGATTTTCCCGATTTTGCAAACACAAAATTCAGCACTAACGATTATGGGTTAGATAATCTTGAACTGTTAAAGAAAGGTTTAGACCGCTATGCGGAAATTAACGGAATAAAAACGCAAAAGAGATTTTATGACCAACTTAACGGCGCGGTAATAAATTCAGAGGCAGTAAAAAAAGGACTTACTATAACCGTTGACGGAATAGATTTTGAAATTTTAATGACTTACGATTTAGATGACGACGACCAAGTGAACGGCAATTCTACCATAATAAAAGTTGTTGCTAGCGGTGGAAAAAGTAAAACTTGCCTTTTCTTAAACGACGCAAGCGAAGTTAGTGGTCAAAGATTTTTAAGAACCTATAATAATAAGGTTAAGTGTGATATTGTTCAAATGGCGCACCACGGTCAAGCAGGTGTTCTCAAAGACGTTTACGACGCAGTTGACGCATCTTTAAGATTGTGGCCCACGCCAAGTTGGGTATGGACGCAACCCGATAAATATAGGATAGGTGAAGTTCGCGGTTGGTTTGGTACTGACGAAACAAAGAACACGCCTACCGACTTTGTGGGTTGTCTTTATGAAAAATATCCAACGGACCCCACTAGCGTTGAAGAGTGGAAAGAGTGCTGTAAATATATGAAAATTGTAATTGACATAGAATAATCAAAATAAATAGGGCGCAGAACGACAAACGTTCTGCGCCTTTTGTATTTTAAGACAAAAAGTTTAAAAAGTCTTATTTTGCAAAAACGCAATCCTATATTATAACGACTTTACTTGAAAAAATAGTTAAATTTATGATATCATTTTAATATAGAAAAAGGAGAAAAATTATGAGTTACGATTTTAAGTCTATAATTGATAAATTTGAAGTTGACGGCGAGTTGATTTCTTGCGAAAGATACGGGGAAGGTCATATCAATGAAACTTACCTTGCCGTTTTAGAAAAGAACGGTGTAAAAACAGATTATATTCTCCAAAAAATTAACAGCAAACTATTTACCAACGTTGAAGCGTTGATGAACAATATTCGCTCGGTAACAGAGTTTAATAGAGAAAGAATAAAAGCCCGTGGTGGAAACCCTGATAGAGAAAGTCTTTCTTTAATATATACAAAAGATAAAAAGGCGTATTATCACTGCAAAACTTGTGATGGATATTTTCGTATGTATATATTTATTACTGATGCGGTGGCTTATCAAGTGGTAGAAAAACCAGAACATTTTTATCAAAGCGCAGTAGCGTTTGGCAACTTTGCAAATTTACTTGCGGAATTTGACGCTAGCGGACTTTACGAAGTTTTACCAGATTTTCACAATACTGAAAAAAGGTTTAGAGATTTTGAAAATTCGCTCAAGGCTGATAAGTTTGATAGGGCAAAAACTATCAAAAAAGAAATAGACTTCGTGCTTGCTCGCAAAGATTATTGCGGTAGAATAGTTAAACTTTTAAGAAATGGTGAAATGCCCACAAAGGTTACTCACAACGACACAAAACTTAATAACGTTATGTTAGATAAGACCACGGGTGAACCCGTAGCAGTTATTGACCTTGATACGATTATGCCAGGTAGCATTTGTTACGACTTTGGCGACAGTATTCGTTTTGGTTGTAACCCTGCGTCGGAAGATGAAAAGGACCTTTCAAAGGTTAATTTTGATATCAACCTTTTCAAAGAATATGCAAAAGGATATCTCTCTGCAATAGGTAACGGCGCAACTCAAATAGAAAAAGACAATTTTGCATTTGGCGCAATTTTGATGACTTATGAGTGCGGAATGCGCTTTTTAGCCGACTATCTTGACGGTGATATTTATTTTAGAACGCATAGAGAAGGGCATAACCTTGACCGTGCAAGAACTCAGTTTAAACTTATAGAAGATATGGAAAAACTTTTGCCACAAATGGAACAAATTGTAAAAGAGTGTTCCCTTTAATATTTAAGAACATCCTTAAAGTTTTTAGATAAATCCCAAAAACCCAACGCGGACGCATTTTGCGCCCGCGTTGGGTTTTAAATAAAAAACGATAATTTTTTAATACGTGTGCGGTTTTTGTGTAAAATTTTAATCAAACGGTGGTTTTGGCTTAATGCACTCACCGGTGATTGCGTTTTGAAACATCATCCAAAATCCGTCGCCGGATAAGTCGAAAATAGAAAGTGGAATAAACGTGCAATAACCTTTAAGTTCTTTTGGTGGGGTGAGGGAATATTTTGCAGGTACGCCGTAACAAATATATTTTTCCACGCTATTTTCTTTAATTAGTCCCACAACGTAATATTTATCCCCCAAATAATTTATTTTTGCCCAACGACTTTCGGGAAAAAGGTTTTCTAAACCAGTTTGCGTTTCAAATTTTTCTAAAACCGAAATTAAATCTTTTTTAACGGTTGCAAAATAGGGGTTTCGTTGCGAATATTCTTGGCTGAAACTAAAGTCCGTTTCATCTTCAAAGAAAGCATCTTTCGATTTGCGCGTATTCTCTTCTTCTTTGCGCCTATTAAAAGTTGGCTCATCTTCCAGCCGTAAGCGTTCATCATTCCACTCCTTTACGGCGTTAAGCCGTTGGTCAAGTTGTTGGTCAAAAGCGTAATAATCGGTGGTTGCAACCGCCTCGTCGTCGTATAAAACTTCTTCTTCATTACTTTTAGGCGAGGGAAATTCTTGCGGTGGGTTTTTATTTGGGTCGGGTTGTGGTGCAGGTGGATATGGTGGTTTGGTTGGCGTGGGATTAGAAAAAGGTTCGTCTACTTGGGGCTGTTCGTTGTCTTTTTTGGGCTTAACTTTTCTCAATGCAAGACACCTTTCGGCAATAGTTTTCTTAAAATCTGCAAGTGAAAAATCTAAACCCTCGCAAGCAAACGCCACCGTTATCGGTATGTCGTTTGAAAGGGTATAAAGTCCGATAGCAAAACCGTTTTGGATATCGGGGGTAAGGGTAAAATCAAAACGCAGTGAAGACGGGTGTTTTCCGCCGTTAAAAAAGAAAGTTTTTCCCTTTCCGTCAACGGCAACGAATTCGTAATCATTTACCTTTTGTGGCGCAACGTTTATTAAGGTTATAAACAACTGCGCAACCCCACACTCAACTTCTACTCTGCAAATTCCGCTTACGGGTTTGTCGGATAAAGAGAACCCAGACTCTATTTGTTTTAGAACTAAAACTTTTTTATAAAATTGCATTTATCACTCCGAAATATACACTTTTTGTTCTATTACAATATATATTATACGGTAATGAAAAATAGAAAATAAATAGGCGAAAAATGTCTAAAGTTGTATAAAAATTAAAAAAATTAAGTTCGCAAATAAAAATTTTAAAAAACTTCCATATTTTTCTTTACTTTTGACACAATCAATGGTAGAATATATACTGCGGAACAAGAAAATTTTTAAACTTTTTAAGAATTTTCAATCGCCAAAATCGTGAATAGAATCAAGGCGATTTACGCATTTTATTATAAGTGTTATAACAAAACCGTAATAACGCAAATATATCAAACTGTAAAAAATTTTTTTAAATAAAAAAACTCGGTAATGCGAGAATACATAAGGAGAATTATTATGACGACCAACAAAAAAGTAATTGATTTTATCAATGAAACAAAGGCTCTCTGTCAGCCCGATAATATCGTTTGGATTGACGGAAGCGAAGAACAACTCGAAGCATTGAGAAAACAGGCTTGCGACGAAAAAATCCTCATTAAACTTAATCAGGAAAAATTACCAGGCTGTTATCTCCACCGCACCACCGTTAACGACGTTGCGCGTGTTGAGGGCAGAACTTTTATTTGCTCAAAGAAAAAAGAAGACTCCGCTCCTATCAACAACTGGATGGAAACTGGCGAGGCTTTAAATCTTATGAACGACCTTTTCAAAGGCGTTATGAAAGGCAGAACTATGTACGTTATCCCCTATTCAATGGGCGCCGTTGGTAGCAAGTTCTCTAAAATAGGTATTGAACTTACCGACTCTGTTTACGTAGTTCTTAATATGGCTATTATGACCCGCGTTGGCAAGGCTGTTATCGACGCTCTTGGCGACGGCGACTTCATCAAGGGTTTGCACTCTTATGCAGAACTTTCTGAAGAAAAGAGATATATTATGCACTTCCCCGAAGAAAACGCTATTATGTCAATCAACTCTAACTACGGCGGAAACGTTCTTCTTGGTAAAAAATGTTTCGCACTTCGTATTGCATCTTTCCTTGGAAAGAACGAAGGTTGGATGGCAGAACACATGCTTATTCTTGGAATCACCAACCCCAAGGGCGAAAAGAAATATATTGCAGCAGCATTCCCCAGCGCTTGCGGTAAAACTAACCTCGCAATGCTTATACCTCCCAAATCATATCTTGAAAAGGGTTATAAAATTGAGTGCGTAGGCGACGATATCGCTTGGATTAGAGTTGGCGAAGACGGAAGACTTTGGGCAGTAAACCCCGAAAACGGTTTCTTTGGCGTTGCTCCTGGAACAAACGTTAAGTCTAACCCCAACGCTCTTCAATCTACTATGAAAAATACCATTTTCACCAACGTTGTTCAAAATCTTGACGACAACACCGTTTGGTGGGAAGGTCTTGATAAAAATCCCCCCAAGAACGCTATCGACTGGAAAGGTAATCCTTGGAACGGCGACATGAAAGATGCTGACGGAAAGGCAATCAAGGGCGCACACCCCAACAGCCGTTTCACTGCACCTGCTATTAACTGCCCTTGCATTTCAGACCAGTTTGAAGCACCCGACGGTGTTCCTCTAACCGCAATCGTATTCGGTGGAAGACGTGCTAAAACCGCTCCGCTAGTATATCAAAGTAAAGACTGGAACAACGGTGTGTTCGTAGGTTCAATTATGGCAAGTGAAACAACCGCAGCCGCTACTGGCGCAGTTGGCGTTGTTCGTCGTGACCCGATGGCTATGAGACCTTTCGTAGGTTATAATATGGGTGATTATTTCAACCACTGGATTGAAATGGGTAAAAAGATTACCAACAAACCTCAAATATTTAATGTAAACTGGTTCAGAACTGATGACGAAGGCAACTTCATATGGCCGGGATTTGGCGACAATATGCGTGTTCTTGAATGGATTATTGACCGTTGCGAAGGCAAGGTAGACGCTAAAGAAACTGCTATCGGTTACGTTCCTAACGCAGAAGACATCAATATCGAAGGTCTTGAAGATATCACGGTTGATACTATTAAAGAACTTCTTACCGTTGACACTGAAAACTGGAAGAAAGAGGCTGAAGGCATTGAACAATTCTACGGCGAACTTACTAGAGTTCCTGAAGAACTTAAAAATCAACTTGCTAACCTTAAAGCAAATCTTAACAAATAATTAAAGGTAAAAATTAACACCCGCCCAAAGTTTTGGGCGGGTGTTTTTTACTTTAAAAAACAAAACGGTTTAAGATTTTTTTAACTTTTCTTTATTTTTTGCGCGCTTTCTTTTACTTTCCGCGTGTATGATGGGTGATAGCACCTTTTTTGCGTGGTCTTTTTTTATGAAAAGAAGAGGGGGTTCTACCCATCTTTCTTTTAAATATAAGACCAAAATAGTTTGCAGATGAAAAACCGCACGCTTGAGAAATTTCTTCAATAGTACGGCGAGTGTTGTTGAGAAGATATTTTGCGCGGTTTAACCTAACCGTTAAAATATAATCTACCACCGTACATTGCATAACTTGTTTAAACTTTACGTTTAGAGCAGTTTTTGATATCAAGAACTTTTTACACAAAAAATCCAAGGTAATTTTTTCAGCATAGTTGGTGTTTATATAGTGCGCTATGTGTAAAATTTCAGACGAAGTGTTTTTCTTTAGACGCTTTGCGTGCGCGCCCGTACTTAACGGTGGAACGGGTGGGTTTTCTTGCATTGATAAAAAGGTAAGTATGGCTTTAATTATTTGTAAAATGCGTTCGCTCTTCAACGACGTTTCGGTTGCACTATGTTGAATTTCGACGCACTCACTAAGCAAGTCTTTAATAATTTGCAAATGTTTTTCGCCAACAAGTGAAACCCTTGCTTTTGCAAGTTCGTCGAGAATTTTAAGTTGTGCGCTATCAAGTTGTTCGCCAGATATTAACGCAAGAGTTCTAGAATACGGACCACCTTCGGTTTTATGAAAACTTTTAGGTGGGGCAACGTATATAGAATTTTCTTCTAGCGGATACATTTCGTTGTCAATAAAAACTTGACGACTACCCGAATGAAGAAAATACACTTCGTAATATTCGTGCTGGTGGGGTCTAGGGTTTGCAATTTCTACGTTTTTGGTTACTCGCTCTACTTGACAGATTTGTGAGTATAGATTATTGTTTGCCATATCGAAACCTCTCTTTTGCCTATTATAAAAAATGTTAGATATATTGAATTTGCATAAATAATAACATTTTTTTATATTGTATTGCAAGCGATTTTAGTGTATAATATTAAAAAATGAAAAATTATGCGTCCTAGGGTGGGGATAATAATATATTATTACCGCTTAAAAAAACATTAAATCAATTTTTATTATACAATAATGTAAGGAGACACTATGAAAATTGACGGAAGAGTTTGCCACGACCTTATAACTGCAAGTATGAAACAAAAGTTAGGGTATTCTGACCAAGTAAATTTTGAAGAGTGGAAAGAACAATTAAGAGCAAAGTTTATGGAACTTACGGGGCTTGACGATATTGAACTTAACGATTCTAAAAATCCTAACTTTGAAATTGAAAGTGAAGAGCAGAAAGACGGATATAAACAACTTCGCTGTTCCTTTGAAAGCGAAAAGGGCGCGTGCGTAGTTATGTACGTTTTGATTCCTGACGATATAAAGCAAGGTGAAAAGCGTCCGCTTGTTATTACACAACAGGGGCACTCAACGGGCTTTCATAATTCCGTTGGCATAGTCAAAGAGGAAAGAGACGTTAAATATCAAGAAACGCGCGGTAAGTTTGCCGTTCAGTCTGTAAACGAAGGTTACGTAACCATTGCGGTTGAAAACCGTGGTATGGGCGAACGCGCGGCAACTAGCGAATACGATAAAGACGGAAACAAGATAAGAAACGTTCCCGCAAGAGGAACACCGGGTTGTTATTATGAAGAAGTTACGGGTATTTTGCTCGGTAGATGTTTAATCGGTGAACGTTGCTTTGACATCAAGCGTTCAATAGATATGATGATTGAGCATTTTGGGGATATTATAGACCAAAAGAAGATTGTAATCACAGGAAATTCTGGTGGTGGAACACTTTCTTATTACGCCGCTTGTTACGATAAGAGAATAACTTTATCAGTGCCGAGCAGTGCGTTTTGTCCTTACCCTGAATCAATACTTCGTTTTTATCATTGTTCTTGCAATTATATTCCGCACGCGTTTAAGTGGTGGGATATGCAAGATTTAGCAGGGCTTATCGCCCCAAGAAGACTTGCGCTTATAAATGGCGAGTCGGACCCGTCTTTTAAGGCAGACGGTGTACGCCGTGGATATAAAACGGTTAAGAAAATTTATGAAAGAGCGGGCGCGCCCGACAACTGCAAGTCGATAATAATGCCTGACCACGGGCACTGGTGGGGCGTAGAATACGTGTGGCCCACTATTAGAGAGGAGTTAGCCAAGTTATAAGATGGAAAATCATAACGGACTTAAGTTTATAGAAAACGGAAAAAGTTTATTAAAATTTTGTATAAAAGAGCAAGCATCTGAAATAATCGAAAGAGCGGTTTTAGATATTATTGAAGCGTCAGAGTTAATAACTGGCATAAAAGCGGAAATTAAAAGAGTAAAAACCTTTGATAATATCAACGACGCAATAGTTGTTGCAACTTTTTCAGACGGGCAGTTTGAAACCGAGTTCAAAGAGGACTTTGAATTTTTAAAGGATACTGACGGATTTGCAATTAGACGAAAAGGCAATGTAATTTACGTGCTTGCAGATTGTGATAGAGGCGCGTTTTACGGGTTACACGACTTGCTTGAAAAAAATGCAGACGTAATTTGGGCAAGAGGCGCGAAAGAATATTCGCTTGAATTTTTGCCAAGTAGAGAAATTTGTTTGTCTACGATAGATTACCGTGAAAAATCCCCCTTTAAGGTTAGGGTTTGGAACACTTGTGGACACGGAACGGACGACGTTGACCACGGCGATAAGGGCACGGCAATGTGTCTTGGTAGAAATAAAATAATAGGCGTTTATCATCACTGTGATGACGACTGGTATCAATACGGTGTTACAGGGCAAAGCCTTGCAAGCCCTGAATTTAGAAATATTGACGACCTTCTGGAAAGTAACCCCGAATATTTTATGACCGATAAAAACGGAAAGCCAAGACCCACCACGGTTATGGAAAGTTACCTTAACTATTATAATCCTGAAGTTGCAAAAGTTATTGCAAAAAGAATGAGTGATTATATAGGTAAGCATCACCCAGAAGACGTGTTGTGTTACAATATGCCAGATAATCCGTATTTTTGTATGGTTCACGGTGGCGTAAGGTTAGATAAACAACCTTTTACAACCGACTGTGGCGTTACCGTTTATCCCGAACAAAAAAATTATAAGTCTACCGTATATTTTAACTTTATAAATAGACTTATAAAAGAGTTAAACGAACTTCGCCCAAATACGGTTATTCATACGCAAGCGTATATGTATAGTATTACCGCGCCTGCGATAAAAGTTGACGATAGGGTAATGATAAAGGTTGCGCCCCTTTCTGCAAACGAAAAGGTTGCGCACAACGACCCTGTTAAAACCGACAATCACGATACAAGAGATAATATCTTAAAATGGTGCAAAATGAGTAACGGCGTATGCATAAACGCCTACTGGAACTGTTTTAAGGGTGCTTATTATTCAAGACCTATTTGGAAGGTCGCTAAAGAAAATTTGCTTTGGTGGAAAGAGATAGGAATTAAAGGCTTTACCCCCGAGGGTAAGGTAGACTGCTCTAAACTAAAAGAGTATACTGAAAAGCAAGCGTATTGCAGAAAGTTTAACGACTTTAACGAAATGTATACTTGGGGATTACATAAACTTATGTGGAATCCTGAACAAGATTTAGATGCGTTAAAAGATAGATATTGTAAAATCGTATATAAAGAGTGCGCCGAGCAAATGAAAGAATATTTTTCATTGATAGAACAAGGCTATGAGAATAACGACGCTTTCGTATGGTGGCAAACGGGCGCAGACGTATATATTTATCAGTTTATTATAAAAGCGGGCTTAAAAGATAAAATAATTAAGGTTTTAGAAGACGCGCTATCAAACGCAACAACGCCAACAGTTATAAGTAGGATTGAAAGTATAGTTGTTACGCTTAAAGAATATATTGAGCGTTACGGAAACTTTGTTGATGAGACGGCGGATATGCTTTTTTGCGAAGTAAACCCCGTGGCTGACGAGCAAATGGATTTCTTTAATAATAAAAATAGCGTTTGGAATAAGGTTAAACCTTGTCGGGTAATTAAAGACCCGCAAACGCTTGAAGATTATCCTAAAGACGCAAACGTTGAATGTAGGTTACTATTCGATAAAGAAAATTTATATTTTGGTTACTACACTAGTGATAAAGATATAGAAAAAGTCGTTATGGACGGCAACGATATGCGAGTTGTTCGTACGGACGGCAGTATAGCAAGTTTTAGAACGGAAACTTACGTGGGTGGAAACACAATGAATCACGACGTATTTTACGGATACGTTAGCGGATTTAGCAAACCAGATACGTTAGATAGGTTCTTTATTAACAGCGGTTCACCATCTAGTATGAAAATGCCAGACGGCGTGCACGACGTTAAAAAGGTTTTCCTTTCAGACCAACCTGAAAAACGTGGGCTGTTCCACGTTCAAGTTGTTCCTATTTCCACTTTAGACGTGGACTTTGCCGACCTTAAACCGTATGGACACTTCGTTGTGTTCAGCGATAAATTCGGCAGAGGCGGATGGAAAGGTTTTGGGCTTTGGAGCAAACAGAACTTTACTAATTTTAATTTGCGTTTTAACTAACACGGTTAAAACATACTCAATCCACGACCTAAATTCATAAAAAGAGCAAAAGTTTTTAAAGGGTGCACCCTTTCTTCCATCAACTGATGGAAGAATTACGCTTGGTGGATTTGATAAAAACGCTCAAATGATTAGGTTTTTACATATAGATAAGGTAAATTAGGAGGAAAAATTAAAAATGCAACAAGAATTACCACACGGAATCCCGAAAAAGACAAAGAGCAGTATGGGTAGTTTTCGCAGAAACCAACTAATATTTATTTGGAGTTGGTTGATGCCACCTATCATCTCTTTCTTGATTTTCGGCGCTTACGAAAAGTTAAGTTCAATTATGATGGCTTTCCAAAACAGACACGGTCAGTTTTCATTTGAGAACTTTGAGTACTTTGCAAAAATGATGTTTAACGCAGAGGGCGATTTGTTTGTCGCGCTTAAAAACACGCTAACCCACTTCTCTGTAGGCTTGTTTTTGAAGTTCCCTTTCCAACTTTTAATCGCATACCTTATATTTAAAAAGGTTTTCGGTTATAAAATTTGGCGTTACATATTCTATTTCCCTGCAATCATTTCAAACATTGCGTTTACAACCGTTTTCAAGCAAGTAATCCACTCTGAAGGCTTGCTTGGCGATATATTCGCAGCGTTTGGCTGGCCTTTCCCCGCGAATGGCTTGCTAGGTAACCCCGCAACTGTTACACCAACGGTTATCGCTTACGGTATGTGGGACTCGCTGGGAACGCAAATGCTTTTGTTCTGTGGCGCAATGGTTAGAATTCCCGTTGAAACGCTAGAGTCTGGTAGGCTTGACGGCGTTAGCGCAAGCAGAGAGTTTTTCCAACTTATTCTGCCTATGATGTGGCCAACCTTATCTACCATATTGCTACTTCAAATAACTGGTATATTAGAGGCGTCAGGCGCGTTGCTCTTGCTCGTTGGTGACGCAGCGTCGTTTGACCTTGGTGCGCATACAATTACCTTCTGGATGTGGTCGCAAGTATACGCTGGCGGTGAACATATGGCGGGTGCTTACACAAGGGTTTGTGGTGTTGGTTTGTGCTTGTCCATTATGGTTATGCCGTTCGTATTCTTCGTTAAATGGATATTTACGGACGTTCTTCCGCAGGTTGAATATTGATAAAGGGGGTGTTGAATTATGCAAAAAGTTATTAAAAACAAAAAAATTAAAGAAAAATCAATACTCACTCAACGTGTTTCTGTGGGCGAAAAAATATTTTTTGGCGTAATGGCAGTTTTCTGCGCAATTTACGCATTCTCGCTTGCTTTCCCAGTTTTCTGGTTGCTGTTAAAATCGGTTGAAGACCCCGGCGCATATTTGTTTAACAGAAACTTGCATGGCTGGCTATACGTAACCGACGTAATTCACTGGGAAAATTATGCTAACGCATTTACCAGAATACAAGATAAAGGCGTAAACTTCTTCGGAATGCTTACCAACAGTATTTGGTGGGTGGGCATAGGTACTTTCCAAAGTATCTTCTGGCACGCAACCACTGCTTATATCGTTTCAAAATATCGTTTCATTGGAAGAAACTTCCTTTACAACTTGGTTATTATAAACGCGCTTATTCCCGTTTACGGCACTGGTGGTGCAGGCTATAAACTTATAAACGACTTGGGGCTTTATGACCAAGGACCTATCTATTTGATAATGACCACCTTTGGTGGCTTGGGCGGTTCTTTCCTTACTATGGTTGGTTTGTTCCGTGGTATATCTTGGGAATACGCAGAGGCGGTTTATATCGACGGTGGTGGCGACACAACGGTTTACTTTAAAATTATGTTGCCACAAGCAATGCCTATGCTTTCTGCTCTTGCAGTTTCAAGCGCAGTTGGTTTGTGGAACAACTATAACGGCCCGCTCGTTTATTTGCCAAGTACGCCAACGGTTGCCAGCGGTCTATATAAAGTTTCGCTGACCATAGAGCGTGCAGGGTATCCTATCTACTTCTGCGGTCTAGTGTTTACCCTTATCCCTGTTATGATTTGTTATGCGTTTATTGCAGAAAAGATGATGACTAACCTTTCAATCGGTGGTCTCAAAGGTTAAACGCTTTATAAACTTCGTTGCAGTAGGCTCGTTTCTAAACCGTTTAATCGTGGCTAGATAAAACTCCTCAAACCCCTAGCCCATTAATCTTAAGGGGTAGAGAGAAAGCGGGTAAAAGAAGAGAACGTTGTAAAAGTTGGTTAAGTATTCAATGTGTTATCAAACAACTTTAACAACTTCAATATTTTATGGTAAAAGACAAAACTTTTCAAAATCTTAACCCTTAATCTTAAGGGGCAGGTGAGAGAAAGTTACAATTAAATAAGAAAAATATTTTAAGGAGAAAATATATGAAGAAATTTTTAACTTTTTTGTTGACGATTTGTATATCGTTTACAGCGTTTGCAGGCACGGGTTGCCGTGGTGCGGCAGGTTCTAACGACCCAAACACTCTTGAAATTTACTGTTACGTTCAAGGTTTCGGTACTCAATGGTTAGAGGGCGTTATAGACTTGTTTGAAGAAACCGAGTGGGTAAAACAAAAATACCCCAATTTGAAAGTTGTTTTAGAGTCTGACTCAATCTCTTCTCAAGCAAGCAACAGACTTTATAACCAAAGAAACAACTACACGGATTTGTTCTTCGGTTCTTATAAGATTGATAAAATAGACCCATCTTATTTGACCAACCTTACGGAAACCGTTTACGCTACTGAAGTGCCTGATAACAGCAAGGCAGACGGTTCGGGAACGGGTCAAATCATTTACGATTTATTGCCAGAGGCTGCACACAATGCTCTTTATGAACTTGACGAAGAAGTTTATCCGCAAATGAATATTGACGGAAGAACTTACGAAAGTTATTACGGCTTAAAATACGTTAACATTTGGTACGGCTGGATGTATAATAAAGATTTGTTTGATGCTTTCAAAACCGCAAGGGGTTGGGAACTTCCCGTAACAACTGAAGAGTTCTACGCTATTTGTGAAGACATTTTAGTCAACGGTTACGATGTTACCGTTCAAAAAACCGACCATCACTACACCACGCCTATTATGCTTTCTGGTATAAACGGTGGTTACGCAGCAAATGGTTTCCCCGTATACTGGGTACAATACGAAGGTATTAAGCAATATGAAAACTTCTATAACGGTCAATACGTTGTTGACGGTCAACAACCCGTATATAGCGAAAAAGTTTTAGAGCAAAAGGGTAGACTTCGTTCACTTGAAACTATTGAAGAAATTTGGAGCAAATATACTTACGATAAAGCGTCTGAAACCGATTATCTTGACGCTCAAACCAAATTCTTGATGGGACAAGGTTTGTTCCACTGGAATGGCGACTATTTCACTTCAGAAATGGCGCTTACTAGAAAGGCTGCAAGAGCGGCAGGAACGGATTTCCGCATTGAAACTTTTGCAACCCCCGTTCTTTCTCAACTCGTAGAAAAACTATCTTTCTATAACGAATCACTTCGTGCAACGCCCGAATGTGATTATGAATCTTTCAAGGGCGCAATCAATCAAAAAACGCCTTATAAAGAACTTGACCAAGCAAAACAAACTTATTACGATACCGTTTTAGCAGGTATGATAAGAGAAGTTGACGCAGGCAAGACTTTTGAAACTGCAACCAAGTCTTATCACGACGGCGCAGTTGAAATTACCCAAAAAGACTGGGATATCGTTTACAATGCTCGCCAAGTTAAGGGCGCAAGAACGGTTCCTACTCAAGCGGCAGTTATCCCTGAAAGCACCCCTGCTAAAGACCTTGCAGTAGACTTCTTGAGATTTATGTATACGCCTGAAGCAATTGAAGAATTTTCTAATGCATCTGGCGGTGTATCTTTCCCCGTTAAATATTATGAAAATCTTTCTGATGCAGAATTTGCTGAAAAGGTTGCTAAACTTGAACCCGAGGCTCAAACCAAGTTTGAATGGATGTTTAGAAAGGGTGCAATCAACCTTCCCGCAAACACTCAATTTAGTTTTGGTAAAGTTGGTTTAGAAAACTTGAAAGGCTATCGTGGAAATATGAACCAAACCTTTATTTCAAAGGCGTCTAACCGTGCAACCGCTATGTCTATCTTTAAGCAAGACGTAGATTACTGGAGGGGCGAACAATTTACTATTCTATTAGAAGAATTAGGTTTGGCTTAATTAAAACAGCGTTGTAACCGCAACAACAGTTGTGGTTACAAGCAACTAAAAAAATAGGAGGAAAATAAATGCGCAAAGCAAAGAGAATAAAAAATTCTTTAATTGCCGTTGGTTTATCCGTTATAACTGCATTTTCGGTTACGGCTTGTAACAAAGACGCGGGCGGAATAAATTACGCAAAGATGGCAGACGTTGAGTTTTGGTCAACTTACGCAAGCGAATCTATATTGCAAGATTTACACGGCGTATACGACGATTTTAAAAACATCAACGGTGAAACGCCAAACAATCCAAAAATTGACCTTCGTGTAGTTGGCGGAGAAGAAGAGGCTGCTAAAATTATTATGACCACGGGTGCAAAACCCGTAAAAGAATTCTACGCACAAATAACCGACCTTACTAGCGGGCAAAATTCTATGTCAAAAGACACTGTAGATATCTATCAAGTGCTTTACACTGAACTTGGCTCGAAAGAATTTTATAAATACGAGGGTTTTTACCCCGACGGATTAGCGCCTATTGACGGTACGAAGGCGTTGGGCGAAAACGTTATTCCTAAAAACAGTAACCAAGGTATATACGTTTCTTTTAACATACCTTACGAACAACCTGCAGGCGTTTATACTGGAACTTTAGTTATTTCTATGGGTGAAGAAACTAAAAACGTACCAGTTAGAGTGGAAGTTTTAGACGCTCAAGTTAGTGAAGAAACTCACATTAGAAGTTCTTATTCACTCTTCTGGGGTGGCGAACGTGGTGAACTTGATACCACTCAAGATATGTACGTAACTTATATTAACGCCCTCAAAGAACATAGGTTAGGGCCGTCTGGTCTTATGTACCGCGCAAACCGTGGCAGTCAAGAAGAAGTTGATATGTGCGTAAAAACTGCAATAGAATATTGCGGTGATTACGACGAAGAATTAGGCCGTTGGGTAACTGACAAAAAGGCAATTTCTTTCGGTATGGCGGCCTTAGACGCCGACACCGTTGACGAACTCACAATCGTTTATTCAGACGAATGGGTTGAAAGAACGGGTAACCCCAAAGAAGTTGTTTTGGGTGAAGACGAAACAAAAAGGGTATGGAACTATAACACTCAATCAAAATATTTCCTTGCAATGTTCTACGGCTGTATGGAAACTTGGGACCCTGTTACCGATACGGGTATAGACGTTTTTGCTAAAACTTTCTGTAAGGGTATTGACGAACCCGAACTTCGCAACATAGGCGAATATATGTATATGTATGCGTATAGTTATAAGCAAAACTTGTTAAAAATTAAAGCAGAAATTGAAAACGACAAGTCTATCTCTCAAGATTTCAAAAACAGCAACTTCTATAAGCAGTTGTTAGACTCAATGATGAAAGTTGAACATATTTGTACGTCTACAACTCAACAAAAATTTGACGACAAATACGACACTAACGTTATGGAAATGACGCAATGCCCGCACTATAATTCAAGCGCGTCTGCTGACGCTCGTTCGGCTTATAGAAAAGCAAACTCTAAAGATAGTTTGTGGTGGTATGGTTGCGACACACCTAAAGCGCCTTATCCATCATATCACTTGGGTAACCACGCTCTCTCTTGCCGTATAACCGGCTGGATGGAAGCTGATTATGATATTCAAGCAAATCTTAACTGGGCAACAAACGACTATAAATGTGAAAACATTGACGGAACAAACTATATGGAAGACTATTATGACCAAGCAGTTCGTTGCCGTTCAGTTCCTGGCGAAGGTTGGCTTTTCTACCCCGGTAAAAATTACGGTGTTGACGGACCTATCCCCACAATGCGTATTAAAGAATACAAGAACGGTCTTGAAGAATTTGAACTAATTTATAAACTCAAAGAACTTTTTGCCGCTCAAGGTTATGAAGAAGACGTTATTATGGGTACGCTTTACGACACAATGTATAGCGGAACAAAAATTTATGAAACCATTTCTTGTGAAATTTTTGCATCTGCAAGAGAAAAACTTCTCGATATGTACGTTTTGGCAACAAGTGATGCAAACGTTATGATAACCGACTTCGTTGGCGCGCGTGGTAACTCTTCTTACAGCGTTTTCGTTGCTGACGGTTATACGCTCGGAAGTAGCGACACTGACGACGTTAAGGTTAGTCCAAAGTTTGAAGTTACGGCTAACCCCGTTGAAAACGGCACACTTTATAATATCGTATGTAAAGAAGAAAATGCGTTTACTTTAACCCTTTCTGAAGGCGAAGGCTCAAGCGCAGTAGTTAAACAACTTTCTATCGACCTTGAAAGAGGTACTACGCAGTTCTATAAAGCAGAAGATATGATTGCAGACGTAGTCGGCGACTCTCAATATACGCAAACGACGCTAGAAACCGAACTTGTTGATGCAACCACAATAAATGCTAAAGAAGTGCAAATTGATAAATACGCTAAACTTTCAATCGGCACGGCAAAACAAGATGCAACGCCCACGTTCGTTATCGGTGGAAAGAAAGTTCAAGATATCAACAGAAACGTTTCAAAAGTAGAAATTGAATTGTATTATACTGGAACTGATTTAGGACCTAGCGTATCTCTTTCTTACGTAAATAGATACGGCGTTGCAACTGAAGTTATTGTAACAGAGTTGAAACAAGGCGTAAATACACTAACGATAAGTGGTATTAAGTCGCTCAACTGGGGAACGATAGGTAAGATGCAAAGTTTCTACGTTAAGGTTGGAAAGGTTAATGACGTTGCAAGGTCGGATATCTATCTTGCAGGTATGACCATTTATCGCTAATTAAAGGGGGAAATTTTTATGAAAAAGATAATAGCATTGTTTCTTGCAATAATCTCTATGTTTTCCGCTCTTTCACTTGTAGCGTGTGCTAAAGAACCCGAAACAAAAAACACAAACAATATTTTGTTTAACGGTTTTGAAAACTTTGAAAAAGATTTTCTCACTATGCGTGTCGTAAACTGGGACTTTGGTTCGGCAAGTATTGAATACGATAAAAAGTTTGTAAAATTTGGCAACGCATCAGCAAAATTTAACCCTGTATCTGGTCTTTTTGGAACAGGTAGACCTATAATTTATATACCAACTTATTCGGCTCGTTACGGATATGACTATACGGATTTTACAAAAACCGAAAAAATGTCCGCTTGGTTTTATAACGACCAAGACGAAATTAAATACGCTGGTTTAGGTTTGCAAATAGATAAAATTATCAACCACGATACTATAAGTTGCGCAGGCAGAACGCCCGCTATGCGTTTTGCCCTTGCGCCAAGACAGTGGACTTACGTTGAATACGAGTTAAATCCCTACTATCTAAACTGTAACTCTGCGCTAGACCTTTCTAACGTGTTGGGCGTTTACGTTCAGTTTGATTACGTTGACCCGTATAGAGATGTTTCACCTGACATTTATATGGACGACTTTAGGTTCCACTTTAGCGATACCCCCGTTGTTGGCGAAGATTTCGTTTTGAAAACCGACGCTCAAAACGGCGTTTGGGAAATTGCAGACTTTGAAGATGAACGTCAATTCCAGTTTATGTCTTTAGGTGCTGCTGATAAGAGCGAGTATCAACGCGCAAGCGTAGAAGTTGTAAGCGCATCAAGCATTGGAACAACCGCAAAGAGTGGAACTAACGTATTAAAAATTACAAGGCGTTCTTGCGCAAGTTCTAGTCAATCACAGTCGGTAATTCTTTCAGCAAACGTTATTGCAAAAGCGCTTGCAAACGTTGGAAAAGACGCTTTAGACAATCCTCAAAATTATAAGATAGTTATAGATTATTATAATTATTCGCCAGTAAGACAACGCGCAGGCTTTTCTTTCACTGCAAACGTTGCAACAAAGGCCGCGCCCACGTGGATTTATCTTAATTACGTTGAACCGTATACTTGGGCAACGTTTGAAAAAACATTAGACTGGTTTAACAACTTATTGTACGATAGAATTACCGTAGAGGGCGAGGATAGAAAGTCAACCTACCCCGACCTTAAAGAAGAGTATGCTTATCTTTACGATAAAACTACAAAGTTGCCTGCAAAAGAAGATGCGAAATGGTTTACTGATTTTGGCGGTGGAGCGCTCAATTTCTCGCTTACAGGTATGAGCGCAGACGATAGACGTGAAAAATATTTTATTCTTGATAATATTAGAATAGAGCGTATTGACACTTCTGCTACAGGAGGGCAAGCATAATGAAAAAGATTTTATTAAAAGTTTTTACGGTTATACTTGCGGTTTGCTGTTTAGGGCTTGTTGCCTGCAACCAAAAGCCAACCAAAACTAACGCAACGTTAGTAGATTTTGTTGACAGCACGGTAAAAGTTGAATACGGAATGAATTATACGTTTGAAAACTTTGTTTACGACACCAACGGTGATAGATACGAACTTACTTCAAGCGTAACCGATTCAAACGGCCAAAAAGTTACTGCAAATGAATTTTTCAAAGCAGTTGACGACGAATATACCGTAGTTTATAAAGTTAATTTCAACGGCGAAACTAAAACCAAAACGGTAACGGTAAAAGTTTATTCAACGCCTATCGTTACTCTTGCAGACCACAGTGAATATACTTATAGTTTGGGTATATTACCTGCAGAACTTCCAACCGTTACTGCAGTTGACGGAGATTATGATTTTACTGAAAGTGAAATTAAAAAAGAAGTTTATTTCGTTGGCAAATTTGAAGTTAACAAAATGACTGATTACGACGGCGTTTCTAACGAATATTTACCCCAAAAGGCGGGTACTTATTACTGGAAAGTTTCGGTAACCAACCAAGATGGAATTACCAACAGCCAAACTCTTTACTTTTACGTTGTAACGCCAACTGGTTCGGTAGATATTATACCTGAAGAGGGTGGTGAAAGCATTTTCACTTATAACAAGACCGACAAAGTTAAAAACGACGGATTTGTTACAAATGCGCAAATTCCCACAACGTATAAAGATTTAGAGGGCAACGACGTTAATATTGACAACAAAGTGGGTTACACTGGTAACGCTTATAAATTCTCTAATATTCCGCACGACACTTATTTGAGATTTAACTCAAGTTTTTCTGCTAAAGAATATATTGCAATGGCGAAGCGTGGCGATTTTGATGCAATTCGTTTCAGTTTCCTTATAACTAACTATAAAAACGACGCAGGTGAACCCGCGCATAAGGTGAACGCCGACGAAACTAAAACTATGTCTACGACTATCATCAATAACGACCAAGGTAAACCAGGGGATGCTCGTTCTATAATATCTTCAGCGGGGTATTTTGGTTCTTCTGCTGCGGCAAGAAGCGTTGCTATCAACAAGTGGCACACTTACACCGTTTCGGTTGAAGAATTTGTTAAAACGTTAGGTACGGGATTGCAAGGTATAGTAATTAGAACTTTCTATTCGGTTGGTTCTAAAAACGTTTGTGATTTCTATCTTGGCGAAGTAAAAACGATAAAATTACCTAAACTTCCCGAAGTTAAAGATACTGACATTATGGACTTTAGCGCAGACCCCACTCAAACGCTTTTCGGTTACGATTATCTTCCTGAAACTCAAACGGTAGTTACTACCGTTACCGACGCTCAAGGTACCGTTATAGGAACGCCTACTACGGAAACAATCACGCCGACCTTTACTATTGACGACGTAAACGTTAGAAACGTAACCACTTCGGTATTTGCAGAAGATTTACCAAAGAAAAATATAAACTGGTACGACGCAAGTGCTGACAACGATAGTGGTGCGGTAGATATTGTGGGCAGTTGTCCTGACCCCAACGCGCTTAAGATAAGTGCTACAAGTAGAACCACCGCTTATTTCGTTAAGTTACGTTATAATAAAGACCAAATTAAACAGATGGCAACCGCAGGCGGTTATGAAAAGATTCGCATAACTTATATGTTAGATATGCAAATTGAAACTAGCGGTAGTAAGGGTTGGTACTGGACTAAAGACTCTACCAACGGTATTTTGCAAGTTGGTGGCAATAAAGATAAGTCTTACTATAACAAGTGGATAACTCTTGAATTTACTATTGACGAGTTTATTGCGTTTATGGGCGTAACACCTGATTACGTTACTGCACCTAAAGACACCACTGAAACAACAGTTGACAGTGTTACTGGCAACATTACAACGGTTACAACCACTACCGTAAGGTCGTGGAAGAACGTTCCCGTTTCAGACGATATGTTGTTCTTGAACTCTGGTTTTAGACCGTATACGGTAAACCTTTACGTTTCAGGTATCAGTTTTGTAACGCCTAGCGCGTCATAAAAAATCGTTTATTTCTCATAAACTCCAAAGTTAAAGGCTCTGCCGAATTTTTCGGCAGAGCCTTTCATTTAATAATAAAAAACTTATTTTTTCTTATATTCGCTAGGGGTATATTTCGTTTTTTTCTTAAACAATCTAGAAAAATAATTATAATCTTCAAAGCCAACGGCAAAAGCCACGTCTTTTAGCGATAACGCCCCCTCAACAAGCAAAAGTTTTGCCTCGTCTATTCTGCGGTTTATAACGTAATCAATGAGTGATTCCCCCGTGTGTTCTCTAAAAAATGTGTCGCAATAGTTGGGTGAATATCCAACGTCATCTGCAATATCTTTAAGTGATATTTTTTGTGAAAAGTTTGCGCGCACAAAACGTTTTATTTTAACTATTACGGGGTGTTCTTCTCTATTTGCAACCCTTGCTTGCAAAAGATTTATAAGGGTGAGCAACACGCCGTCGATAATACTTGACCATTCAGCGTATTTAGCAACCACGTTGTCGCACACGGCTATAAGATGCGTAACGTCGCTATTGACACCTCCTTTAATAAGGGTGGGCAATTCGCCTACAATATCTTCATAAAAATTAAAACTAACGTAGTCTGATATTTGGGAAAGATTTCGTTTTCGCAAAGAATTTTCTTTTATAAAAATACAATCGCCAGCATCAACAAAAAAAGTTTGCCCGTCAACTTCATATTCAAGGCTACCCTTTAACACTAAAGTTAGTTCGTTAAATTTTATGCGTTTTGCAGGTATCTCGTTTGGTCGCTTAATAAATTTGTTGTGCCTATAATAATAAGTTTTCATAATTTTATTTTAATATAATAAATATTTATTGTCAAATAAAATCGTAAGATAATGCTACAAAACCACATTTTCAATAGCATTATA
This sequence comes from Clostridia bacterium, assembly GCA_017399035.1. Lineage (GTDB taxonomy): Bacteria > Bacillota > Clostridia > Christensenellales > Borkfalkiaceae > UBA1259. The sequence continues at coordinate 39,217 of JAFQEM010000009.1, read as the reverse complement.
CATTGAATTACTAAAAAGATTATGCTAAAATTAAATAAACAACAGTTAATGGAGAATAAATATGCTTTGTGTTAAACTTGCAGGTTTTGCCGACGAGGCTGGAAACTCTTTAGAAGAGCAGATTTCGGCGCTAAAAGAAAATGGCTTAAACTTACTTGAACTGCGCACCATAGATAAAGTGAACGTATCTAAATTTTCAAAAGAAGATTGTTTAGAATACGCTAAAATTTTAAGCGACAACGGTGTTGGCGTTTGGTCTATAGGTTCACCTCTTGGCAAGGTAGATATAACCGTAGACTTTGAAAGTTATTTAGAAAAGGTGAAAAAAGTTTGTGAAACGGCAAATATATTTGGCGCAAAAAACATAAGAATTTTCAGTTTCTTTAATGCTTATAACGAGCGTCAAAAGGTCATAGATTATCTTTCTAAAATGGTTGAAATAGGCAATTCTTTTGGCGTAAAACTCTGCCACGAAAACGAAAAAGATATTTACGGCGACGTGGCAATAAGAGTAAAAGACTTGATGGAAAACGTAAAGGGCTTAAAGTTTATTTACGACCCTGCTAACTATATTCAAACGGGCGAGAACGCCGACTATACTTTGTCAGAGTTTCACTCAAAAACCGAATATTTTCACGTCAAAGACGTTGACGCAAAGACCGACGAGTTAGTTCCCGCAGGGTTTGGCAGTGGAAAGATTGATAAACTTGTGTCAATGATTGACCGCTCAACCACGCTTACGCTAGAACCACATCTTGCCGTGTTTGACGCATTTAAAGATATTGACAACACGCAAATGAAACATAGGTTCAAGTTTGAAAATAATAGGCAAGCGTTTGACGTTGCAGTTTCTTCACTAAAAAAAATATTGTTAAAAAACGGATTCGTATTAAAAAACGGCGTATTCGTAAAAGGAGAATAAAATGGAATTTGGTTTAAATTTATATTCAATAAGAAAACTTATTGCAACAGAAGAAAGTTTTTTAGAAACGGCAAAAAAACTTAAAGATATGGGTTATTCTTTTATGCAGTTTTCGGGCGCGCCGTTTGATGCGCAAAAGATTAAAAGGGTATCTGACGAAAGTGGTTTGCCCGTTGTTCTAACCCACGTTGATATTGATAGAATATTAAACGATACGGATAAACTAATAGAAGAACATAATTATTTTGGCTGTAAAAACATAGGTTTGGGCGGAATGAAAAACGGTGTTATGAAAGATGATAAAACTTGGAAAGAAACGCTTGATAAACTTAACGTTGTCGCTGAAAAAATTGAAAAAGCAGGCAGTAAGTTTTTCTTCCATCAGCACCACTATGAATTTCATGCGTTTGAAGACGGAACGCTTGCTTTTGACTATATGTTAAAGAATTGTCCTAACATAAACTTTACGCTTGATTCTTACTGGATACAATACGGTGGGTTCAATCCGCTCACTTTCGTAGATAAGGTTAAAGGTAAAATGGAATGCGTGCATCTTAAAGATTATCGCATAAATCGTACCATAACCGAAGAAGGCAAGGTTGAACTTCGCCCCAAATATGCGCCCTGTGGTTGCGGTAATATGGAATTTTTACCTATAATAGAAAAGTGGAAAGAGTGCGGAACTAAATATTTTATAGTTGAGCAAGATGATGCATCAACCTATCCCGACCCACTTGGTCAAGTAAAATTGAGTATAGATTATCTTAAATCGTTATAAGGAGAAAGAGAAATGAAAAAAATTAGGTTTGGTATAATAGGGCTAGGCAATCAAGGTAACAATTATATTAAAAGATTTGAAAACGGTCAAATCGAAAACGGCGAAATAAGCGCGCTATGCGACGTTAACCCAGTAAAGATAGAAAAGGTTAAAAATAGAACGCCCCTTAAAAATATCGTGTATTTTGACGACTATAAAAAAATGTTAGATAGCGGTTTAGTAGACGCAGTTTTGGTTGAAACACCACACTATCAACACCCAGAAATTGCAATAGAGTGCTTAAATAGAAACGTAAACGTGATAGTGGATAAGCCTGCAGGCGTTTACACCAAGCAAGTGCGTGAAATGAACGAAGTTGCAGAAAAGAGCAAGGCGCATTTTGCCGTGCTTTTTAACCAAAGAACAACCGCTGTTTATAGAAAGATGCGTGAACTTATTTTAAGTGGCGAAATAGGCGAAATTCAGCGTGTAACTTGGATAATAACCGACTGGTTTAGAACTCAACAATATTACGATTCAGGCTCGTGGCGTGCAACGTGGTCGGGCGAAGGCGGTGGCGTTTTAATCAATCAATGCCCCCACCAAATAGACCTTATTCAATGGGTAGTGGGTATGATGCCTAAAAAAGTTAGGGGTTTTTGTCATTACGGAAAGTGGCACGATATTGAAGTTGAAGATGACGTTACTGCATATTTTGAGTATGAAAACGGCGCAACGGGCGTGTTTATAACCACCACGGGTGAAGCCCCCGGAACAAACCGTTTTGAAGTTTCAGGCACAAAAGGCAAAGTGCTATGCGAGGGTGGAAAACTTTATATAAATAAAAATACGGCGGATAGCCAAGAGTTTAGCAAAGACCCTGCAAATACGTTTGGTGGCGGAAAACTTTTAGGGCAAATGGTTGAAGTTGAAACCGACGGTAAAAATCCCGCTCACGCAGGCATAATAAATAACTTTGCCAACGCTCTTTTGGGGCTAGAAGAGTTTTTTGTTGACGGAAAAGAGGGCATTAAAGGCGTTGAACTTATGAACGCAATAGAACTTTCGGGCTGGAAAGGTGGCGAGGCTGTTACAATTCCCGTAAATGTAGACGAATATCTTGAAGAACTTAATAAGCATAGAAAGGCATCTAGATTGAAAATTGTTGACGACGGAGTTGTTGCAGACACGTCAAATACTTTCGGTAGCGGTAGTGGGGTATAAATTGAAAACGGCTGTAGTAGGACTTGGCGTAATAGGCAAAGTTCATTTAAAAGTTCTTGAAAAACTTGAAAAAAACGTCGTGGCGGTATGCGACACAGACCTTAAAAAACTAGAACAGTTTTCAAATATTAAAGGTTACACCGATTACGAGCAAATGCTAGACGTCGAAAAGCCAAACGTGGTGCATTTATGCACCCCACACTATTTGCACGCTCAAATGATAATAACCGCCTTAAATAGAGATATAAACGTTTTATGTGAAAAACCGCTGTGTATCACAAGAGAAGAGATTGCACTCGTTCTAGAGGCGGAAAAACGCTCTAAAGGCAAACTTGGCGTTTGCCATCAAAACAGGTTTAACCCAGAAAATTTATATCTTAAAGAGTATCTAAAAGATAAAACCGTTTTGGGCGCTCACGGAAACGTTGTGTGGCGCAGAGATGCAAATTATTATAACAAGGCGGACTGGCGTGGCACGCTAAAGGGCGAGGGCGGTGGAACGCTTATAAATCAAGCCCTACACACGCTTGACCTTATGCAATGGTTTTTTGGTATGCCAAAAAGCGTTGTTGCAAACTGTGTAAATCAAACGCTAAAAGACACGATAGAAGTTGAAGATACGGCGTTTTTAAATTGTAGTGGTGGCGCGGTTGATTTTTCGTTTTTTGCAACTAACGGCGGTGCGATAAGTTTCCCCGTTGGGGTAATGGTTAAAACGAAAGAAGAAACTATTTCCGTGCAACCTAACAAGGTTTTAGTTGGCGACAGGTTAATAAATTTTGACAACGGTTGCGAATTTTTTGGCAAAAGTTGCTACGGGCGTGGACATGAAGGTCTTATTGCAAACTTTTATGATTGCATAAAAGACGGCAGTGATTTTGAAATAAACGGCGAAGAGGGCGCAAAAGTAATAAAAATAATACTTTCGGCATATGAGAGTAACGGACAAAAGGTTGAAGTATAAATCCTTTTTTAATTAAGAAAGATAAACAACTTATAATTGAGCCATAACAAAAACACCTTTTATAGTATAAAAAATCAAGTGTAGGGTAAAATAGCATTATAAAATTATGGAGGTGTTTTTATGGGCAACAACAATATGCTCACCACTAAAGAGGCAACGCTTATTTCCGACCTTTTGACAATGGAAGAGAGCGCGTGCAAAAAGGCAAGACTTTATTCAAGAATATTAACCGACACAAAGTTGGCAGGGGCTTTCGGCAAAATTGCCGACAATCACGAAAAACGTTTTAACGCGCTTTTAGAGTTGCTATAAGGGGGGGGGGAATATGAGTAATTATAAAGCAGATATGACGCTTAATGAAAAAGACAGTTTACAAGATATGCTAAACCTTGAAAAGAGTTTAGTTAAAATTTATTCAACGGCAATGACCGAAGGCGCAAGCAAAGGTTTTAGAACGCTTATTAAAAGCCACTGGGCAGAGGCGAGCGAAGACCAACTGCAAGTATTTTTGCAAATGACCGAACACGGTTATTATCAAGTGGAATCTGCGCCCGAAACCGTGCTTTCAGAACACAAAAACAAATTTTCAAAAATCAAAGGTCAATTAAGTTAATAAAAATAAAACTGCAAAGTTTTAGGTGCGTCTTAAAAGTTTTTTCCTTTTAAGGCGCATATTTTTTAGTTAAGTTTTATTTTGTTGCAATAATTAAAACTGGGTGCTATAATAAAAAACAAGATTTTTTATAGGTGATAAACTATGTATTTTGATGAACTTAAACTTGGAATGGCAGTAGAATTAGAGCCAGCGGTTATAGAAAAACAAAAGATGTTAGATTTTGCTTTAAACTATGATAATATTCCCTTACATACCGACGAAGAATACGCAAAGAAAACGCCTTTTGGAAAGATTATTGCGCCAGGGGTTATGTCTTTTATGGCGGTTTGGGCAAAATATTTAGAAGTTGATTTTTTTGGCGAAGAGTTGCTAGCGGGCAAGTCAACTAAAATAGAGTGGTATAAACCTGTTTTTGCGGGCGACGTGCTTAAGGGTAAAGCAATGGTAACAAAACTTACCCCACGCAACGAAAAGAACGGAATAGTTGAAGTTTCAATAGACGTATTTAATCAAAACGGACAAATGGTTTTAACAAACGTTACCGAGGCAATAGTAAAAATAAAAAGATAAAGAGCAAAAAAATAACATAAAAAAACACTGCTAAATTATTTTTAATTTGCGGTGTTTTGTTTTTTTGCTATAAAAAAGCACAAAAAACTTAAAAATATCAATCAAAGATATACCAAAAAATGGTAATAGTGAATTATAATTATTGATTTTTATTTATGGTTATGTTATAATAGCAACGTAAAAATACGGCTTTTTTGAACAAATTTAGCAAAAAACGGCTTAAATTATAAAAAAGTTGTGTTTTAAATAATAAACAAACGGAAGAGAAAAATGCAAAGGCCTAATTCTGAAAGAAGAGAAGTTTTTGAAGATATTATCCGTTTAATTCTAGTAGATAAACATTTGGGTTCAGAAAAATTTTACAATCAATATGCTAAAATGATTTTTTCTATAGCCAAACAGGTTTGCAAAACGGACGACAAAGCGAACTCTGCGCTCAATAGCGTTTTGGTAAAAGTGTGGAGGAACGCCGATAAATTGCTAGAGATAAAAAATCCCGAAGGCTGGATATACAGAGTAACGCAAAACTGCGCTAAAGATGAGTTGAAAGGCAAGTGGCATTTAGAATTAAAGGAAAATATCGTAAAATGTGAAGACGAAATTAACAAATTACTTGACGATATGTCTTTTAACGAAATTATAAGCCCACTCAATGAGAAAGAACGCAAAATTTTCACCTTGCGTTTTGTCAAAGGATATACCTATCAAGAGATTGCAGAAATTTGCAATAAACCGCTAGCAACCATAACGTCTTGTATATATAGGGGAACGAAGAAGATAGAAAAAAATTATAAAATATAAAAATTTTGAATAAAAAAGTAAATCTCTTAAAGTCTAAATGGCAAACGATATAAAGGAGATTTACTTATGAAAAAATTTTTAGGACTAGTGATAGCGTTGGTGTTGGGTATTACGTCGGTAACGACGTTTTTTTTACAAACTACACCCGTTAGCGCGCAAAGTTTTGACGAGGCAGATAACTATTTTTTAGAGTTTGTTTTGTCAGACACAACTTTTCAAGGGGAAATAGATTTTACGCACACCCCCTTGTATGACGACCAACTTAATGTAAACGGCAGAGAATATAACTTTACCGTTGGCAACGTTGGTGGATATGCGTTGATGACGCAATTTTACGGAAACGGTAACGTTTTTTATGAAATTGAAGAACTTTTTTATAACAAAGTTAGTCCGTTTGCAGGTTGCAACGGCTTGCCGATTTATATAACGCATAACGTATATTTAGAATATAAAGACCAAGGCTTTTATAACTTAACTTCGGGCGCACTTGTTGACGGCCAAACGCTTTTAGAATATAAAACCCAAGGCTTTAACTATTTTGGCGGTGCGACAAGTTCATTTACAGAAGTTCAAGACACGGTGAATTTTGCAACAAAAAATACTGACGAGTATAGCATAGAATATGATTTACCTGATTTAGGCGCAACAAGTGGCTCGTCTTGCGCAAACGTTGCGGGCGCAGTTGTGGTTGTTTATTACGATAGATTTTATCAAAACTTAATACCAGACTATGACCCGTGTTTTACTTTTGCAGGCTTGCTCTTTTATAAAGAAGACGCAACAGCGTTAGAAGTAGTAACCGAACTATCACAACTTATGCTTATAGGTGAACCGCACGCAGGCACAACTTTTACTGAATTTCAATATGGTATGCAAACTTACGTTGAAAGGCAAGGTTACACCTATACTTCAAACAGCGTGTTATCTAACGGCAGTTTAAATTTTAACGCATATAAAAACGCAGTTGAAAACGATATACCTGTTGCGTTGTTTTTAACAAACTTTGCTATGATGGACGGAACTGTTGCAGATAACGGTGTTGACACAATATATTCAAAATATTGCCCAGTATCTCACGTTGTTGTGGGGTGTGGGTATAGGGTAGACACTTATTATAACGCAAACAACAGCGTAATTCAAACAAACAGATATTTAAAGGTTGCTTGTGGTTTAACTACTTACGGCATAGGTTATTTGAATATAAATTCAAGAACAACGATAAGCAAGGCAATATCAATACAAATAAATTGAGGAAAAAATGCAAAACAAAAAGTTAGAAGAGATTTTACAAAAAAAGGCAGATGAAATTGAGGTGCGCCCTTTCTCTGTTGTGTGGGAAGAAATTAAAGACCAACTTGAAGAGCCACAACCCCAACCTAAAAAAACTTTTGCCTTAAAAAAGTGGTTGCCCTTTGCAATGGCGTCGGTGGTTATGGCAACTGCTATCGTGTTGACCCCTATAATAATAAAAAGCACAACCCCGCCACCAGAAGAAGTTTTTTATCACGATGAATTGACAGAACAAGGTATTGCAACGCTTGAAGATATGTTTTCTTCTCTATCTAACTCTAATATAGTAACTGTTAATTTTAACGAATACGATATAACTAGTCAAATTTTATACGTAACGGAAGACTTGGTCGCAAAAGGCGCAAAATTTAATCTAACGGGTAGTGTAAGCGCAACGCAATTCCTAATTGATATGGAACTGTTTGACAAATCGGTAGATTTAAAATTAAATCTTGGTGCAGAATACGACAGTTTTCACAACGTAAATTCAACCAAGGTTTACTATAAAAACACACAGAGCGCTAGCCCTATGTATAAATATAAAGTTTATGCAAAGCACAACAACGTTCAATATATGTTTGAATACACAGGGGTTGGGCAAACTGACGAGTTTATATCTTTTCTAAACGACTTTTTTCAATAATTAAATTAAGACCTTAACAAATTTTAAAAACCCTGTCTACTGCTTTTTTATGCAGTGGGCAGGGTTTTTGTTTATGCCTAACTTTAATTGTTTTTAAATTTTATATCTTTTTTGTATAACGTAGTCAAGGTTGTGTTTTTTTGCATCTTTCCAACTTTGAAAAAGTTCAAGCGTTTCAACGTAGGCGGTCATTTCGCCGTGAATAAAGTCGTTTCGTGGTAGGTCTTTAAGTTCGTCAAGATAGTCGGTAAATAAGTTTATAACGTTAATAATAATTTCTTCTGCGTTCATAGTTTTTTTATCCTTTTGTAAATGCGGTTTGGTTGTCAATAAAGTTTTTGGTTAGGCATATGTTAAAATTTTTTATAATTTCGTTGCGATATTTAAATAGTGTGGTGCGTGATACGTTGCAAAACTGCGCAAGTTTCCACGCAGGCATATCTAAATGTTTTATATAAATAGCGTCAAAAATTGCAAGTTCGGGCGAACAGTCAGACAGGCTTTTAAAAATATAATAATCGTGTAAAAAGTTAAAGGCGTTAGCGTAATCTTCATTGCCAAGAGAAATTTGTAATTTTATATTGTTTTCTTTATCTTTTAAAAATTCCTCTTTGGTAACTTTTTCCATATTTTTAATTTTAGCGGATTTTTCGTGTAACAGAGTACGCACTTTGCGGACTGCCTTTGGCATTAAAAAAAGTGAACGTAATCTTAAATAAGACTATTAAATTGCTTTGTTTTTATGCACCAACGCTAAATTGCCTTTTTGCGCTTTTTAAGAAATTTGTTTTTTAGGGGTTGAAGTTGGTTGTAAAAAAATTAAAAAAACTTCAAAAAAATGCTTGACAACGAATTTTTAAAGTGCTAAAATTCAATTAAATTTAATAGCAAAGGCTACGACGAAGACGGAACCTATTAAGCGTTTTTTTCAGAGAGTCGGGGGCGGTGTAATCCCGATAAAGACAAATAGACTTCCCATCACTTCCGAGCCGGAAATCCCAAAGGGCTATTCCCCAAGTAGGCGTTTCCCGTGATTGCTGCGTCAATGCATAGAAGTTGATGGACTTCGAGAGTGGCAGTGAAAACTGCAATTTGAGTGGTACCGCGAGTATTTATACCCGTCTCAAAGAAATTTGAGGCGGGTTTTTTGTTTGTTATAAACTGCGTTGCAGGTCGTTTACTGACTTGTGCAAAAAACTTCAATGACCAGACGGTCTATTTCATCTTTTTGCACAGTCGAGCCTACTGCAACTTGTTTCTAACAAACAAAAAAGGGTGTACGAACTGCGTTTCTGCAAAGCGTTTTGACTTCGATAACCACAAAGGTTAATCTCACCCAAAACACTTTGCGAGCCTTGTCTTACTTGTTTCTAACAAACAAAAAAGGGTGTATAAATTGCGTTGCAGGTCGTTTACTGACTTGTGCAAAAAACTTCAATGACCAGACGGTCTATTTCATCTTTTTGCACAGTCGAGCCTACTGCAACTTGTTTCTAACAAACAAAAAGGGTGTACGAACTGCGTTTCTACAACGCGTTTCATTAAATAAAAAAATAAAAAACATATATAATTTTTAAGGAGGTTAGCAACCATGAACTCAAACAACACTTTAAATCAGTTATCTGAAATCGCAACTAGAATTAAGGAGTTGCGTGAAATTATGGGCTTTTCCGTTTCAGAATTAGCTGAAAAAACCGACGTTTCCGAACAACAATATCTTTCTTATGAAAGTGGAACGGTGGATATTCCTTTCTCTTTTATCCACAAATGCGCTTTGGTTTTCAAAGTAGAAATGACAGAACTTTTGCAAGGTAGTTCTGCAAAACTTTCCACTTATACGGTTACAAGAAAAGGCCGTGGGCAAGAAACTGCTAAAGAAGACGGCATTGATATTTCTAACCTTGCGCCTAAATTTAAAGATAAACTTGCAGAACCTTATTACGTTAAGTATGAATATTCTGCCACTCAACAAAATAAGCCTATTCACTTGACCACTCACAGCGGTCAAGAATTTGACCTAGTTTTAAACGGTAAACTCAAAGTTCAAGTTGGCGACCATACTGAAATTTTGGGCGAAGGCGATAGCATCTATTATAACTCTTCTATCCCACACGGTATGATTGCCGTTGACGGGCAAGATTGCACTTTCGTTGCGGTGGTTATGTCGGGTGATAATACCGAAGAAACCGCTGTTAGAAAGAGCGTTATGGCGGCTAAAAAGAGTGAAAGTTTGGTGTGCGAAAAGTTCGTTGACGTTGAAGAAAACGAAAACGGTGAACTTAAAAACATTAAATTTAAAAATACAAAAACTTTCAACTTCGGTTTTGACATAGTTGACCAAATTGCTGAAAAATATCCCGACAAACTTGCAATGTTGCATTTAGATAAATTTAAAAACGAACGTCGTTTTACATTTAAAGATATAAAGCGCGCGTCTAACCAAGTGGCAAACTATTTCACGTCTTTAGGTATTAAGCGTGGCGATAAAGTTATGATTGTTCTTAAACGCCACTATCAATTCTGGTTCTGTATGGTTGCCCTTCATAAACTTGGCGCAGTTGCAATACCTGCAACTAATCAACTTAAAGAACACGATTTTGAATATAGATATAATTCTGCAGGCGTTAAGGCGATAGTTTGCACCGCCGACGGCGACACTTATCAATTTGCGCAAAGCGCGGCTAAAAAGTGTTCGCAAGTTGAAACGCTTATAATGGTTGGCGACGCTAAAGAGGGTTGGCACGATTTTGATAAAGAATATCCCTTGTTCTCTGGTAAGTTTGAGCGCACTGAAGATGCGTCTTGCGGTGATGAAACTGCGCTTATGTTCTTTACTTCGGGAACTACTGGCAATCCTAAAATGGCAGCGCACAAACACACTTACGCTTTGGGGCATTTCGTAACGGCAAAATACTGGCATTGTTGCGAAAGAGACGGTTTGCACCTTACTATTTCCGACACGGGTTGGGGTAAATCACTTTGGGGCAAACTTTACGGTCAATGGCTTTGCGAAGGCGCAGTTTTCGTTTATGACTTTGATAGGTTTGATGAAAACGATATATTGCCTATGTTTGCAAAATATAACATAACCACTTTCTGCGCTCCGCCCACAATGCTCCGTATGCTTATCCGTGGCGACTTGTCTAAATTCGATTTGTCTTCAATACATCATATGACTACCGCAGGTGAGGCGCTTAACCCAGAAGTATTCAATCAATTTAAGGCTGCAACAGGGTTAGAGATTATGGAAGGTTTTGGTCAAACTGAAACTACTCTTGCAATAGCAAACCTTTACGGCACTACGCCAAAAATCGGCGCTATGGGTAAGGCAAGCCCGCAATTTGACGTAGATATTGTTGACGCTGACGGCAATCCCGTGGCTGCAGGTGAAGTTGGTGAAATAGTTATCCATACCGACAAAGAAGTTCCCTGTGGATTATTCAAAGAATATTATCTTGACGAGGTTAAAACTAAAGATGCTTGGCACGACGGTTTGTATCATACGGGCGACACTGCGTGGCGAGATGAAGACGGATATTTTTGGTACGTTGGCCGTGTTGACGATGTTATAAAGTCTAGTGGTTACCGTATCGGACCGTTTGAAATTGAAAGCGTAATAATGGAATTACCTTACGTATTAGAATGTGGCGTTTCTGCCGTTCCTGACGAAGTTCGTGGCCAAGTCGTTAAGGCAAGCATAGTTTTAACTAAAGGAACTAAACCTAGTGAAGAATTGAAGAAGGAAATTCAAAAATACGTTAAGGACCATACCGCACCTTATAAATATCCTAGAGTGGTTGTGTTCCGTGACGAACTTCCCAAAACTATCAGCGGAAAAATTCAAAGAAATAAACTTTAATACGTTATGAAAAAAACATACGTAACAAAAATGCCTAATCATATCGGCGCTTTTCTAAAAGCAAGTAAGTGTTTTTCTGAATTAGATATAAACATTACTAGAGTTAGTTACAATAAAGCGGTTGATTCTCACACTCTATTTATTGAAGTTGACGGTGAACAAACTCAATTTGAAAAGGCAAATGAAAAATTAAAAGAAATAGGGTATCTTTCAAACGGTGATGAAAACACCAAAATCGTTTTGGTAGAGTTCCGTTTGGAAGATAAACCCGGAAGTGTAACGAATGTTTTAGAGTTAATCAATAATTTTAATTTTAATATTTCTTATATTAGTTCTCAAGAAAACGGAAGTGATTATCAATATTTTAAAATGGGCTTATATGTAAATGAGACAAATGATTTAACCGAATTTTTAGCGCAAGCTGAAAAACTTTGTGAAGTTAACGTTATTGATTATAACAATACTGAAAAGGTTTTTGATAATAGTATTTTTTACAACACTTACGTTGACGGGCTAGTTAAAACTATGGGGCTTTTAGAAAAAAAGAAAGAAGAACTGTTAGTTAACGTAAATTTGGCAATGCAAACGCTTGACGAACAAGGTCTTTCCCCCTATAAAACTTTTGATAGTATAAGTAAGTTTGCAGAACTTTTAGCAGAAAGCAAAGGCGAAAACTTTAACCCTAGAATTACCACGCATAATATCACAGAAAAGACGAAAATTATTTTAATAGAACCTGATTGTGGCAGTAATACCGCTATTATACAAAGCGACGGCGAAAGAGTGTTTGTTGATTCGGGTTACGCTTGCTATAAAAAGGAAATGCTTAATTTGATTAAAAGCCTAGTGCCTGATTTCAAAACAAAAAAGGAAAGGTTAATTATCACTCACGCAGACGTTGACCATTGTGGTTTGCTTAATGAATTTGATGAAGTTATAACAAGTCAAAGAAGTTTTGAAAGTTTAAGCGCAGAAGCAGACAATACTGCTGGTTTTAGAGAAAGAAATTATTTGCATTTGCCATACGTAAGTATTTGTAAAATTTTAACCGAGTATGAAACTGCTCAAAAAAACAAACTTTATCCATTGTGGAATAAATCAAGTTTAACTGCCCCTATAGAACAGATAGGTTTTTACTCTGTAGGTGAACTTAATTTTGAAGTTTACGAAGGTAAGGGCGGGCATTTACCTGGTGAAATTTTGTTAATTGATTACGAGCATATGGTTGCTTTTACGGGCGACGTGTTTATAAATCTTACAGATTTAACTAAAAAACAAGCCGAATATAATCAATACGCACCTATTTTAATGACTTCGGTGGATACTGACGTAAAACTTTGTTCAAAAGAGCGTTCTGCTTTTTTGCATAGATTAGGCGTAGGAATTTGGAATATCTTTGGTGGCCACGGTGGAAAGAAAGAATATTTTACACAAACGACCAAATAGTGATATTTTAGGTTTTTGGTAAAATGCAGTATGTGCTTTCGTTGATGTTTAATCTACCGTTAAAAAGTTGAGAGCGTTAAACTCTATATTTTAATTGAATAAATCTAAAACCCCGACTAGCAAACGGCTAGTCGGGGTTTTGTTGCGAAAACTACTTTTAATGATTAGGGCGTGATTTAAAGTCTTTGGGTGAAACGCCCGTTATCTTTTTAAAGTTTCGATAAAAGGTTGAAAAATCGTTATATCCGCAAAGCCCTGCAATGGTGTCAATTTTATAACCGCCGTTTATAAGGGTAGTTGCCTGTTTAATTCTTCGGCGGTTCACGAAAGAGTTGAAAGAATACCCCGTAATTTTTTTAAACAACGCGCAAAAATTGCTTTTAGAAACGCCAAACCGCTTACATATTTCATAAAGCAAAAGTTTGTCGGTAAAGTTTTCTTCAACGTAATCAATGCAATGCATAACGAACTGTTTGTCGTCTTCAAAATAACTAACGGGGTGCGCTTGTTCGTTTTCAAAATAGTTGCGCGCAAGCAAGGTCAATAAAATAACCGTATAAGAGCAAACGGTTTCGTTATAGCCTAGCGACTTGTCCGTAAACTCTTTAAGAAGTTGTGAAAAAATGTTTTCAACTTGAAAAACGTCATTGGCGTTAAGTGTAATTTTTGGGTGCAAAGGATTTTTTGTGTCCGTTTGCAAAAGATTTAAAAAGTTTCTAGCAAGACGAGAACTTATGTTTTGCTCGTTTACAAATTCAGGGGTAAAAGAAAACGAATAAAAAACGGCGTTATCGTCGGGGGAAACGTAGTGCGTGCGCGCAGGCGGTATAATAAAAGTATCCCCGTGAACAAGGCGTGAACTTTGGTTTTCAAGATGGTGCGTAAGTCCGCCTTTTAAAACGTAATATACTTGAAAATAGTCGTGCGTGTGCGGATTTCTTGCCTCTTTTGCGTTTTCTACTTTTTGAACGTGAAAATATTCGGTTGAATTAAGATAATATGAAAGTACAAAATTTTTGATATCCATAATTTATCCTTAAAAACTTTTTATATTATAATACAATAAAATCGTACAAAATGCAATTAAAATAATACTAAATGCAATAATTAGATATATAAACGGTGGTATAATTTATTTATAAATAAAAATTCGGAGGTGGATTTGATGAAAATAGTTTCACTTTGCGGACTGCTTGGTTACGGCTATAGTGAAGAGGCTTTAGAGGTTGCTTTTTCCGAACACGTTGATTACGTTGGCGTAGACGCAGGTTCAACCGACCCAGGTCCGTATTATTTAGGTAGCGGAAAATCTTTTACAGACAGAAATGCAGTAAAAAGAGATTTGTCGCTTGCTTTGCCAAAAGCGCTTGAACACAAAGCGCCGTTTATAATAGGTTCGGCAGGTGGTGCGGGCGCAAAAGCGCATACCGACTGGTTGCTAGATATTATCAGAGAAATTGCAAAAGAAAAAAATCTATCCTTTAAGATGGGCGTTATTTATAGCGACGTTGATAAAGAATACGTTTTAGAAAAGTTAAACAGTGGAAAAATTATCAATATGAGCGAAAGTTTTCCGCTTACTGAAAAAATGGTTTCAGATAGCGAAAGAATAGTTAGTCAAATAGGCGTTGCCCCTATTATAAAGTTGTTAGAGCAAAAAGTTGACGTTATAGTTTCTGGGCGTGCTTGTGATACGGCTATTTACGCTGCGCCGTGTGTTTTTAACGGTTATAAAGAAGGTCTTGCTTTCCATATGGCAAAAATTATGGAATGTGGGGCAATGTGCGCAGAACCCGTGGCGGCGGCAGACGTTATGCAAAGTTATATGTACGACGACTATTTTGAACTTCGCCCTGCAAGCCCAAAAAGAAAGTGTAGCGCAGAGAGAACAGCCGCACACACTATGTACGAGCAAACTAACCCGTATATGATATACGAACCTGATGGCGAAATAAATATTAAAGATGCAAAGTTTGAGCAAATTGACGAACGCACGGTGAGAATTTCTGGCGCAACCTTTACACCCGCAAAAGAAAAAACTCTTAAACTTGAAGGGGTTAAAAAGGTAGGGTATAGAACCATTTGTGTAGGTGGCATTTTCGACCCGCTCACTATAAAGAATTTCGACTATATAGAAAAGACGGTAAAAGACTTCGTTGCAAGCGCAGTTACTTGCGGTAGTGAAGATTATACGCTTAACTTTAGAAAATACGGCGGTGCAGAATCAAATTTCTGCGTAGTTATTGATGCGGTTGGCAAAACTCAAGATATAGCCGACACCGTTTGTTCTTTGGCAAGGTCAAGAACGTTGCATTGCGATTACGTTGGCAGAAAGTCAAGCGCGGGTAACGTGGCGTTCCCATTCTCTCCGTCAGACGTACACGTGGGCGAGGTTTACGAGTTCTCTGTGTTCCATTTGGCAAAGGTTGACAATTTAGAAGAAACGGTAAAAGTAGCGATAGAGGAGGTTTAAGATGAAACTAATTGAACTTACCAAAATTTTAAGAAGTAAAAATGCAGGTCCGCTCTATATAACTTTTGACCTTATGTTCGATAGCAGAGAAAAAATGCAAACTGCACTTTGCAGTCTTAATAAAAGCGTGGTTGCAAAGGCTTATAACGTAGATGAAAATAGTGTGGAAATAATCCCTTATGAAATAGTAAATTCTATTAAAATAACTTTCCCAAGAAAGAACGTAAGTGGAAGTCTTTTTGACGACGACGTTTATGGCTGTCAACAACATATGCCACTTGCAAACATAGAAATTTAAATACGGTAGCGGATTTTGGCAACAAAATTATATAAAAGGAAATAAAAATTATGATAAAAACTGAAATTTATGAAGAGGCGTTATTTCAAACGATAAAGCGTGGCGCAACGGAAATATCCGACGACGTTAAAGAGGCGTTTGAAAAAGCAATAGAGAGAGAAACCGACGTAGAGGCAAAAAAAGGGTTAAAGGCAACTCTTGAAAGTATGGAACTTTCGGCAAAGCGTGAAAACCCCTTGTGCGTAGATACGGGTTGGCCTATCTTTTATTTTAAGGTTGGTAACAACTGTAAATTAGAGGGTGGTTTTGTTGAACTTGAAAACGCTGCCCGCAGAGCAGTTGCTAGAGCAACGGAAAAGGGTTATTTAAGAGCAACCATGAAACACCCCTTGACGGGTTACGACCCTGGTAACAATATCGGTATGAATATCCCCGACTTTACTTATCAGTTCGTAGACGGAGATTTTATTGAAATATCTTACGCAGCAAAAGGCGGCGGAAGTGAGTGCTTTGGTGGAACAAGACACAGAATAGTTGCTTTTGCAGACGGAATAAAGGGTATTGAAAAATTCGTTATTGAAAGTTTTGTTGCGTCGGCAAGAGCGGGTGCTGTTTGTCCGCCATCCGTTTTGGGTATAGGTATCGGTGGCACGGCAAACGTTGCTGCAAACCTTGCAAAAGAGGCGGCTTGTTTAAGAACGGTTGGTTCAAAACACCCCGACCCTATGTTTGCAAAGATAGAAGAAGATTTATATAAGGCGTTAAATAGTCTTGGCATAGGTATTTTAGGTTCGGGCGGTGCAACTTCGGTGCTTGCGGTAAACGTTGAATACGCATATACGCATATTGCAGGAATTGCTTGCGCAACAAGCACAAACTGTATGGTAGCACGCCGTGCGTCAAGCAGAATTGATGCAGACGGAACTGTTAGCAAAATGAAAAGCCCCAACTGGTTCGGGGATAGATAAGGAGGGTAAAAAATGTCTGTATATCATCTTAACGGTCCACTTACGGACGAAGACGTAAAAAAACTTAAACTTGGCGACACGGTTTATATCAGCGGTGAGTGTTTTACCTGTCGTTCAAGATTGCAAAAGTATATTTTTGACGAAAAGCACACGCTTCCCTTTTCTACGGAAGGCAGAAATATTTTGATACATAACGGTCCTATTATCGTAAAAGAGAACGGCAAGTGGAAACTTATGTCGTTTATGCCCACTTCAAGTATCCGTTTTGAAAAGTGGGGCGCAAAGAGCGTTGACGAGTGGAACTTAAAAATGATTGTTGGTAAAACGACTATGGGCGCATCTACAATGGCAATGATGAAAGAGAAAAAGTGCGTGCACGTTTCCCCCCGTTCGGTAAGCCCTAACTTATGGATAGATTCTATTGAAGTGCAAGACGTTCATCTTTACGACGAACTTGGAAGAATTGAGGCTGCGTGGTTTTTCAAGGTTAAAGATTTAGGTCCGTTTATCGTAGATATTGATGCAGAAGGCAATAACTATTTTGATAAACTTGACGGTGAAATTGCTGAGAGAAAACAAAAGGCGTTAAAAGATTTAGGAATAGAAGAAGACTTTGAGTTTACAAAATTATACTAATATTTTATAAAATTTTTTAGTGGCGTATCCTAGTGGTGCGCCACTTTTTATATCAACTAAAATTGATAAGTAATTGACGTTTAATTGAAGAAAATCGTATACAATTATAGCGTAATTTGAAATAGAAACAAGGTGTTTTTGCTTTTTGCTTTACATAAATTTTAATTTTATATATAATAAAAGACAAGGTACTAATTTAAGGAGAAGATATGTTTAAAATTCTTATCGCTGAAGACGACGCAAAAATTCGCCAACTTTTTGGTAGGGTACTAATGAAAAACGGCTATAACGTAAAGGGGGTTTCTAACGGAAAAGAGGCTTTAGAGGCGTTAGACGCCGAATATTACGACCTTATTATTTCAGACGTTATGATGCCCGTTATGGACGGCAATGAATTAGTTAGGTCAATTCGTGATAGCGGTAGCAATATCCCAGTGCTTATGGTAACGGCAAAGGCAGAGTTTGACGATATGCGTTTAGGATTTTTATCGGGTACTGACGATTATATGGTAAAACCTATAAACGTAAATGAAATGGTAATCCGTGTAGGTGCGTTACTTCGTCGTGCGCAAATGATGAACGACCGCCGTCAGATTATAGGCGGAACTGTTTTAGAGTGTGATTCGCTAACTATTATAACTGGTGGGGAAAGTATAATTTTACCACAAAAAGAATTTATGTTACTTTATAAAATGGTATCTTTTCCGGGTAAAATTTTTACCCGCCAACAGATGATGGACGATATTTGGGGTTACGAATCTAGCAGTGATACGCATACTGTTGACGTACATATAGGTAGACTGCGTGAAAAATTCCGTGATAACCCTGATTTTGAAATAGTTACCATTAGGGGTATAGGTTATAAGGTAATTAAAAAATGAAACGAATAAACTTGAAAAAATATGGAAAATGGAAGAATTATAAACGCCCAAGTTTTCACTTTTGGTTTATTTTGCTATCCACTGCGGTTGTTGCAATTACGATAGGCGTATCCGACACTTTGGCAACCATTGTTCAACGCGCTATGCCAAAAAGCGTAGAGATACCTACCATAGTTTTTACGCTTGCTTTCGGGCTTATAATAGGCGGTGTGCTTTCCGCTTGCGTTGGTCTAATGCTATTAAAACCTATAAGAAAAATTCAATCTGCAATGACGGACGTTACTGACGGAGATTTAAGCGTAAATATAGAAGAAAAGAGTAGGCTTGAAGAAGTTGAAAACATCTATCACAGTTTTAATCTTATGATTAAAGAATTGCGCTCTAACCAAGCAATGCAAAAAGACTTCGTTTCTAATGTTTCGCACGAGTTCAAAACGCCGTTAAGCACTATCGAAGGGTACGCAACGCTGTTACAAGACGGCTCTCTTTCTCAAGAAGAGCGTGAAGAATACGCTAAAGAGATTGCAAATACCACTAGAGATATGACTGAACTGGTGGGAAATATATTACTACTTTCAAAAATAAGCAATCAGGCGATAGATTTTAAAAAAGAAGAATTTTCTCTTGACGAACAACTTCGTAAAGTAGTGGTTAATTTAGAACCACGTTGGTCGCAAAAAAACATTGAATTAGACGTAGAATTTGATAACGTTCGGTTTGTCGGAAACGAAGTTTTAATGTATAACGTTTGGCGAAACTTAATAGAAAACGCAATAAAATTTAGCCCAGACAACGGCAAAGTGTCAATTTATTTAAAAAAACAAAACGACAACGTAATTTTCACCGTAACCGACCAAGGTCAAGGCGTTAAAGAAGAAGAGAAAAAACTTATTTTTGACAAATTTTATCAGGCAGATACTTCGCACAAGCAAGAGGGCAACGGTTTAGGTTTGCCACTAGTAAAAACTATTTTAGAATTGTTTAGCGGTAGCGTACAAGTTGAAAACGTTATAGACGAAAATTCTATGGTTAAAGGCTGTTCGTTTACGGTAACATTGCCACAATAGTTTGTTTTTTAATAAAAAGGCGAGTGTTTAACTCTATAACGGTTGAATACTCGTTTTTGTGCGTATTGTTGGTTTGTCAACTATTGTTGAACTATAATTGAAGAAAAGTTTAAGTTTATATTTTATAATATAAAAGTACAATGGAAGAGTTTAATTACAAAGGAAGAAGGGAGATTGTGTTAATGGAATCGCTCGAGAGAAAAATTGACGGACAGTTGTTTGAAAAAATTCTAACCTTTGGGGCGTTGAATTTGCAAGCAAACGTTAAAGAAATAAACGATTTAAATGTTTTTCCCGTGCCAGACGGCGATACGGGTACTAATATGTACGCAACGCTTGCCGGCGGAATTGACAGCCTTCAAAAACAACAACAGCAATCTATTGAACTTAAAGCGGGGTCTTTGGCAGAGGGTATGTTGCTCAATGCAAGGGGAAATTCCGGCGTTATTTTATCGCAACTATTTTACGGTATAGCCCAAGGTCTAATGGGGCTAAAAGTTGCCACTTTGCCAGAGTTTGCAATTGCGCTTAAAAAGGGCGTTGAGTATGCGTATAAGGCGGTTGTTAAACCCGTTGAGGGAACAATTTTAACCGTTGCTCGTGAGGCGGCGGAAAAAACTTATTCCAAGATTGATAAAGAAACAACCGTTCAAGCGTTTTTTAGTCAATATTTATCAGAACTTAAATTATCTTTGGGGCATACCCCAGATTTGTTAAAGGTGCTAAAAGATAGCAACGTTGTCGATAGTGGTGGCGCAGGTTTAGTGTGTATTGCAGAGGGTTTTTATAAGGCAATAATCGGCGACGACAGTTTGGGCGAAATTGCTTTTACTGCGGTTGAAAACAATTCAAGTTCGCTAGGTGAAATCAATTTTGATAGATACAGCAAAATGGAGTTTGGTTATTGCACGGAGGCGTTGGTTCAACTTTTAGACGCTAAAGGCGGGGTTGAAAACTTTAATTTGCAAGCGTTTATAGAATTCCTTTCAGGGTTAGGCGACAGCGTGGTTGCCGTTCAAACGGGAACTAAAGTTAAAATTCACGTTCATACTTTAACGCCTGCAATCGTACTAGCGGAATGTCAAAAATACGGGGAATTTATATCCGTAAAAATTGAAAATATGACCTTGCAACACAACGAACTTTTCGTTGAAGAAAAGCAAGCGGAAATGGTAAACTGCGCAATAGTTGCCGTGGGTTCTGGCGAGGGTATTATAGACCTTTATAAAGAGTGTGGCGCAGATTACGTGGTGGTTGGCGGACAAACGGATAACCCGTCTACTGAACAATTTATAGATGCGTTTAAGAGTGTAAACGCTCAAAATATATTCGTTTTACCAAACAACAAAAACGTGGTTATGGCTGCAAAACAGGCAGGGGAATTATTTAAGTGCGCAAACGTAACTGTTATGCCCTCTAAAACACCCCAACAAGTGTATTCTGCGTTGGTCGTTGCCACCGATAGAGAAAATTTAAGCGTGCTAGAAGAAGATATGCTAGACGCTATATCTCAAGTGCAAAGTTATTCGGTTACATACGCCGTGCGTGATGCTCAAGTTGGCGAAGTTAATATAGAAAAAGGCGATTATATGGCGTTTGCCGAAAGTCAACTTATGCACACAAGCAAAACGGAAATTGACTGCTTGCGCAAGATTTTTGAAAATGCAGAAGATATTGAAGATAAAGAAATTATTACCGTTTTTTACGGAAAAACAATTACCGAAGATATAAAAGAGCAAGTGAGAGAACTTGCGCAAGAAATTGTTCCAGATGCGGAACTTGTTGAATACGACGGAAATCAAGAAGTTTATTCTTTCTTGCTTTCAATAGAATAATTAAAGGGGTATTACAAATGAAAAGAAAGGTTTTATGCACGTCTACGGGGTGTATTGAATATGCGCCTGAAAGGTATATGAAAGAACATGACATAGGTATAATAAGGGTTCACGTTCTTTTTAATGGAAAAGATTATTTAGAAGGTTTAGACCTTAACCCAGTAGAGTTTTACGAGCAACTTGAAACGCTAACCGACGTTAAAAATAATCTTCCCAAAACGGCAATGCCCACCCGTGGGGAAATTTGTGCACATTACGAAAAAGCCATTGCCGACGGTTATGATGAAATTTTTGTCGTTGCAATAAGTTCAGGGCTTGGCGGAACGTATAACCTTTTAAGACTTGTTGCAGAAGATTATAAAGATAAAATTAAAATCAACGTTATCGACGCGCGCATC
Organism: Clostridia bacterium; assembly: GCA_017399035.1. Taxonomy (GTDB): domain Bacteria; phylum Bacillota; class Clostridia; order Christensenellales; family Borkfalkiaceae; genus UBA1259. The sequence goes on along the minus strand of JAFQEM010000009.1, from coordinate 17,569 downwards.
ACGTGTTTTGCAGAGGGCTTGCTTGCTATTAAAATATCAGAACTCATCAAAAAAGGTGTTGATTCTGAAACTATTTTGAAAGAAATTGAGTGGATAAAAGCGCGTATGAAACTTATCGGATTTGACGCAAAACTCGATTACATTATATATAACGGCAGGCTTAAAGGCGGAAAGGCGTTTTTTGGCAAAATGTTATCAGTTTGCCCTGTTATTCACTTTTCACCAGAGGGCGAGTGTGTTCCACTTTGTAGCGTAAGAACGCAAAAAAAGGCGCTTGCAAAAACTTGTGAACTAATGAAAGAAATTATAGGTGATAGAAAGCCTGAAGATTATATTTTGTTCCATTTGTTTACGGGAACGTCGGTTTTAGACAAATTGATTGAAATAGAAAAAGATTACGGCATTGAAACAAATCACGAACGCGTTATTATGTCGCCGGTTAGCGGTTGCCATAACGGTCCGTGGCTTGCAGGTTATATTTATATGCCTATTCGCCGTGAAGACGAACCGTTAGACTAATTTACTTTGTTAAAAAATTAACGGCGGGGATATTTATGGATACTAAAAGAGAACATTTATATTGCAATGAAGATAATTCGTCAACCGTAAAAATAGATTATCCCGAGCAGTGGGAAGTGTTTGAACCTTTTGCCAAAAAATATCCTGACTTATGCTTGCAGTTTGATGGCATTGCCGATAAAAAATGGAAAAACGAAAAGGCTAAAATATTATTTTTACTCAAAGACTCATATAGATATGAGGACAAGAGAGTTTTTTTAGATAGATATGTAATGGATGATGTTCTCAAAAAAGATTTTATTCCAAAAGATAGAACTTGGAAAAGGATATACGATTGGAATAATGCAATTAGGATATCATTAGGATTAGGCGAAGTTGCGGATTTAAAGAACATTGCATTTATGAATTTGTCTAAAATTGCTTGTGATGAAAGAATTTCAAAAAATACTAGACCTAACACGTTGGCGTATGCAATTACGGAAGATAAAGAGGAATTATTAAATCAGTATAATAAGATAAATCCAAATATAGTCGTTTGTGGCAATACGGGTAGTTATTTATTTAAATTGTTGGGTTATGATTTAGAAAAAATACAAGAAGGCACAATATTTAAGGGCAAAATTCGTAATAGAAACAGGTTGTTTTTATATAGAATAGACGGCGTTTGGATATTTGATGCTTATCATCCGTCTTGGGGCGGTACATCCGCACAAGATTTTGTAGAAGTTATAAACAAAAATACAAAAAAATTTAATTTAGATTCTTTAAAGTATAATTAAATATCCATTTAGTGTAAATATTTTTAACTCATCTTGTTTTAAGGTGAGTTTTTTATTTTTAATTTTTTTCTATTATGACAAGCCTTGACATATTTATTTGTATATAATAACAAACGAAACTTAATTCAAAGTATAAAATATTTTGAAGGAGAACCGAAATGAGAATAAATAGTTTAGAGATTAAAGATTTTTATCACATTAAAAATAGTTGTTTTAATATTACTAACAATGAGAGCGTGATTGCAATAATTTGTAGTAAAGATGTAAAGTTTATTAAAACCGAGTTTATGTATGCTATGGAGCAGTTATTTTGCGATAATTTCGATATGAGAGGCGGTGAAATTAAGTGCGAGTGTCAAAAAAATGGTAAAAAGTATTTTGTAGAACTATTTGCTAAAAAGTGTGAAGAAAAAAGGACTATATTCGGAAAGAACTTTAGTGGAAAAAAGATAGTTAGAAAACAAACTTGTCTATGTGAAGAAACTGTAAGTGATAGAATAAAATGGTTTTGCGGATTAAATTACAAAAATTGGTTATATCCAACACCCTTTTGGGATTATGGCGTGTTTAGGGGTGAATCAATGTTTGGCGAGTTAGTGTTTGGTATAGAAGAAGGAAGTTTGTTTGAAACGACTTTAAAAGAAGAAAAAGATAGCGTGGTTGAGTCTTTAAATAAAAGTGTAAATAATTTAAATTCAATTTATATTAACGGAAAGGAACTTTGTTTAGACGTTGACGGAAAAGTGTGCGTAAAGAAAGGTGGCTACGTCAATGATTTTATAGAGGATATGTTGTGTGAGGATGAGAAACAACTTGCTAATTTTTTATTTTGGCTTACTACTCTTAATATAATAAAACAAATTTGCAAAGATACTAATAGGTTTTTAGATTTTCCTATTTTTATAGAAAACTTTTTTGAAAAGATAAAAGATTATTCAAATATGGATATGATATTTCAAAATATAAGATGTACTGGGCGACAAGTTTTTATAATTTTGAACGAGCACAACGATAAAGTAGAAACTTATTGCGATAAGGTGGTTGAGATAGATTAAAAAAATTAAATTTTATTAAACGCGTTAGTATATGCTAACGCGTTTAATGTTATTTGACGTAAATAATCAAGTTAAAAACAAACTTTTATATTTTCAATAATTTACTTTATTCGTTAAAAAAGATATAATAGGAACTATAAGAACACTAAAAAACATATTGTTACTATAAAAAATGTTATGAAAGCGCAATTTAATCACTTAAAAACGATTTTTGAGCAAGAATTAACCGAAAATCCATATCAAGAACATCCGCGCCCACAGTTTAAAAGGGATAGTTATTTATCGCTTAACGGTTGGTGGGATTTTTGCGTGCAGTCTAAAAAAGGCGCAAAGATAAAAGAAACAAAAATTCTAGTTCCATTTTGCCCTGAAAGTAGAATATCGGGGGTGTTTGAGGATATTAAGAAAGGCGATTTGCTAATTTATAGCCGTAATTTTGCCATTGATAATAAATTCAACAAAGGTAAAGTTATATTACACGTAGACGAGTGCGACCAAAAGGTTGAAGTGTTGCTTAATGGTAACCAAGTTGGTAAAGGCGAAGGGGTACTTCCGCACGAGTTTGACGTTACTGATTATATTCAACAAGAAAACCATATTGAAATAATTGCCCAAGACGATTTAGATTTAGACGTGCCTTACGGAAAGCAATGCAAAAAGCGTGGGGGAATGTGGTATACCAAAACTAGCGGTATAAAAAAGAGCGTTTGGCTTGAAAGTATGCCTATAGAGTGTATTACCGACTTAAAAATTACAACCGATTTAAATGGCGTTAATTTAACGGTTAAAAGCGGTTGTGATAAAAAGACGGTTATAGTTTGTGATAAACAATATGAGTTTTTGGGTGAAACGGTTAGAATTGATTTGCAAAACCCCCAACTTTGGTCGCCAGATAATCCGCATTTATATTATTTTGAACTTATTAGCGGAAATGATAAAATCTATTCTTATTTTGGTTTAAGGCAAATAAGCGTAGAAAAAATCGGGCAACGGTATGTAATTTTGTTGAACGGCAAGCCGATATTTTTTCACGGATTGCTAGACCAAGGATATTATAGCGACGGAATTTATTTGCCGGCAACCGAAAAGGGCTTTGAATATGATATTATAACAATGAAAAAATGCGGGTTTAACACCTTAAGAAAGCATATCAAGTTAGAACCCGATATATTTTATTATTACTGTGATAAATACGGTATGATGGTTTTTCAAGATATGATAAACAACGGCAATTATAATTTTTTAATCGATACGGCTCTACCCACTCTCTTTTTGAAAAAGGGGATAAGGCACAGGGTAACCAAACGCCGTAAAGAGTTGTTTATAAATACTTCTTTGGGTATTATCGACAGGCTTTACAACCACCCCTCAGTTGTGTATTACACTATTTTTAACGAGGGTTGGGGTCAGTTTGGCGAAAAAGAATGTTACGATTTATTTAAGAGTGTAGATAGCACAAGAATATACGACACCACTTCTGGTTGGTTCAAAAAGAAATGTACTGACGTAGAGAGCGACCACGTTTATTTTAAGAAAATTAAGGGCAAGCAAACGGATAAGCCGTGGATTGTTTCAGAGTTTGGCGGATATTCTTATAAAATAAAAGAAAATTCGTTTAACCTAACCAAAACTTACGGCTATAAATATTTTGAAAACGCAGTTGATTTTAATAAAGCGTTAAAAGAACTATATGAACAGCAAATTATTCCCGCCGTTGAAAGTGGTCTTTGTGGTTGCATTTTAACCCAAGTGAGCGACGTAGAAGATGAAACTAACGGACTTTTAACTTACGATAGAAAAGTGCTTAAAGGGGACGAGGGCGAACTTTATAAAATTGCTCAAAAACTTTATAATAAGTTTGAAGAGAAAATTAGCGACTAAAATCAAAATTATAATACAAGATGTTGAGCGTTTGCTTGCAAGGGGTGCTCCCCTTAGGGATTTTGTCTATAATAAAAGTATAGCACACTATACTTCACTAAGAGTGAAATATAGTGTGCTTTTCTTATCCATAAAATATAAAAATAAAAAAGTTATACTTTTAGCCTTGTGGCTAAAAGTGATATGCAAGATAACTCTTGCGTTAGATTGCGACTTGCAGTCGCCGTTATATTAAATAAGTCCACAACTCGCCATAGGCGAATATAACAGCCAAGGCAGTCGGCGTTCGCAAGGAAACCTTGCTCGGCTAAACTGCCGTAAGGCAATATAACTGCTAAAGCAGTTGGCGTTCGCAACTAAAGTTGCTCGGCAACACTGCGATGCAATATCACAAATCCGTTTACGGATTTATTTAGTTACCGATTCCCTTATAGGGACTCGGTAATAGCCCTGCAGTTTTTTATAGCGTTTAATATTATTCTGCCGTAGTTTTGTTTCCGTCGTTATTAACTTCTAGTTTTGCGTAATACTTTTTGGTTATATATTTTAACGCAAACATTGCGCCTATCATAAGGGCAACGCTCAACGGTAACATAACGTACCATACAGGTATAAAGCCTGCAACGATAAAGCATACGAAAGAAATTATCGCAACGAATATCGAGTAAGGTAGTTGCGTTGAAACGTGGTTCAAGTGTTCGCACTCTGCGCCCGCACTACTCATAATAGTCGTGTCGGAAATAGGTGAACAATGGTCGCCACAAACCGCGCCCGCAAGACAAGCGGAAATTCCTAAAACGAACAAGGGGTCAGTTGCGTCGAACATAGCGGTTACTATAGGTATCAAAATACCAAACGTACCCCAACTAGTACCCGTTGCAAATGCAAGTATGCAAGCAACAATAAATATTACTGCAGGTAAAAGTTTTGCAAGCGTTTCGGGGAAAGAGTTCATCATATTGCCCACGAAGAATTTTGCGCCGAGTGTTCCCGTCATATTTTTAAGTGCGGTTGCAAACGTAAGAATTAGTATTGCAGGAACCATTGCTATAAAGCCTTGAGGAATTGAATCCATAGCCTCTTTAAAGGTTACAACTTTTCTTATGCACATATAAGCGATAGTAAGCACTAGCGTAATTATACCGCCCCAGGGAAGAGCGATTGTTGCGTCAGTGTTGCCGAAAGCAGAAACGAAGTCTTTACCCGATAAAATACCGCCAACGTAAACGAGCGCAAATACACTAGTTAAAAGCAAAATAACAATGGGTATAACAAGGTCCATAACCTTTCCTCTAGGATTTGGATTAGAAGTTTGTGCGTCGCTTATTTTTTTACCGCTGAAAAGGTCGCCGTTTTGCGCGTTAATTTCGTGTTTTCTCATAGGGCCAAAGTCAAACTTCATTAAAATTAAGCAAAGAACGAAAACCAAAGTGAGAATAGAATAGAAGTTCATAGGTATAGCCGCTATAAATAGGTTAAGACCTTGACCGTCTTTTGCATATTGAGCAACCGCCGCCGCCCAACTTGAAATAGGCGCAATCATGCAAATAGGTGCTGCTGTGGCATCTATAAGAAAGGCAAGTTTAGAACGGCTTATCTTATGCTTATCCGTTACTGGGCGCATAACTGAACCTACGGTAAGGCAGTTAAAGTAGTCGTCAATAAATATGAGTATACCTAAAACGAATGTACAAAGCGCCGCGCCTATTTTGGTTTTAACGTGGGTTTCTGCCCACTCGCCAAACGCTCTTGAGCCTCCCGCTTTATTTACGAGCGAAACCAAAATGCCAAGTTCTATAAGGAATATAAATATACCTGCAGTGCCCGATACCGCATCTGTCAATCCCGTGCCTATCAAACTGTCCATTGTTTTAACGAACGAGAAATCCGACGCTAATATTGCGCCCGAAAGTAGCCCAACGAACAGCGAAGAGAAAACCTCTTTAGTAATAAGCGCAAGCCCTATGGCAATTATCGGGGGAAGTAACGCCCAGAAAGAGCCCGTTACAACACCTTCACCGCCACAAGTTGGGCAAGAGCCGTCTTCACAGTTGCCACAAGCAACTTTTCCCAAGCCTTCGCATTCAGTGCATTCCGCACCTATGCAGTCTTTGCAATCTACTTCCATCGTACCGCTACAAGTAATGCAAGTTCCGTCTTTACAGTCGGGGCAATCTACCGTATTATGAACGCCACCCGTGGCAACTGCAACTATCAAAAGTGCAAGAATAACCACAACGGCAACTATCAACGCAATAGCCTTGCCTGTCAATTTTTTGTTATTTAACATAACCTTCTCCTTTGTAAAAAATAATAAAAAAATCACGGCACTATCAGTACTGTGATTTTTTAATCAAACAGATGTGTAATAGCGCAACACACTTTTTAAGTGTGACAGTCGAACGGGTATTTCCGCGTTCGCCCAGAGAAAAATTTTCGGGCAAAATTTAACTCTTCGGCAACCCACCCTTTACCACGCAAAACCGTTAGCCCCGTTTGCGCTTATCTTGAAGGTTGCGCCTCTATATACTTTACATTAAAACTATATATCATTTAACGTCGTTTGTCAACACTTTTTATAAAAAAGGTTATTTATCTAGCCTTTTACGTCTTTTTACAAGTTGAAATATTATAATTCCTGCCGATATCAATATAATACTTGCGCCTATCAAAACTGCGCAACTAGCAAAAAACTCTTGTGGTAGAGCGGTAATAATTTCGTCATAATCAGGGTGAAAGGTCCAGTTGTCCTTACCAGGGAAAAACAAGTGATGAAAAGTTATAAACGCACTTTCAAAATCAATAGCAATAAAAAGCGCAAGAATAATTGCAACAACAAATATAGAAAATGCAGAAATCAATGCAACGGAACACCCGAAAGGACGACATAATTTTATGACGTTAAATTTTTCTAATATGAGCAAAGTTACAACTATAACCGTAGAAATTATTAAAACCGTAGCATTAAGGTCAAAAAGAATTTTACAGTCGGCAAAGTGCGACGCGCCCTCTTCAGTAAACTTGAAAACCCCTGCACCAAACGTGCGGTTTGGTAAAGTTAAATAATCTAAAACTTGGTCGTAAGCCGTTTTGATGGTAGCAAAGTCGTAGCCCGTGCTTTCGGGAATATTGAGTGGGTTTATTTGAGCGTAATAAAAAAAACGACAATATATAGGCAAGCCTATAGAAAACGTGATTATAAATAAAAATACCGCAATGCCCAAAATTACCGTGAGCGAAACTGAAAGAACTTTTTTCATTGTTCACCATTAAAGTTTAATAAAAATATTTTAACACATAAGAAACAAAGTGTCAATTAAACGATTAAAACGCTTGCGCATTATTAAAAAAAGGGCTATAATAAACTTAAGAAGGTTTTCGGACAACACTTCTATAAAACAACCGAGAAAATAGGCATATAACCTTTTTGTCGGCGTAAAATAAATTTCGTCCGTGCAAAGAGGTTTTTTGTTTTATGTTGAAAAATTATTTTTCTACCGCCCACATTGCAAGGGCAGGGATAATTTGCTCGCTTTATATCGTAATATCTTTGGTTTGCGCGCCTATATCAAGCGGTGCCGTGCAAGTGCGGTTGAGCGAGGCTTTAAGCATTTTAGCAATAATATTCCCCGAGGCAGTACCTGCGCTTTTTATAGGTTGCGCTCTCTCTAATATGATAACGGGTTGTGCGCCTTACGACGTAATTTTTGGTAGTGTTGTTACCTTAATTGCGGGAACGTGTTCGTTTTTTTGCGCCAAAATAATTAAAAACGTGCCGTTGAAGATAATCGTGGGCGGTTTTTTCCCTATTGTGCTAAACGCATTTATTTTACCTTTGATTTGGCAATGGTGCTATGGGTTTATAGAATACGTTTATATGGTTCAAGTGGGAATTTTAGCAATCGGGCAAAGCGTATCAGTTTATCTTGTGGGAACGCCTTTATATTTTGTAGCGGTCAAAATAAAAAACAAAATGAATTAGGTTTAACGGTTATTATTAAACTCATAAAACAAAAAACTCTTTCTCAATTTACAGAGAAAGAGTTTTCGTTTTAGTCGATTGCTCTGAACGGATGATAGAGCGCCCAGTAGAAAATTAGCCAAAGCGCTGAAATTCCGACCAAAGAGTAGATTAAACGGCTGAAAATTGCCGCGCCACCTGCGCCAAAGATAAACGCCACGAGGTTAAAGTTGAAAAGACCAACGAGCAACCACACTAGCGCGCCGATTATCACCAGCGAGAAAGCAATTATAGTTGTAATTTTCATATAACGTCCTCCGATAATAAGTATTAGTAAAAATACCGTTTTTATTCGGGGATTTTTTAGTTATACGAATATGTTTTCTAAAACCAGTTTATCGAAAGAAATGTTTTCCATAAAATCGTCTGCGCTAAATCTTAAAACGTTATACTTCGCAAAATTAAAAAGATGCTGTTTTATGAGAACTGGGGTAGCGATATCAAGGTTTTCGCAAATCTCACGCAGATAATCGAAAAAGCAAGAATAATCTATATTTTCTGCTCTCTCAAAAGTATACTGCTTAACAATTTTACCTTTTTTAACAACTTTCGCCCAAATTTTAATCATAAAACACCTCTTGCGTAAATTATTGTAACATATTATAAATTTAAAATCAACTTTTGTATTGACAAACGGCTTACAAAAATGTACAATAGAAATAAGAAAAATATAAACTGCGTTTATACGGGTTTGCGCTTGTGGGCAGTTTATATTCAAACTAGACGTAAAAAGCAAAAGGGGTAAGCAATGGAAAACCTTAAAAACAAGTTGATACAGTTGCTTGGCGAGAATGCAAGATATTCTTACGCGCAACTTGCGGATATGACAAATAGTGATGAAACTACCGTTCGAGCCACGGTGAAAGAGTTAGAAAAAGACGGCGTTATAGTAAAATACGCTGCCATTGTGAACACCGAGGTTCTTTCGCAAAGTAAGGTGCAAGCGCTTATTGAAGTAAAGGTTGCCCCGCAAAAACTTAACGGATTTGATTCTTATGCAGAAGAAATTTACAGTTTCAAAGAAGTTCAAAGTTTATATTTAATGAGTGGCGGATTTGACCTTGCGGTGTTCGTAGAAGGTAGCAACATAACAGATATAGCAAAGTTCATATCCGAACGCTTGAGCGTTATAGACGGAATAATGAGCGTGCAAACGCATTTTATATTAAAAAAATATAAAATCGAGGGGCAAATAACACGTCCCAAGGAAGAGAGAGAAAGACAACTTATTCAGGCATGAGAGATTTCGTTAGCAAAAAAGCAAAAAACATAAAGCCTTCGGGCATAAGAAAATTTTTCGACATAGTAGCAGAGAGTAAAGACGTAATATCGTTAGGCGTGGGCGAACCAGACTTTATAACCCCGTGGGATATCCGAGAGGCAGGCATAAAGGCAATAAAGAAAGGTTACACGCAATACACTTCAAATAAAGGTATGATACCTTTAAGGGAAGAAATTTCTAAATATCTAAAAACTTATTCGGTAGATTTTTCTGCCGACCAAACGATAATAACGGTTGGCGCAAGCGAGGCTATAGACCTTGCGTTCCGAGCAGTGGTTGACGAGGGGGACGAAGTTTTGATACCCGACCCCAGTTACGTTTCGTATAAGCCTTGCGTGGAACTTGCAGGTGGCGTGCCCGTACCTGTGCCGTGTTCGGGCAAAAACGGTTTTAAACTTACGCCCGAGTCGTTAGAGAGCGTTATAACGCCCAAAACCAAAGCGATAGTTTTTCCCTATCCTAACAACCCAACGGGTGGAATTATGGAAAGGGAATATATAGAAAAAATTATCCCCGTGATATTAAAACACGATTTACTTGTTATATCCGACGAAATTTATGCAGAACTCACCTATGGTGGAAAGCATTGTTCAATAGCGTCGTTTAGCCAAATGAAAGGTCGTGTGATATTGATAAGCGGTTTTTCAAAAGCGTTTGCAATGACGGGTTGGCGAATAGGTTTCGTGTGTGCCGAGCAAGAAGTTTTGAGCGCAATGCTAAAAATTCACCAGTACACGACCATTTGCGCGCCGATATTTTCGCAATACGCAGCGTTAGAAGGGCTTAAGCAAGGATACGTTGACGGTTATAGCGCAGTTAAAGAGATGTGTTTAGAATACGATAGGCGCAGGCTGTTTATGTATAAAACTTTTACCAAAATGGGGCTAGAATGTTTTGAGCCAAAAGGTTCGTTTTACATATTTCCGTCGGTGGAAAGTTTAGGTATGACGGGCGAAGAATTTGCAACCAAACTTTTAGAGCGCAAAAAAGTAGCGGTAGTCCCAGGCAGTGCGTTTGGCGAATTTGGTAAATATTATATAAGGTGTTCTTACGCCTATTCAATGAAGAATTTGATAGAGGCAACGGACAGAATAGCAGAGTTTGTTAGAGAACTTAAACAAAATTAAGAAAATAAGGGAATTATGGAAAAGATTATAGTAGTAGGCGCAGGATTTTCAGGCGCAACGATTGCAAGACTTCTTGCGGAAAGTGGAAAAGACGTTATAGTTGTAGATAAGCGCGACACGATAGGTGGCAACGCTTACGATTGCATTGACAAAAATGGAATAAGAATACAACCGTACGGTCCGCACATTTTTCATACGCACGACAAAGAGATTTTTGACTTTTTGTCTAAATTTACCGAGTGGAATAAGTATGAACATAGGGTTAAAGCAAAGGTAAGAAAAGATAAAGTAGTTCCCGTGCCGTTCAACTTAACGTCGTTGTTTGAACTTTATCCTAAAGCGAAAGCAGAAAGGATAAAAGACGTGCTTGTTAAAGAGATAGGTCTTGACAAAAAAGTGCCTATTTTGCAACTTAAAAAGCACGAAAGCGCAGAAATAAGAGAATTTGCCGACTTTGTTTATAAAAACATATTCTACATATATACAATGAAACAATGGGGCTTTAAGCCCGAACAGTTGGGCGAGGCGGTTATGAACCGTGTTCCCGTTTACGTTTCAGAAGAAGACAGATATTTTACCGACGAATTTCAATATATGCCAAAAAACGGCTTTGCAGAAATGATATCTAACATTTTGCGCCACCCAAGAATACAGTTGAAGTTAAGAACCGACGCAATGAAACGTTTAACTTTTGCAGACGGCGTAATTTATCTTGACGGCAAACCGCTTGACGGAATGGTTATATACACAGGCTGTGTAGACGAACTGTTTGGTTATAAATACGGCGTGTTACCTTATCGCAGTTTAAAGTTCAAGTTCAAAACGCTAAAAACCCCCTCTTATCAAGAATCTGCGGTTATAAATTATACCACGTCGCATAAGTTTACAAGGATATCAGAGTTTACAAAGTTTGCTTGCGAACCGCAAGAAAATGCAACGGTAATAGTAAAAGAGTATCCCCAAAAGTTCAAAAAAGGCAAAAATATCCCCTATTACCCTATCCCGATAGAGAAGAACCGCCAGCATTACGCAAAATATGAGCAAGAGGCAAAAACTTATAAAAATCTTTATTTGCTTGGCAGACTTGCAAAGTATAAATATATAGATATGGATGACGCCGTGCGTTACGCAATGGACTTGTATACGGAAATTACTGGCGACACCGTTGATATAAACGACATAGCAAACAATTAAAATTTAATAAAGTTTAACAGCCTGCGCTTTGACAAAAAAGCGCAGGTTTTTTTTTAGTTTAAATTTATTCAAAAAAATAAAAAATGTTATATATATTGAATTTGAGCCATTTTTAATGTTTTTTTGTATTGTATTGTATGGTTTTTCGTGGTAGAATATACTAAACCTTTAATATATAATGCGTGCGGACTGTTCGCGCGTGCGATATAAGGGAAAATTTTTTTAGGAGGAAAGTATGGCAACTAAAAAGGCATACACCGCGCCAGACGCGGTAAACGAAGAACTCATCCAACTAGACGTGTTGTTCGGCTCTAATTACGACAACATAGGTGAAGATGAGGACTGGAACAATTATATAGGAGGGCAAACGTTATGAAAATTTTGAACAAAAAGAATATTTTGCTTATAATTTTATCTTTTGTTTTTGCACTCTCAACGCTTGTTTTTGCAAGCACGGCAACGGTTAGGGCAGACGACGCAGTTGAAACACCCACGGGCGTTTTTGAAATGGTTAGTGGCGCATCAATCCGTGTCGGTGTTGAAAACGAACAAGACGACTCTGGTATTCGTTTTATGGTTAAAATGAGTGCAGACAAGGTTGACGAAATTAAGACTAATGATACTAATGGCAACGTTAAACTCGGCTTTATAATAACCGTTAAAGAACTTTTTGACGCAAGAACGGCTGACGAAAGCGAAACCCCTGCATATGGTAAAGACGATTATATCAAGTCTATCAGTCGTTACGTTGGTTATGACAACGGCGGTATTATCGTAGACGAAGGCAAAATTTATGAAAAAGACGGTTTCTACTGGGCAAACGCAGCCGTTGTTAAAGTGAACGACCTTGATATAGAATACGTTGCAATCGCTTATTACGTTGAAAACGAAACTTACACTTATGCAAGTTTTGACCAAACTATTTCAAGAAGTGTTTTAGGCACGGCAAGTAAGGTTTATCTTAACAGCGAACAAGGTTTAGAAGAAGAGTTAGAATATTTGAGAAAGTCAGAAGATTTAACTGCGTTCGGTACGGCAAGTCAACCTGTTCAAATTAACGACGATAACGATATTTACGCTCTTTCAACTGCTGTAAACGATTCTTTAGAAACTTGCACTTATGAAGAAAAAATTGATGAAGAAACAACCCAAACTAAACCCGTTCAATTCAAACTCAATAAAGACGTAACCGTTGACCACGATTTTACCCAAATCGGCGCAGGTTTCGGCGGTGAATTTGTTGCAAGTGAAAATAAAGTTACTATTATAAATAATGCGGCTTTAGAAGGAAAAATTTTTGAAAATACGGATATTGTTGTAAATACGCAAAAGTTAAGTGATAAGCTTTTTGATATGACGGCGCGTGCAGGTTCTGCTCTTTATTATACTTCTAGCGGAAAGCGTTATGAGGGCGAAACTATTGCGTTTGAAGATGCGGAAGAGGCGATTAACTTTGTTGGCTTTGGAAAAGAAGAAGATGGTGATGTAATTAAACTACACGTTTCAAGTAATAATGGATATGTAAAACTTAACATAAATTATACTGCGGAACAACTTGCCGCATATAAGGAAGCCTATACTCTTCAAGATGTTGAAAAAGAACTAGCGGTTAAGTTTACCTATATGACTATCGGTGCAGACGCAATGAATAATTTCGGTAGTAATATGTTTGCGGCTGTTGGTTATGGTCAAGTTGAAAGCGGTTTGACGGATATACCCGACGGACGTTGGATAACAAGTGTTATAAGTATTGAAGACCTTATTACAACTTATGCAAGCACTGGAGAGTTGTCTGTATTTAGAACGTATATTAACAATGGCGATAGTTTTGATTTTTATTTTGGCGGAATTGAATTTGTTGAGTGGAATTTTGAGACTGATTTCTTTATGAATTATGATTATAAGTTTGTTGTTTCGGAAGAAATTACTTCAAGATTTACGAGTAATATTGATGGGCAAACATATGTATATAAAACGGCTGAAAACTTGCCGACCACTTACAGATATGGAAGCGAAACAAAAGATATTATAAACGATATAGATTTTAAGGACAATATTATTCACGTTACAGGTAAGACAGCTGGTGCAACAACTATTAAAATGAATTACACCGGCAATCAATATTTGTCAATGTCTCAAACAGAGGAATATGGTTTTAATGCTGTAAAGGTTACCTACTTTATGGCTGCGCACGGTTCTAATAGTGTGAATAGATATGCTGGTGAATTGATTCATTCTGCTGGAAACACTACAGGAAGTTGGACAACTGCTTTTGTTTCGGTTAATGACTTTGTGGCTGCGTTTGGTCAAGATTGCGGTACATATGGCGGTTGTGAGGAACATACTAATGAGGGTGGTAATGCTAGAGGTTTTCACTCTATTCCTAGTGAAAAAACACTTGTTTTGCACGCAAATGGCTATGCTCACAACGGTTATACGTTATTGATTGGGGCGATAGATTTTGTAAATATTGCAGAGGAAATGATAGGAATTTCTATGTCGAAGAAGATTGATTTTGAGGTAAGTGATGAAAATACGGCAAATATTACAGATAATACTTCTAAAGAATATGTGGTAACCGTGGAATCAGAATTGCCAACTACTTGTACTTATGATGTAGATGGAGTTTCAACGACGTTTGACATTACAAATAATGTGGAATTTACTGGTAGTGCGTTCAAAATTGCGGCGGTAGAACATAATGTTACATATAGTTTGAATTTTAATTATACAGCAAATCAGATTTCTTCTATGTGTAAAGCAGGGTATTTTAATGCGGTTAGATTTTATTTTATGGTTGCACCAAAACAAGATTATACTTTTAGCTTAAAAGATAACTTGGGGGATGCAAGCATTATGGGTTCTTATTATGGGGCACAGAGATTAGCGATTCCAACACTCTCGTGGACAGAGCATATTATACCAATAAATCAATTTGTAGATGCGTTTAGTAGTGGAGATGGAACAAAAGCTGCTTTATTGAAGACTAGTTATACTACAGGTTCAACAGTTCAAATGGATATGTATTTTAGTTCGTTTGAGTTTGTAACAGTAGATAACGGAAGTACTGAATTCGGCGAATATGGTCTTACTGCTACGCAAGATAATGCAGAAAGAGTTTTTGGAGCAAAAGTGTATTCTGCAAAATGTTATAACTATATGGGCGAATACGTTTCTAATGGAAGTTTACCAACGGATGTTCAAAATGGCATCAATTATCAAGGAGATGCTATACGAGTTACGACCGCTAGTGCGTGTGAAACTTTTATCAAAATGAATTATAGTGTAGAAGAGTATAAAGTTCTCGCAGAAAAGAATGGTTGGACGAGTGTTAAGTTTAGATATATGGTTTATAAAACAACTTCTGGTATGGTTTGGGATACTGACACATTTAGTGTTCTTGGTATAGATGTTGCAAACATAACAACTAAAACTTGGATTGAAGTTACGTTGACAATGGATCAGTTCTATGCTTGTTTTACTAATGAAAGTAGATGGCTAAACTTTGTTTCTAGACCTAGCAAAAATGTATATGAATTATATGTTGGTAATATTGATTTTATTTCAAGTGCTGTAGCATAACAACAAAACAAACTAAAAAAACTTTTAACGCCGTTGGGCTTTTGCCCAACGGCGTTATCTTTTTGCGTGTTTTATTTTATATTTAATATTTAAAAGCAGCAAATATTTTTCCTAAAACCTTGACAATACCCTATTAAATAGGGTATAATAACAATGCAAGAGGTACATATGAAAAGACTATTTGTTGAGTTGCCGATATTTCGTTCCAAATGGGAAAGGTTGGGGTTAACCGAGGCTGATTTGGTTAGATTACAAACCGCGCTTTTGGCAGACCCTAAAGTCGGCGCAGTAATGAGAGGAACAGGTGGAATAAGAAAAATGCGTTTTTCTTTTGAAAAGCGCGGAAAAAGCGGTGGCGTGCGTGTTATTTATATAGATTTTGAAGTGCATGAGAAAATCTTTTTAATAACTGCATATACTAAAAATGAAAAAGATAATTTAAGTGATGCAGAGTGCAATGAGTTAAAACAACTTATTAAGATTTTAGAAGAGCAGTTAGAGCAAAATAAAAATGGAGGTGTATAATGAGTATATTTGATGAAATTAAAATTGGCTTAAATCAAGCAATATCTTATGAAAAAGGCGTTTTGCCTGCTAAAACAAAAAAGTTGAGTATTACCCCTCTCAATACCTTTACTGCTAAAGAAATAAAAAATATTAGAATGCAATTAGGGTTAACTCAATCTGTCTTTGCTCAATGCTTGGGCGTTTCTGTAAAAACAGTTGAGGCGTGGGAGGCTGGGCGTAATCATCCAGATGGCGCAGCGTGTCGATTATTAGCGTTGACTCAATGCGACCCCTCGTTTTTTTACACGTCAGGCATAGTTGCAAGTTGTAATGGGTGATTTTTTGCTTTAACAACAAAACAAACTAAAAAACTTTTAACGCCGTTGGGCTTTTGCCCAACGGCGTTATCTTTTTTTCTCTACGCGCGCGCACGCGCGCACATACGCGCGTATTATATATATAATGTAAACAATCGGCTAACAAACTAAATTTTCATTTTTTTAAATCTAAAAATAAAACTTGCTTTTGGGTCAGTATAACTACCGTCGTGCAACGTTACTTTTAAATAAAATCTTATCTTGTAACAAAATTTTCTAAATTATCACAAGACGAAACAAAATTTGTTTTCTTGCTATTTTTCTATTTGAAAACAATCTGCGTTGTGGTGTTTATACTTTCATAACACAAGTTGTGCGTTTTATTGTGGTTGATATTTTTATGTTTGCACAATATGTTGTATTCGGTTAAAAAACAGCCTTTTTTGATTAAAAATAGCCAAATTTAGCGCAAAAAAACTTATTTTAAACTTTTTAAAAAATTTTTAAAAAAGTATGAAAAAACGTTTGACAAATATCTCATTTTACTATATAATCGGTAATGCTCTCAAACGAGAGGGCAAAAATACATAAGTTAAATCGTTAGAAATTTTCAAGCGATTTACAAAGTAAAGGTTTTCAGAATATAGTGTCGGCAAGTCCGAAATTACACAATATTTTGTGCTCAAAAAAAGATTTGAAAAAAATTAAAAAAATCTTTAAAAACCTTGAAAAAATGCTTGACTTAAAGATTTACTTATGTTATTATATGTAGGCTGTCGCACAAAGGACGGCAAACGTCAACCGCTGTTGACGGGAGTAGCTTAAAAATTGAATAGAAGGAAATAAGACGAAATAATAGTTATTTTGCAAGTTTCTGTCAAAATCTTTTGAGTATGAAATATGTACTTGAAAACAGTCATTATATGACACAACACAATAAACGCTAAACAAGCGAAAATCGTTAGAGCAGTTGAACTTAATAGTTCGGCTTTAAATAATTAAACTTAAGAGTTTGATTCTGGCTCAGGACGAACGCTGGCGGTGTGCTTAATACATGCAAGTCGAGCGGAGTTTGGGTGCTTGCACCCAAACTTAGCGGCGGACGGGTGAGTAACGCGTGAGCAACCTGCCTATATCTGGGGAACAACAGTTGGAAACGACTGCTAATACCGCATAAGACCACAGTGGGGCATCCCACAGGGGTAAAAGATTTTATCGGATATAGATGGGCTCGCGTACCATTAGATAGTTGGTGGTGTAACGGACCACCAAGTCGACGATGGTTAGCCGACCTGAGAGGGTGAT
>JAFQEM010000008.1 GCA_017399035.1 Clostridia bacterium | reverse complement strand
GTTTCTTTTGCAAAATCTAATATATTAGGCGCAATTTCTTTCCCCTTTGCTCTGCCGTCTAAAACTAGTTTTTTAATAGGGCGGGTAACAAAGTTTTTCTCTTTTTCCACCAAAATAGAATTGGTAAATTCACAAGGATGTTTTGTTGCGTCGTATAAAAATGAAAATCCTAACTGCCCCGTAATATATTTGCAATAACCGTTTTTATAGTTTTGGTTTATTCTACTTTTAGTTTGTTCACAACTATAATAAACTTCTTTGCCATCTAAAAAAAGACTGAAAATCGCCCCCGCGTTACTGGTAAAATAAGTTGATGCACTGCCACCTTGATGATAAGCAGTTATAATAATTTCGTTGTTTCCCTTTGTTAAAAACTGGGTTAAATTTTCTCGTTCCGCAATTTTATAATGAGGATAGTCTGGATATTGACCAAATGCAGAGAGTGTGCCGTTTATGTAAATTGCGTAATTATGGTCGCAAGATATATTAAGTACAACTTCTCCGCCATTATAATCTAAATCTACCGAAAAATCCACATACGTATCGGGATTATTTTCACCCGACCAAATCCATTTTGCATTTTCAAATAAAGTATTCATAGTCATAATTATAGCAACCCCTTTAAAACTTTTAGTGAACTTGAATAAAACAGGCTATTCCCATCAAGAAATAGCCTAAATTAAAACAATTATCCTTTAAGTCCACCGATATTTACTTTTTGCATAATTGAGTTTTGGAATATCAAAAACAAAATTACGCAAGGTATTGCAGCGATAAGCACGCCTGAAAAATATACAGGGGCATTTGCGCCATAATCCATTTGTTGTTCGAAAACGTAAAGCGCATAAGACAGCGTGGGTAACTTTGGCATATAAATACAAATACCCATATATTCATTCCAGCGACCGATAAATCCAGTAATCATAACTACGCTTATAGCAGGCATTGCCATAGGTAACATTACTTTAAAATAAACTTGCCAGTGGCTTGCGCCATCAATTTTAGCCGCCTCTGCGTATTCCCAAGAAATACTCTTAAAAAAAGAATACATAATTAAGAAACCGCCACCCAAACAATCTATAGCAGACACTAAAATAAGGGGCGAATTCATAAGCCCTAACGCCTTATACGTTCTAACGGAAGACGGAAGTGAGCCCATAATGGGAATCATCATTCTTACTATAACTAAACCGTATAAAAAATTCCTACCTTTAAATTTATACTTGCATATAACGTAAGTTGCAGACGCTTCAAAGAAAACATTGATTAAAACAGAACCAATAGAATACCATAAAGAGTTATATAGCAAAACTGTAAAGGGTTGCTTTTCAACTTCAAATAAAGAGAAGGCTTTACTAAAGTTTTGCAAGGTAAAATTATTACTCCAAGATGCTAAATTGTTTGCCATTTTGTCTTGGATAAACTCCCTATGAGAGCCTTTAGTTGCTAGTTGTAATAAAAAATAAAAATGATACAACAGAAACAAAGAGTAAATAGTAATTAAAACGAAGGCAATAGCAAAAACAACCTGTTCCCCTTTCGTTCTTTTAACTTTGCTATTTCCTTTTGTCTTAAAGAAATTAGTTGTTTTTTCAAAAAAACTTTTATCGACAGTTGAATTGTTCATATTAATATTCCTTCGTAACTCCTAAAATTTTATTTACAGCAAATACAATGGGCAAACCTAAAATAGTGAATATAAGACCTACGGCTGATGCATATTCGTAATCGGTTACCGCACCGATACCAGTAGTCATACCAAAAATCCAGAAATTAAGAGTCATCGTCTTATACTGACCTTGTGTAAATAAAAGCAACGGCCCATCTGCAGTAAACACGCCTATACTAGACATCAAAATCATCGTACTTAACGTTGGCCAAATGGTAGGCATAATAATAGACACTAGTTCTCTAAAAGGTCCTGCACCATCAATTTTACCTGCATCAATCATTCCTGTATCAATAGCGTTCATCGCACCACCAAGTAAAACGAAATTGCCACCAAGACCAGTATAAATTGTAAATATAAGCATACCGGGCATTGCGTAATCCGAATCCGCAAACAAGTAAATTGGGTCAACACCAATTTGTTCCCAATAGGCAAATAAAGGTCCTCCGCTACCAACCATATATTTATAAAGAGTTGCAAAAATAGTTCCCGTTATAATATTAGGAAGATAAATAATTGCCCTATGAACTTTTGCAAGTAATAATTTTTTATAAATAAAATAACAAATTATAAGCGACAATGGTAACTTTATTAAAATATTAGTAAAGTAGAAAATTAAAGTATTGCGCAAAGCCAAAAGAACGTCAGAATCTACACCATTAAGCGAATCAAAAAACATCTTAAAGTTAGTAAATCCCCATTCTACGGCACCAGTACCGTCATAAGTCGGGCGTTGGAACGCCATAAGTATTGAGTTAAAATTGATATAAACGTAAAAAAGCAAAAAAGCGCAAATAGGCAATATAAGCATAGAGATAATAAACACAATCTCCATCTTATCCGCCTTTCTTTTTTGTGTTACGATATTATTTGTGTTTTCCATTTTTTTGCTCCGTTTCATACTATATTATACGCGCCGACCGATTTTCAGTCGGCGCGTACACGGTATTATATTTTTAATTATTACGCTTTGTCAACCCAAGTAACATCTTCAAACGTAATATCAGCTATACTACAAAGTTTATAATTAGGCTTAGAGAACGATTGATTATTGTTAAGGAAAATAAAGAATTCTTCAAAAGTAGTTCCTGCCCAACCACTGTTGTAATTGAGTGTATATCTAGTATATCCGTTATCAAGTTTTTCAACGGTACTTGTAGAATTTCCTTCTCTGCCTCCAGCTTTATATCTACCACTGCTAGATGAGTAATAATATCCCCAGAACCATAAGCAATCAATGTTACCCCTTATAGTAACGTGCATTTTTGCATTACTACCTAATTTCATTGCCTTTTTAGGAATAAGCGCTAATATAGGTGTTTGTTGAGTACTTCCTTGCATATAGAAACGCATTGTGCCGTCAATAATTTGCGGTTTCTTATCTCCATATTGATTAAATGCACCGTCGTTAGGCGTCCAGTTTCCTAAAGTGCAACCCATAGTGTTTGCAAGATTTTGACTAGTGCCACTTACGTATTCAATATTTTGGCTACCAAAGGTATATTCAACCCCTGATTCGTAAATGTTAATCACTTCATTGCTCGAAACTGCTTTTGCTTTACCAAAATAAATATTACCGTTAATTCCCGTAGCACCAGCCTCTCCTTGACTTCCATAAACAGTGGTATCGGTATAGGCATAAATTCTTATTTGGTCGTCAGACACCGCGGTCGTACCTGTTGACGTTTTATTTAAATGAGAACTAGCTACAACTACAGTCCCCCACTCTTTATTTGCGAGACGTGCCCTATGGGTATATCCCCAATAGAGTTCAATAAACTCTACACTTTCACTTAAGTCAACGTAAACTTCAAAAGTAACTATATCCCCGTCGTTAAAAGCATAATCTTTAACGTTATAATGCAGTTCAATATATTTTTTACTTGCGCTAGTTGTATCCACACTAATTTTAAGCATTCCATTTGAATCTTTTTGGGTATCAATGGATAAATTATTACTACCGATATTTTTACCACCAGACACCTGTGATAAGCCCTTTTCGTCACCAAAGAAGAATACGGTGTTAACGTTTGCGCCCGTTCTTGGGGAAACTTTTTCAAATTTAGCGTATACATTTTGAGTTTTTTCAATCTTGTCTAAATCAACAGTTTCGCCGTCTTTGTCAGTCCAAGCATTTGCAAAATCAAAGGTAAAGAATCCGTCGCCGTCTTTTGCGGGTGTTTCGCCAGCATATTCAACACCTGCTTTGTCGTAAACTTTTACGGTGTTGCCAAGTTTAGTTTCACCGTTATAGAAAGATACGTAATGATAATATTTCAAGTTTTCAGGAAGAGTATTTGCGCCGTCTAATTGTTCGCCAGCACTCTTATCTATTGCGCTACTCATTTCTACCGTGAAAGTGATTTCGTTACCTTCATTGATTTGCTTAACAAGGCTATTATAATCTTCAAGAGTATCAATCACCATAGGATATTCTTCACTACCAAACCAAGACAAATAAGGGCTTTCGCTTGATAAAAGTCTATCGACTACATCTTGATTTTCATAATCAAGCATTGCAGATTGCAACAGTCCATATTGTGAACGAATATTGTTTTCTATATTATTATCGCTGAAAGACGCATATTTGTATTCTGCACTTTCTCCGCTACTGTCAGTTATTATAGCAATACCAACGAATTGATAATCAAATTGTGATTCAGTAAGCGCACTGTTGTTATCTTTGTTAAGATTTGTAACAACTGCGTTTGCATAATAATATCCGCTATTTTGATAAATAAGCTCTTCGTTAATATCAATAACTACTTTTTTATCTAACTGTTCGTATTTGCCTAATTTGTCGCCAGTTAACTTTTCCAACTCCGAACTGATGGTAACGTATACTGATAATTTAACTTTATCTTCTACATCGTTAGTAACTATTTGGTCATAAACGTCTTTACCCATTTTGGTTACGAAACGGATACCATCTTTGTTAAGAGCAAGTTGCGCGCCCTTTTCCATTTCAAACACACTGTTATCTATAACGGGTTGCTCTTCTGCCTTTACGGTTTTGCCTTGAAAAGAAGTGACTGCAAAGAAGCACGATAACGAGAATAAAACTGTTAGAATAAATAAACCTACGTTTTTAAGTTTTAACGCTTTCATCTCTTGCCCTCCTATCAACCAAAGTTTATGGTGGGACCATCATTGTCAAAATTCTCGTCCCCCACGTTTCCTAATGGCGCACTCGCCATCAACGCATCTTCTATAAAATTGAAAATGCAATCGAGTTTCGGACTTACGTAGTCCGCTTTTTTGCCTAAAATATTTTTCATATTTTACCTCCTTAAATTTTTATTAAAACTGCAAAACCAGTTTTTAACCAAATATTCTCATCTTTTGTTAACTATGTTATTCAAAGGTAATGTTTTCGTAAGATATATCAATTATGCTTATAAGAATAAAGTTCGGTTGGTTCAATTTATTGTTACCGTTAATAAAGAAATAGAATTCATCAAACCTTGTGCCAGCCCAACTGTCGCTATATGAAATCGTATAAGTTTTATAGCCGTCAGAACCCTCTACGGGAACTGGGTCGGAACAAGTTTCAGTATGTCCTATTTTAGACTTATCAATGTTCCAGCCTGCAAATTGTAATTTATTTATTTCCCCTCTAATGGTAACATGTATTTTTGCTCCCTTTTGTAAGGTTGCTACCTTTTTAGGCATAAGCGTCAACACAGGCCTTTCTTGGTCGCCACCGCCGATATAAAATCTCATAGCACCATTTATTATTTGTGGTGATTTATCACCTTTTTGATTAAACGCATTGCGGTCTGGATTGATACCCAAGTTGCAATTTATACCGTTAGACAAAGTAACGTATTTTCCGTTACCGCCAACGTATTCCGTTTGCTGACTGCCGAAAGTATATTCCGTATTTTCTGTAGTGGTTACTATATCAACACCTGCAACGGCTTTTGCCTTGCCCAAATAAATGCTACCGCTAAAATTAACAAAACCAAAGTTTGTATCATAAGCGTAAATTCTAATCGGGAAATCTGTTCCTGCAGAGTTCTTTTTTAAGTGCGAGGCATCTACAACTACAGTACCCCACTCCTTATTCGCAATGCGCGTTCTACATGTGTATCCCCAGTGTATTTCTACGAATTTTGCCGTATCGTAAAGGTCTACAAACATTTCAAGTACCACAACATCGCCGTCGCTAAAATCGTAATCAACTAAATTGTAATCTAACTCAAGTTGCTTATGCTTTGATACCGACGCAGAATTGTCTTTGCTTATCTTAAGCATCCCTTCTTCTTTCTTGGTTTTATCAATCGTCAAACTGCTTGATTTAAGGTTGGTTTTTGCCGTAATTTGAGCCATACCAGCCTCGTCACCAAAGAAGAAAACCGTATTTTTATCTTCACCCGTACGTTTACCTTGAACTAAATCAAAAATGTTATACGTTTTGATTGCAGAAATGTACATTTCACCTTCGGGTGCTTGACCTTCTCCGTCTGGTGTAACGCCTACAAAATCTAATTCTCCCAAACGAGTAAGATGAGTGTAATCACAAGAAATTTTTGTCCATTCTCTTGGTGTTAAAGTTATATATCCACTAGAAGGATAAGTCCAACTTATTGAAAGTCCCTTTATTTGGTCAGAATCATTATAGATATAAAATTCTGCAACAGTTCCTTCTTTTAGTTGCACGCCTGCGATTGTGAGAATGATTTTGTTCCATGTTTCAGACGAGTTTCTAAAGCTCAATTTCATAGACCCCGTTTCCGTTCCGTAACCAAAATTTTGAACGTAATCAAAAGATTCTACAACGTCGGAAACCTGTTTAACCTGCCCTTCGCCATAAGGTTTATCAAAAAATACTAACTTTTCGGGTTCTTGCTCTTTAGCATTAACAATATCTTGCGCCCAGAATTGCCCCATCATCGTATGAAGTATCTTATAATTATAAACTGCAAGTTTTGCTTCTGGGGCTAATGCCTTATATTTTGCGTAAGTTAATTCAACCGCTGTTCTATCACCTGCGTTAAGTTGCGTAATTTCGTCTATTATCACCTGAACTTCCGCATTAACTTCAACTTCTTCGGTAGTAATTTTTGCGTAAAGATTATCAAAATATAAAGTTTCTCCACCCTTTAGACCTATAAACGATATATCGTAATATGTTACAGCGCCACCTGTATTTTGTAAATATTCTCGTTCAACGGGGAAAATTATGTTATTTGCGCCTTGAACTACTGTTTGTTCACCCTTGTAAATTTCGTTTTTGGTCAAGCCTTGACATTTAAAAACTACCTTAAACTCGTAATTAGCGCTTGAGTGAACGTATAAACCAAACTCGGTTACGTCGGTAATATCCGTTTTTGAATTTGCCGCCCTTATTTCGAAGTTGGGCTGATAAACACTATGCACTGCTTTTACCCAGTATTTGTAAGACGCTTTACCTTCAACAATATATTGCGGGTCTTTATTCCTACTGAAAGTACCGATAAAAGAAGTGGAATTTAAATAAATATCCGCAATATCGTCATACTCATTAAACCCGTTAAGCAAGATAGTGCTTTCTTTTGACTGGCCATTTTCATTTTCAGGCTTACAAGCAACCGACATACTAAAAGAAAATACCATTAAAACCGTCAATAACAACAACGCTATTTTTCTCATTGTAACTACCTCACTCGCAAATTAGAGATTCTTATTTCCCTATCGCCTAGCGTATATCCACTAGAATCTATATTTTGAAACTCTATCGAAACGCTTGCAAGTTGCTTTCCGAAAAGCCTATTTTGAAATTTTATTTCTCTAATCGTATTTGCTGGCAAACCTACGTCGTGCGACATAGTTGACCCGTCCGTTGCGACGATTGTTAGCATCATTTTAACCGCTTGCGAATTTTTGTTTTCACAGGTATACTCTAAAACGTTAAAATTACCAATAGACTTAAATTCTATTGATGGAACGAACAATACGGTTAAAATTTCGTTTCCAACGCCAAAATCTTTGCTTTTGATTACGAAATCAAGAGCCTTGGCTTGATTATTTACGGTACAAGAACTATCTGCGCTCAATTCTACTTCAAAACCACTTGAGGTTACGTCTATTCCCTTTGTCGAAACTTCAAAAAGATTAAAGGTTTCGCTTTGTCCATCTTTAACTACTTCTACTGTAGATAGAAGTGCTTGATTAGCAAAATTTATTTCATACGTGTGTTTGAGCCCTTGACCACTCACAACGCTAGAAAGAACTTGTCCACCAACTTTTACTTGATATCCTTGCTCCGTATAGAAAGAATATTTTGCAATATAGTTATCATAATCAACTACATATACAAACTTGTTTCCGTTTTCTTTTTTTGCATTAAGGATAAGGTCTTTTACACTAGTGCGTATTTCATTAAAAACTTTGCTATCCGTGTCGTAAACGAAAGCATTGCAAATTATTTTGTCGTAAAGTCCTTTTATAACTTTGTTTACGTCTAGAGTGCCTTTTTCAACGCCGTAAAACTTTTCATATTCAGAGTAAATAGTATCGAGATAATTGAGCATATCAAGGTCGTCTTGACCATCTCTATAAGCAACCAATCTCATCGAAATAATAGGCTCATCCGCTTCGTATTTTGCTGCGGGATAAACGAAAAAACCGTCACCGTTAGCCTTGGTTCTATTTATGTTTTCATACCTATTTGTTCCGTGATATTCGTTTGTCCTAACATTACTCCATAAGGCAGACGCATAATCGTAATACAACCAGCCGTCTAAATCGTTTTGTTTTTGAAACCATTTCATAATTCTAGTTGAAAGCCAGAAATCATCAATGTGAACGGTTGGGCAGGGCCAGTTTGGTTCAAAATGATTGTAATACCATAAAGAAGTGTCGAACTCTTCTGCGTGAGCGTAAAGATTTTCCGCTGCCAACGAGTCTCCCCAGTGATTGAGTTCCGGACAATAAGTAAAATTATACTCTTCAAGCAAAGGTTCGTCAGAAACGGCGGTAATAACTATTTCCATGTTCAAAAGGCTATTTTTACATTGTTGAGTAAATTCCGCCGTACAACCGTTATTTTCAAACACCTTTTCTTCTTCTAATCTTGCTTGCACCTCGTTAAAAAGCGCTCTCAATTTAGTTATCCACACTATTGATTCGTTAATACCCGCTTGCGTTTCGGGTTCGTCGTAAGGATAAAAATAGCAAAGTGATAAATAATCTTTTTTATCTTGCGCGCTGGCTACTGCAAACGTATAAAGACAATCGCTATAATATTCCATATATACGCTTTCAGTTCCACTAATAAAGGTATGGTGTGGCATTCCGTAAGTGGCAAAATTAGGATGATTCCAATATTTTTTAACACTTGCTAAAAATGCGTCTGCTCCGTCTAAAGAGAAAGGAACTGTCCACGCGTTCATCTTGTAATTTAGTGCTTGTTCATAATAAGTGGTATACCAATGGTCAAACTCTTCAGTATCAGTAGAACATCCTTCTGATTGTCTAACCTGTCTATCGTAAATTGCCATAGACGACATACAAGAAGATTTAACCCCTTCTGGTAGGGGATTAAAATCCCAAACCTCTACGCTTACGGGAATATTTTCCGTTTTATTATCAAGTGTCAAAGTAAAACTTCCAGTATACGTTCCACTAGGCGTTTGAGAAGTGGTAGTAAAATCTACCGAAAATCCTTGATTTTTATTTGCACCTATTTTATCTTCTCCTTCATTTTTATAAAGGTCGATAGGAACTAATGGGTCAGGTGTCATACCTAAAGGATATTCTTCTAACGCATTGCCCTGCGATTTTGAAACCACGTTTACGTACTTTTGCGCATAAACCTTCATTTGTGAAGTTGGCAAAACGTCTCCTCTCTCGTTAGTTAAATCGTTTAAGGTAAGATTAAAACTTTCAACCGCTTTATTTCCAGTAGTAACATAAAACGAACCCATTTCGCTTTCGTTTTGACTCATTTCAATATTTATACCAACGGGCATTTTTTCGTAATTTTCGTTAAGAGCAGGGTCTTGAACTACTTTTAATGTATGATAGGTAGTCCACAACTCGTATTTATCGTTGCCAGACTTATCGTCACAACCCGCAAACGCCGTTAACGTTATGGTCGTTGCGCACAATATGGCAACTATTTTTTTTAACGTTTTTTTCATATTGCCTCCCAGTAAATAAACTAATTCAAACCCGCTTTAATTTTTGCGTTAGTCAAAAGAGAGTTTACTGAACTTACTTCTTCGGTAAAATATTGCAATGCATTCTTATAATCTTTGGGATTTGATGCTGCAAAAACGCTTACGAAGCGCCCGAACTTATTGTTATAGAAATAAGGATTTATTTCGCCGAGCGTAAAGATTTTATCTTTTTTACGCGCTCCGCCGTTGACTGCGCCATCCATAATCTTAATTACAGACTTACGGAAAGTAGTTTCATTTTCTCTTGTGGGTATGCCCGAGTAATCAAATGGCATACGACAACCCGCAGTATAATCACGGAAAATCTTCAACCCTTCGTTAGACGCCATAAACAACAAGAAATCTTTTGCCGATTGCTTTTGATTTGCATAACAAGGAATTACTGCGCAGTTACCCGAACCCGCTCTTTCAAAACTTCTTGCCTCTCTAATATAAGCAACATCGTCATCAGTAGCAAACGAAGGTTTTTCAGTAATTACCCCGTCAACGTAATCTATCAACGTGCGAAGTTTGGTTTCCTTATCGGCATCACCACTAAAACTGCATTTTTCCGCCACCGCACTCAATACGGGCGTTTTCATCATTTCAATTTCAACTTCAGGATAATTTGTAAACATTTCTTTTTCCAACCAGTCGCCATTACAGTTCATAACTGCAGCACCTTCAAGAAACATACTCTGCATATTCGTAAACGAAACGTCTTTACTATCACGATACATATATCCGTTAGAATCTACTAACAAAGAGTGGAAAAATTCTAAAGCTTTCAACAATCCCGTATAAGCAATCATATTGTTTGAATATCTCTTGCCATCTGGTCCGTAACCAGACCATAACTTATTCATATTTTCAACACCTTCGTATTGACTTACGAATACAGGCAACATGGTGGTCCAATATTCATCTTCTAGAGAATAAATAAACGGAGACTTGCCACTACCCTTTATAGTTTCGCAAAGTTCTAAAAGTTCGTTAGTGGTTCTAGGAATTTCCCAAGCAGAATTCCACACATCCTTATTTATTATAAAACCTTGCATACCGCTTACGTATGGAAAATGATAATATTTATTGTCCGTAATAAGCGCAGTTCTTGAACTTTCAAGCATCTTTTGTTCTACGGTTACATCTTCACCTTCAATTTTAGTTTTATAAAGGTCAGTCAAATCTTCGTAAATACAAGAATAACTTTGCCCCCTTACGGTTACTTGACCTTTATAAACTTCTGTAACACTTGCCCCGCCCATAAAGAAAAGGTCGGTATCTGAAGTAAGAGATTCAATATTTGCAGCCATAGTGGTTAATCCTTGCCCACCGACTTGATATGTTACTATAACCTTCTTGCCAGTTTTCTTTTGAAATTCCTTTGCCATAAAGTCAATCCAGTCCGTACCATAACCCGCCGAATGCACTTCTATAATGAGTGAATTCTTTTTGTCTTCTTCAGAAAGTCCTTTAACGCAAGCACTTCCAATCATTGCCGAAATTATGGCAACTACCGTCAATAATAAAGCGATAACTCTTTTCATAGTTTGTCCTCCACAATCACTTTTCTTTAATTCTAGCACGCCTACTTTCATATAGGCAACTCGTTTTTTGTGTAAAAATTTACGTTTTTTGTGATTTAATACCCAAATTAGCCCAAATTTTGTTTTTTCTTTTTTATTTTAAGTATTGACTTTTATATAGATGTATGGTAAAATGTTTAAAATTCTCGTTTTAATTATGAATTTATAAAAAATTTTTTTGTCTTACGTTTTTTATATTTTGCGGCTTATTGTTCAAAGGAGTAGTATGATAACTTATCCGAATATCCCCAACCTATTTTACACTAGAAGCGTAAAAGACCCCGCTACAGAAAACCATAACCACGGTTTTTGGGAAATAATTATAGTTTTAAGCGGAAGCATAACCCACGTTATAAACGGCAACACGGAAACCCTTTCTGCAAATTGCGTTTTATTTTTGCGCCCGTATAAGGATTGTCACTATTACGTCAAGCAAAACGGAAATAAATATTTACACAGAGACATTTATATAAGTCCAAGCGATATGGAAAAATGGTGCGGACTTTTATCAAATTCTTTGTACGAAAAATTGTACTCACCTAAAGACCCCGTATCTTTTAGTATACCGTCGATATCAATAAATCATATGGAATCTTTATTTCTTTCTCACAGTTTTGAATTTTCTCATGACATACAGTTGTACAAAGATTTACAATTTACAACGACAATAACTTTACTTACAGCTTTTAGAATTTCACAACTTGCGGCAGCTATGCCTTCGTGGATAAAATTGCTTATCCAAGAAATGAAAAATCCAACTAACTTTTGCACATCAATAGAAAAATTAACTGCAACTACTCATTATAGCCATTGCCATGTTTGCAAAGAATTTAAAAAATATACTGGACAAACAATTTTGAGTTTCTTTATTGAACAAAAAATAAATTACGCGTCGTATTTGCTAGCAAATACTAACATGAAAATTTTGGATATATCTAACAGTATCGGTTACGACTCATCTAAAAATTTTATAAGCCAATTTACTAAAGTATTCCATTTGTCTCCTTCTAAATGGCGAACGAAAAACCAAATAGTTATCAAAAAATAAAGGCTAAACAACGGTTGCAATAAAGTTCAATTTGCAACTGTTTTTTTGTATAAATTATTATCAATAAGCAAAAAAACGTAAAAAATTTCTCTAAAAAAGAGTTGAAAAAATAGAATTTTGCGTGTTAAAATAATCTAAAAAACAATTAGGAGTTTCGTTATGATTGAAATTTGGGTTAAAAATAGTTCTACGAGTGTCTTTCCTAATCTAAAAAAATTCTATTACGACACAAATACCATAAATTTAAGTAGCGCAAAAAATATGACTGTTTGCGCACAAGTCTGCTTGAGAACCACTTTGGAAGATTTTACAGCCAAAGAAGTTACGTTTAGCAATCTACCAAAAGGCGTTACCGCAAGATACAATTATCAAGGATATTATACCTTTAACGACGGAATTCCATACCCAGACATAATGTTATCTGACAAAACGGTAAACGTGGTTAAACACAGAACCCAAGGTCTTTACGTGTTTTTTGACGTAAGCAACGACGCGCCGTGTAGCAAGTCCACCATAACCGTTACAGTAAACACTTCTCGTGACCCCGTTCAATTTATCGTTACGCTAAAAATTTACGACGTTGTTTTACCCGAACCTTGCGATTCTCAATTTGGACACGAATACTTTTTTAATCCGATTAGAACCTTTCCTTTTAACGGAAACCCTCCCGAATCAAAACCTATCCCCGACTATTACGATTACGAATTATATTCAGATGACTGGTGGCATTATATAGGCGAACTTGCAAAAGCATCGAAAGCGTTGCATATAAACGTTTTGTGGATACCTGGTATACCACTTTTACAAACGGCAGGTTCGAAGAGAATTTCTCAAGAAAAGTGGCATTTTGATTTTAAATATTTGGAAAAATACGTTGACACATTTCTTGCAAATGGCTCTTATAACCGCATTATTTTTCAAGATATTATCGTTCCCGTTCACGGCAAAGCGATTAAAGGTCTTGACGAAAACGGAAAACTCGTAAGATTTGATATACCCGGAGAAGACGCAGAACTTTGGGCAAAGAACTTTTACACCGCCCTTTACGATTTTTTCAAGCGCAAAAATTTACTGAATTATCTTATGATGCACTTGCAAGATGAACCTCATTCTACCGAATATTGGATTTGGGGGCAAGAAAGGTGCGCTAAATATATGCCAGGCGTTAAATGTAGCGAACCACTTGATTTTAGCGTTGCTAAAGAACTTATAGGGCATTGTCACCACTTTATTCCTAGAATCGACGTTTATGAAAACCACAAAAAACTATTTCAACAAATCCAACGCGGTGGGGACGTGGTTTGGTGTTATTCTTGTTGCGAACCGCAAGCGCCACACTATCTAAACAAAATGATAGACCTTCCACAAATATATAGTAGGCTAATTATTTGGGCTTGTTTTTCGCAAAACCTTACGGGTTTTTTACATTGGGGCGGTAACTTTTGGGAAGGCGTTAATTCTTTTGGTATTTTCCCTACAGCTAGAGATAAAGGTGATGGGTATATAGTTTACCCCGACGTTCCTAATAATTCCGTTCGTATGTCAAATCGCGGTGTTCAAACAATTGAAGGTGTTCAAGACTGGGAGTTGTTAAATATGTATTCAAAAATCGACCCAAAAGGTGCTATTTCCATCGCCAAAGAGGCGGCTAAATCTTTCGTTAAATTTAATAATGACCCCGTTCTTCTTGACAATTTAAGAGAAAAACTTTTAACGCTTTTGGAACAAAATAATTGATACGTATAATAAAAAATGCGACGTTATCGCCGCATTTTTTATTTTCTATTTCATCTCTTCTTCTATTAATTCTAACAACAAATTAAGATATATAGGACTGTAAGTGTTTTTAATATCATTAAGTATTTTCTTGTGCATAAGAAGCGTTTCTTCGTCCATCAACTCATTTTTTATGGTAGCATAAGAATTTTGACCATTGATTCGCGGTGGCATTATACTACCGAACAACTCAAACAAATCGTATCCGTTTGGTATATCGAATCCCAAAATATGTTTACTTAACGCTCTTCTATATTCTTTATCATAACAAACATTTTTTCCATTCCACATCTTTTCGAGTAATAAAATAGCGGAAGGAGTAAAAGAACGCGAATAGTGAGTATACTTGGGATTACCGTATTCCCAAGCGCACACCTCACCCCCACATATCATATCTGCAAATTCACCATCGTTCGCGTAACACTTAAAATTAAAAGTTGACACCTTTTCTGGGTTTGCATATTCTTCTAAATCAATATAGCAATATTCAAAAGGAGAACAAATTACACGACACCCCGTTTGCAAAAGTTTTTCAAAACTGCAACCTTTTCTTGGTCCACGGTGCTTGTTTGCAATTCGCCAAAATTGAACAATACAATCATTTGGTATTTCAACGGCTTTCGACACATCTAGTTCGTCGTTCCAAAGTATAATTTCGCGACCGTATTTATCTGCTATATAACGAATTTTTTTAATTCCGTAATAAAACAATTCTCTTTCACTAGAAATGTTTTCTTTTTCCATAACTTTTTTACAAACTTTGCAGTCTTTCCAGTGATAACGCCTATTGTCAGGCAAGTCATCAAAACAGTGCTCATCTCCACCAATATGAATGTATTTTGACGGGAAAATTTCACAAATTTCTAATATAAGTTTTTCAAAAAACTCATACGTTTGCTCGTTACCTAAACAAACTGTCCATCCACTTTGATTTTCCACATCAACTTGACATTTTAAATTAGGAAGTAAACTAGTGAGGGTTAGTGCATGTGCAGGATATTCTATTTCCGGAATAATTTCTATACCTAATTTTTGACAGTATTCAACTAACGTTTTTAAATCTGCTTTAGTATATAGTTTCGTTCCATTTATTTGGCTATTCATCGGTATAACGTTTGAATTATAACAAATGCCAAGTGAATCCATCAAATGCAAATGTATCTTATTACATTTAGCAAGCGATAGACGCTTTATATCTTCTTTTAGACGAGAGTAGTTTGGCAACCCCCTTGCAATATCTATCATGACAGAACGATAAGTAATATCAGGATAATCTTTAATCTTGCAACAGGGCAAAATAAAGCAATCGCCTTTTTTATGAATAAGAGTAATTACGTTTGCTAAAGCGTTTCGAACACCTTCGTTGTCACCGTAAAAAACAGTTACTTCTTTAGAAGTTGTTTCTATTGCGTAAGCACCGTATTTGAAACAACTATCGAAAACGAAAATTAGTTTGGCTAATTCTTTTTTGTCTACAATAATCGCGTTAATATTAAACTCTAACAAATATTCAATAGCAAATTGAACTGCGTTATCTTTTCCAAAACAAGTTAAACTAGAAAACTTACACTCACCATTTATTATCTCTTTCTCTTTAACAGTTGCAAACATTTATTATACCCACCTTGCTTTTACCTTTTAATTTTAACACAAGCATTTTTCCTTTTCAATTCTTTTTTTATAATCTTCTTTACGTTTTTTTGATATTTTAACTAATGTTGAGATATTTTTATTTCACATCCACAACATTTATTTTAGACCCTTTTTTATTCAAAAATCATCGGCTTTCAAATAAATACGTTTTTTATTTAAGTCAATTTCTTCCACAAACAAACAACTACACTCACCCAAACGCATACCACTATCAAGCATAAGGATTATCATTGCATAATCCCTGTGTTCGGTAAGATAAGATTTATCTAGCCCTGCAATGAGTTTGTTAAAGTCTTCGTCTGACATATATTCTTTTGGCGTTCTTTGTTCTTTTAAAGCCTTTATCTTGCACATAGGATTATTCCTTAAAATGTCTTCTTCCACAAGCCACGTAAAGAAAACCCTTATATTACGTAAGTAATTGTTGATTGTAATTGCCGACATTGGTTTACGAAAATCTCTTCTTCTATCGGGCATATTATAAACTTTTGCTTTGTCGTTAGCATAATAAGTATATTTGCCACGTTAAATCTCTTTCTCTAATTTTTTCCATAAAAAAATCTCCTTAAGTTTTATTCTTAAAGAGAGTTTTTTAGCCTATTTCATAGGGCAATAAATTATTAAACTTTATCTGTCTAAATAAAAATATTTATAGGTTATTTACCGCTTTTTTAGTAACATTTTTATAGTGTTGGTCGGTATAAAAAACGCAAATTGTCAGTAAATTCATTAGGCTTGTTCAAGTAACATCTTATCAGCAACGAGTGCGATAAATTCGCCATTAGTGGGTTTTTCTGCGCCTACGTACGCGCGCACGCCTAATATATTATTGATAGCCTCAATTCTACCCCTATTCCAAGCGACTTCTATTGCGTGGCGAATGGCGCGCTCAACTTTACTTGCAGAAGTATTAAACTTTTCACCGATAGAGGGATAAAGTTTTTTAGTGATGTTATTTATAATTTCAGGGTCTTCAACCGCCATCTTTACACCCTCTCTCAAAAATCCATAGCCTTTAACGTGAGGTGGTATGCCCACGTTTATAAAAATTTTGCTTATTTTTTCGTCAAGACTTTCACGGTGCAATTTATTAGCAACTAAAGGTTGCGGGTTTTCGTTTACACTTAAAATTTCGGTAATTCGCTCTTTTAAGATATTAAAATTATAAGGTTTTGCCATAAAATAATCTGCACCTGCGCTTACAGTTTTTGCAATAACTTCGTCAGTTGCAAGCGCGCTCAAGACTATAATTTTAACGTTTATACCTTGAGCCTTTATTTTATTTATAACCGACAATCCGTCGTACCCCGAAAGGACCAACCCAGTTATAAGCACTTTTGGCTTTTTGTCGGTAATTAGCGGAATTGCGTTTATTCCGTCAGTAGTACAACCCACAACTTCAAAATCTTCTTCCTGTGAAAATTTTTCGGAAAGTTCGTCGTTTAATTCTTTAGTATCTTGCAAAAGAAAAATCGTCTTTTTAAGCATTAAATCACCTTCCTATAATTGATTTCGATTTTATTTTACAACATTTGCAAAGAATAATCAACTTATATTCAGTAATTTTGTAAAATATTTGTCGAATTTTGTACAAAATTATTAAATAGTTAAATTTATCGACAAAACCCGACAAATCTTCAGTGTTTTCACAGTATTTGTGTAAAATACAACAAAAAAATAAAGAGACTGAAAATTTCAGCCTCTTTTAATTTCTTTGAATTTTGTACAAAATTATTCTTCAGTTTCTGGGTCGAAAATATCGCACGCTTTAGAGTAATTTGCCTTCAAATCGTTTTCGATAAACGAGCCTATGGTTTTATATTCGCCAGAATCGTAATATTTTTCCATTTCAGTCTTGATTGCATTATACGCATCTTTTAGCGCAGTGGGAACTTCACTCTCTTTATTATATTGTTCAATGCCTTCAAGTTTAACCAAAAGATTTGCAATTTCAATCGCTCTTTCATAGTTTTTAAGTTTATCAACAACAGAAGAAGAAACTTTGTCTTTAACACTATTTGCAAGGTCGTTATAAGCGTTTCTTACGTCGCTAACAGCGGTAATGACTTTGAGTTTACCATTGTCAAGAACAAAATTTCCGTCGTCGTCTTTTTCAAACACTAAACAACCGTTCTCAAGGTCGCTAGACAATGCACTCACTTTGCTTTCAAAGATGTCTGCCTTATCTTCGTCTAAAACTTTACCCAAGAATTTTGCGCCGTCAAGATAGAACAAATCGTTTTCTTTATCGTCGTCAGTATCTTCTGCTTTAACTTCGCCTGCCAAGTCTACGTATTTAATATAAGAGAGCCCTTTCGTAGAGTTGTCGCAGTAGAAAAGACAAGTTTTTGCAGTTGCGCCTGAGCCAACGGTTATTACTTCCGGTTTATACCAAGTGGTGCTAACCGTATCTTCAGAAACACGTTGTTCAACCGCATTTTCAATATCTTCAACTACGTTAATTCTTGCAATTTGGTTGGTAGTGTTGTAATAATATAAATAATCGCCAACTTTAAATAATAAACTTGAAATAGTGTCGCACATAGCAACCAACTGCCTTGTTTCAGGAACTATTATACCATTGTTATCTTTACCAGATAATTTATCTTTATAAACCTTAACGGGTGCGGTTGATTCGCTATCTTCACTGCTTTCGCCTTTATCAAGAATATAAACGTCTTCCCCGTCAATAACGTTACCAGAAACTGCGTAATCTTTGACAACAATCTTTCCCGCCTCGCCAGCAACTAGTTGAGTTGGGGTTACGGAATTTACCGTTACTTTTCCAAGTTCGTCAGTTTTTTGAACGTAAACGGCATTTTTATCTGCAAATAAAATTGAATAATTATCCCCTTCGGTTGCGCCGTCGTAAACACACTTTCCGTAAAGTTCTTCGCCGTCAATTTTTTTGTCGCCTGCAGTATAAGTATAAACTCTATTGTACCTTTCCGTAGGACGGGTGCTTTCGGTTGCGTTATTCATCTCTTCATTATAAGGTAAGTTATAAACTGTAGTGGTGTAAACAACCGTTGCAGTGCCAAGCATTGCGTTATCAAGAAAATAATAGTTAGCAAGTGATTCGTTACCCTTTGCCTTTTCATCAGTCAACGCTACGGTAACGGTAGACTTATCTGAAACGCTATAACTCTTTATAGCCTTGGCAGAAGAATCGTAATAAACAACGTAAACTTTTCCGTCTGCAGTTGCTGAAATTCTATATTCATAAGAGAGTGCGCTAACGGTGAACAACAATTCGTCGCTACTGCCGTCAAGTTTCGCACGGCGGAACATCATTTCTGATTTTGCAACGTTTCCGCTTGAATTTTTATCCGTACTAGGCGTTCCATAATAAACGTGATTACCATAAATATAAATACCTGCGTCAAAATCGCTTGCTGCAAAAAGTTTAGGAACTGCAATTTCCGTTTGACTTAAATCTTTTTTAGCGACCATAAGCGTTCCTTTAACAGGTTTGCCGTAAGTATTGTCTGCAGAAGAATTTGCAACGCCGTTAAGATAATAAAAATAATTTTCAGTTTCGGTAATAAATCCGCCGTTTACAATATTTTCAGTACTTCCCCAGCCTTTCAAACTCGTTGCAGTCCATTTGCCCTCTTTACAACCAGTTAAAACTGAACCAAGCAAGCAAAGACAAAGTGCGCAAGATAAAATTTTTGTTAAAAACTTCTTCATAAAAACTCCGTTCATATTCAGTAAACTTTACAAAGGTAACCGAATATAATTATTTATACAGTTATACAGATATATATTATATACCATTAACAAAAGTTTTGCAATGATTTTTTAAGGTTTTTCTAATTAAGGCGGTAATAAAAATGGATAAATTCGGCATTTTTAAACTTTTAAATTCTTTTTTCAACCTTAACGGCAACAACACGGCTAACGCTAACAATGAAAGCGAAACGACTTCTAGTAAAAACGACTTTAATTTAACAAACTTTCTAAACGCTTTTAACAGCGCAAACGATAAGCCCACGCAACCCGAAACACCTGAACCACATAAAACACAACCTCAACCAAAAAAAGTTTTGCCACCTTTACAGTCGTCAATGATAAATACGATAATTTCACACGACGAGTTTGTTAAAAGGGTTAAAGACAAAAACAGCACCCAAAAATGAGCGCTGATTATTTTTTCATTTCCATATACGGAAGAACTTCAAACCCACATTTTTTATAAACTTTAACAGCGCGTTCGTTTTCTTCTTCTACTTCTAAGCGAAACAATGCGTTGGGGTATTGTTGTTTTATAAATTCAAAAAAACCACTACCAAGCCCTAACCCCCTATACTCGCTTAAAATATATAAATCTTCTATCCAAATACAAGGCTTTCCAAATTCGGTTGAAAAACTTTTTGCAAGCATAGCGTAACCTTGAATTTTTGAATTTTCTTCAAACACGTAGCCCTCAAGATAGGGACTATCATTTAAACACGCGTCAACGTCTGCATTAAAAATTTCTTCAGAACCGTTGCTTAACACCGCAGGCGAAGAATAAAACACACGCATCATTTCAATAACCGTATTTTTATCTTGAGCAATCATTTTTCTAATTTTAGACATATTTTCACCTAAAAACCAAATATATTTTAATTATACCATAAAACGAGCAAAAAAGTAAAGCCATCGAAAATCGATGGCTTTTAAATTTGAATTTGAAATATCTTCTCGCAAATTATCTCTTTGAGAATTGTGGAGCACGACGTGCTTTCTTCAAGCCGTACTTCTTTCTTTCCTTCATTCTGGAATCTCTGGTTAAGAAACCTGCTTTTTTAAGCGCTGCTCTGGTTTCGGGTTCAGCTTGCAAAAGAGCACGAGCGATACCGTGTCTAATTGCGCCTGCTTGACCAGTATAACCACCACCGCAAACGTTTACGCAAACGTCGTATTTAGCGAGAGCGTCAACGAGAGCGAGAGGTTGACGAACGATAAACTTCAAGGTGTCAAGACCGAAGTATTCGTCAAGGCTCTTATTGTTAATAGTGATATTTCCATCACCTGCGGGGAGTAAACGAACGCGAGCAATCGCCTTCTTTCTTCTACCCGTTCCCCAGTATTGAACTTTCTTTTTACTAGTAGCCTTTGCCATAATTACACCTCATTACACCAATTTAAGCACTTCGGGCTTTTGAGCCTGATGGTTGTGTTCTGCGCCCCTATAAACTTTAAGTTTGGTGAGCATTTGACGACCTAAACTGTTTTTGGGGAGCATACCTTTAACCGCTTCGTATACGGCAAGGTCTGCCTTGTTAGCCATAAGGGTCTTATATTGAATTGATTTAAGACCACCGATATGACCGGTATGATATCTGTAATACTTCTTTTCGAGCTTTTTGCCAGTCAAAGCAACTTTATCGCAGTTAACAATGATAACGAAATCGCCCGTGTCAACGTTAGGGGTAAAGGTGGGTTTGTTCTTTCCACGAAGAATTGCAGCAACTTTAGATGCAAGTCTACCAAGAACAACGCCTTCAGCGTCTACCACGTACCACTTTCTGTCAACTTTATCGGCGTGAGCCATATAAGTTTTCATAGTGAATTTCTCCTTTGATATTTATATAATAATGTATATAAGTTGTCCGTTCACCCGTACACGAATAGGGCAAAGCGGGAGGGCTAATCCCAAAAAAATACGAACTTTTCCTTATAAACGCCTAATTATATTAAATTATTTTTAAGTTTAAGTCAAGCGTTTTTACGCTATTTTAAAGTATTTTTTATTGATTTTTAACACTTTTTAAACTAGAATAGAA
The DNA here is from genome assembly GCA_017399035.1 of Clostridia bacterium. GTDB lineage: Bacteria > Bacillota > Clostridia > Christensenellales > Borkfalkiaceae > UBA1259. The sequence goes on along the minus strand of JAFQEM010000008.1, from coordinate 7,454 downwards.
AAAAATACAATATGTTGTGTACAAACGAAAATTTTTAACTATTTTAAAGAGTTTCAATTTCGTTACGAATTGCGTTGTCAAGGGTATCTTTTTCAACAAAAATTTTGTTTTTGTCTTCTAATTTTAAAAATTCTTCAAAATACCGAAGTCCAAATTCACGCAACGCTTTGGCAGAAAAGTGCATATTATCTGCATTTGCACTTAAACCTTTTGCCGACACAAACCCAGTCATCTTGTTCTCTTTTGAATAATCTACCAGCGCCTGATTTATTTTAACGTAATTTTTAAACTTACCATCGCCCTTTGGACAATCTTGTAAAAAATCCCCCAGTCCGCCCACTAAAAAAGGAACGTCGTAAAGATTCAACTTTTTCCTAAATGCATTCATAATAACCGTCAATTTTTCTTTATATACGGGATAGCGATTAACGTCGCAATCAGATTCCCCTTGATGCCACAATACGCCCGCAATAGTTGACGTTCTTGACGCAAGTTCCGCCATATAACAAGCGTGGTCAAAAAGTAAACCGCCAACCGTCCATTGTCCTAGTGAACTTCCGCCGTCTGCGCACGGAATAAGCCCCACGTCAACCCCTTTATAATTTGCGTAAGAGAGCGCAAAACTTTCGGCAAGATTGACGCCCGAAGTAACTCTATCTGGATTTACGGGATTATACATTTTACGCCACCTACCGTTGCGTAAAACGGAAATTCTATCGTCGCTGATAGGCTCAACTTCTTCTTTAAATCCTCTACCGCCCATATTAGATTGACCTATGAGCAAAAAAGAGTGTATCATATTTTTTCTCCTAAAACAACTTTATTTAATTATACCTTTAACCGTTATATATTGTCAAGCAATGCTCTTATCTAATTAAAAAGCACCAGTTTTAACACGACTATTGACAAAATTTAAGCCCCGCTTTTAATTAAAATAAGTCTTAAAAAACGAAAAAACGCTAAACGTCAACGATTTTTGCTGACGCTTATATTATTCTTCTATATGTTCTATACCTTGGCTAATTATAGTGCGAACGTGCGCATCTGCAAGCGAATAATAAACCGTTCGCCCGTCACGGCGGGTTTTAACGAGTTTTGCGCGTTGAAGAATTTTTAGTTGATGTGAAATTGCAGGCGGAGTCATTTTTAACACTTCCGCTAAATCACACGTGCAAGCCTCTGACTCAAATAAAACGAAAAGAATTTTCATTCTAGTAGAATCCCCAAAAGTTTTAAAAAGTTCTGACAAATCAAACAATTTTTCATCTGACGGCAAATTGTTGTTTATAATTTCAAGCAAATCGTAATGAACTTCGTGTTTACCACACATTGCGCATTTTTTATTTTTTTCCATAAAACACCTATTTAATATTTTTTACTCGCATAACCCTAATTGCGTTAAGCACTGCTAAAACCATAACGCCCACGTCTGCAAAAATTGCAAGCCACATTTCTGCTAAACCTAACACACCAAGTATAAGACAAACAAACTTTACGCCCAACGCAAAAACTATATTTTGATATATAATGTGCATGCACTTTTTGGAAATTCCAACCGCTTTAGATATTTTAAGCGGATTATCATCCATCAAAACAACGTCAGCCGCCTCTATCGCGCTATCGCTACCAAGCGCACCCATTGCTATTCCCACGTCGGCACGCATAAGAGTTGGCGCGTCGTTTACGCCGTCCCCCACAAACGCCACTTTATGAGAGTTATTTTTCTTTTCGGATATAAGACGCTCTACTATGCGCACCTTATCTGCCGGTAAAAGACTTGCGTGAATTTCGTCTACGCAAACAGTTTTGCCAACGTTTTGCGCAACAGAAGAAATATCCCCCGTAAGCATAACCGTTTTAGTTACCCCCGCTTTTTTAAGCGCAACGATAGCGTCTTTAGCAGTATCTTTTATTTTATCGTTAATAATAATTCTACCATAGTATACGCCGTCTATAATAACGTACACGGCAGTTCCCACACCACTATAACCGTCAATCTTGACACCTGTTTCTTGCGCAATAAGTTTATTGCCAACCAAAACGGTTTTTCCGTCTACAACCGCTTTAACGCCTTTACCGCTTATTTCGCAAACGCCATTTACACGAGTTAAATCAAGCGAACTTCCGTATGCAACAACTATACTTTTGGCTATAGGGTGATTTGAATAACCTTCAGCGTGCGAAGCGTATCTAATTAGTTCTTCTTTAGTGCCTTTTACCGCATCAACTTCCGTAACCGTAAAACTGCCTTGGGTCAAAGTTCCCGTTTTATCAAACGCTACGCATTTGATTTTAGAAAGAGCCTCTAGATAGTTAGAGCCTTTTATGAGTATGCCTGCGCTACTTGCTCCGCCTAGCCCTGCAAAAAAGCCTAAAGGCACGCTTATAACCAAGGCGCAAGGACAACTTATTACTAAAAACGTTAGCGCGCGATAAATCCAAACGTTCCACTCACCACCAAAACCTAAAATGAGCCTTATTAAGGGCGGAAACACGGCAAGCGCAACTGCGCTTAAGCATACCGCCGGCGTATAATATTTTGCAAAACGAGAGATAAAATTTTCTGAACGTGATTTTTTAGAACTTGCATTTTCAACTAATTCTAAAATCTTTGAAACGGTTGATTCGCCAAATTCTTTTGTAGTGCGAATTTTTATCAGCCCAGAAATATTTACACATCCACTTATAACTTCATCACCCACAAAAATACTTTTTGGAACGCTTTCCCCCGTCAACGCCGACGTATCTATTACGGTAGTGCCTTCAACTACAATTCCGTCTATAGGGATTTTTTCGCCTGCCTTTACCACTATAATCGTTCCTACCGAAACTTCGTCTGGGTCTACTTTATTAAGTCTACCGTCAGCATTTTCCGTAAAGGCGTAATCAGGGCGTATATCCATAAGACTTGCAATACTTTTTCGGCTTTTACCAAGCGCAACGCTTTGAAAAAGTTCGCCCACTTGATAAAAAAGCATAACCGCCGACCCCTCTAAACCGTCGCCCAAAACTATCGCGCCCACAGACGCAATAGCCATAAGAAAGTTTTCGCTGAACACCTGCCCACGCAAAATACCTTTGACCGCCTTAATCAAAATATCATAGCCTATAGTTAAATAAGGTATAAAATAAAGCCAAAACTTTAACCCGCCGTCTAAATTTAACAATTCAAGCGTCAGTATCATTATAGCGGATAAAATTATTCTTATCAAAGTTTTTTTCTGTCGTTTGTTCATTTCACCGTCTAAAAATAAATCTCACAATCGTCTTCAACTTTTTTGCAGTTTTTATAAACCGCTTTCATAACAGCCTTCTCGTCAACGCCGTCGTTAAACTCAACAATCATCTTTAACAACATAAAATTTACGATAGCGCTTTTAACACCTTCCGTTTTGTTTGCCACGTTTTCCATTTTTGATGCGCAAGCGGCACAGTCCACTTCAATTTTATAAGTCTTTTTCATAAAAAACCCTTTCCGTTTTATTAGTTTTTAATTCAACGATTAAACAACCGTTTAATCTTATAAGTATTATATGCTTAAATTTTTAATTTGTCAACGAGTTTTTAAGTAAATTTTTTATTTTTGTCGTTGCTATTTATTGTCGTGGTCGAAATATCTACAGTTTTTCTCGCCTTTAAGTTTATTAAAAATATAGTTTATCTAAAAACTATCGTAATAAACAATTTCGTCTAAATTTCTAAATTTTGAATGAAGTTCTAACGGCTTTGAATCAACGGCAGGATATCCCATAACTAACAACGCAACGGGAATTATGTTTTTGGGGATATTAAAAGTTTCAATCATTAAAGCAGGATTAAAGTGCATTACCCAACAACACCCAACGCCTATATCTTGGGCTTTTAGCATCATATGCGTTGCCACAATTACCGCATCAACGGAAGACGAAATTGCCCCGTCATACGGTCTAGTCCAACTTTCATCTTTATTATGACACACAAGCATAGCCGTGGGCGCGTTAAAATGACATTTTGTGCACTTTTTTAGTTTTTCTATTGATTGTGCGCTGTTAAGAACAAGTATTCGTTGCGGTTGATAATTGCAACCAGTAGGCGCTTTATGTCCTGCAACAAGAATCTTTTTTATATCGCTTTGTTTTAATGGTTCACCCTTAAACTTTCTTACAGAATATCTTTCAGTAATTACCTTATCAAATTCCATTTTGAATATTTTTTTCCTTTACATTAAAAATTTCTTAATATTATATCACTTTCCCGATATAATTTCAACAATATAAAAAAGCGAAAACCTTTCACGGTTTTTGCTTTTTTAAAATGATTAGATTTTTGTTAATAAAAATACTACAAAGCCTTATATGATTCAACAGTGTCTCACTTGGTTGCACGGGCTGGTGAACTAGATGAACCGTAAAGATAAAAGCGTTAGAATTTTTCTAACGCTTTTAATGCTATATTTTGTTTTGCTTTAAACTTATAATATGATGACAAGGAATTAAAACCTGCGTCTAAAACGGCACTGCTTACGCTTTCCGCTCGGCTTTCATCAATGCTGTTATACCTTACTGTATTTATATAACTTTTCAACGTGCAATTAAAAAGTTTGTTAAATAATTTTGAAAAATAATATTTACTATATCCAAAATGTGAAGATATTTTTTCAAGCGTAATATTTTCAGTATAATTTTGCTCAACGTAATTCACTATGTCTAAAATTAAATCATTTCTTTTATAATCGGCACTTTGGGATGCGTAACTCTCTATAATCAAACCTAAAATTACGTTTACAAAACCTTGCATAAGCAAAGTTGATTGACAATTTATCCTTTCTTTTATACTTAAAACGTGAGATAAAATTAGCCTATTTTTCTTCTTTATATTAAGTTCAAGAAAATTCAGCGCTATATCTCTTTTTTCAAAAGGGGCAAAATAGCAATACGGAACAATAAGCGTTATCGACCTTGTGCCGTCAATAGACTCAACGCTGTGATTATATCCGCTTGGTATAAATATAATTTCATCTTTTTTTGCGCTAGCACAGCGTTCACCGACCACTGCGTCAACCCTACCGCAGAGTACGTAAATAAGTTCTATACTGCGATGAAAATGAGATAACGCTTTAACGTTTTTATATTCACAACAACTAATTAGTTGTTCAACATCTCTTTTAGGCTCATAAAACGACATAAGACAATTTTTTCCTTAACAAGTGCAATTTTATACTTGAAAACACCAAACCGATATAGTAAAATATATTTAGATACAATTAGGAGAATAATTATGGATTACGTTGTTATCGGTTACGGTGGAAGAGGGGACGTATACTCTAAAATATTAAAAAACAATTCAAACGCAAAACTCATTGCGGTTTGTGATGCTGACCAAAATAAACTTGATTTAGTTAAAACAACTTTTGGTCTTGACCCCGCTAATCTATTTTTAGACGAAGACGAATTTTTCAGCAAGGGCAAACTTGCCGATATTGCGTTTATATGCACGCAAGACCAACTACACCACAGGCACGCCATTAAGGCGTTAAACACTGGATACGACTTGCTTTTAGAAAAGCCTATTGCTACCGATTTACAAGATTGTAAAGATATATTAGAACTTTCTAAAAAACTCGGCAGAAAAATCTTCGTTTGCCACGTTTTAAGATATTCACCCTTCTTTAACATAATAAAAAAAGAACTTGACACGGGAAAATACGGCAAAGTTGTAACCGTAAATATTACCGAAAACGTAGGCTATAAACACCAAGCGCACAGTTACGTTAGGGGTAATTGGGCCAACACGAAAAAATCAAGTCCTATGATTATAGCAAAATGTTGCCATGACCTTGACCTTTTGCAATTTTTTATAGGTAGCAAATGCGAAAGCGTTTCTTCAATGGGCAGTTTGACGCACTTTACCATGAATAACGCACCAAAAGGCTGTGCAGACAGATGCTTTGATTGTAAATATTTTGACAGTTGCAAATATTCCGTAAAAAATTGCTACATCAATTTAGCAAAGAGCGGAATAGATAAAAACGGAATAATTCCGTGGCCAGCCGACATAGTTAGCGGTTTCAATAACGATATAAACGTTTTGATTGAAAAACTCAAAAACGGCCCTTACGGCAGATGCGTTTATAAATGCGATAACGACGCGGTTGACCATCAAGTAGTAAACCTTTCATTTAAAGACGGTCAAACGGCGCACCTTACAATGACGGCTTTTTCAGAATATTGCTATCGAGAAATTCACGTTCATTGTGATAACGGCGAAATTTACGGTAATATGAAAGACAATATTCTTTACTGTAATATTTTCGGTGGCGAACAAAAACAAATTGACACGAGCGTAATTGACGATACCGCCTATGCGCACGGTGGTGGGGATAAAATTCTTTTAGATGACGTTCTTTCTTTCTACGAAGGAAACGGCAATTTGAACTTAACCGATATAGACTCTTCTTTTGCTAGCCACGTTATAGGCTTTAACGCCGAACTATCAAGAGTAAACGGCGGAAAACTTATTAAACTTTAATTTATTTATCAAAAAACTTGTGAAAATAATATACTGGAACTGCGCTCCAACCATGGCAAAGACTGCCTGCGTTATCAAAATCTTTTGCGCCCACAATAGTTTCCCAAAAAGCGGTTGCGCCTTGCTCTAGCATATAGTTATATTTGTTTCTAATATCTTCTAATATAAACTCTTTGTTGTTTTCATCAAAAGAGAGCAATGCGTCGTACATAAAAGTTGCGGTAGATAGCGTTATATCTATCATTTCTTCGCCACTTTTAATTTTTTCTGCAAGTTCAACGCCATTTTCGGCAACACCCGTTAAAAGAGCAAGACTGTTGCCAAATCTAGAACATATTTTACTATCTTTATCTAAAACGTATTTCCCGTCAACCAAAAATTCACGGTTGACGGCTTTTTTTATTGCAAAAGTGTCTACTAATACTTTATCGCCAACAATTTCTGCCAACTTGTTAAAATGCTTTAATGAATATAAAAACAAAGTATTTAACAAAAGGTCGTATTTTTTTACGTAAGGGTCGGTGGGTTTTCTTCCTAAATCATCAGAATTTCCCGCACCCTTTGTCCACTCGTAAAAATTCCAGTAAGGATACGGTAATTGCGCAATAAGATTGTTTTTATCTATGCGCGATATAAATATGTTTATTATGTCTTTACATACGCCGTATACTTCGTCTAATATGCTTTTATCCCCCGTATGCTCAACATATTCCGCCACTGCAACTGGAAAAAATAAACTAAACGACGGAATTGCCGTAGATTTAGACGTGGGCGCGCATATTGCTAAAAGACCGTCTTCTTTTTGCGATTTTGATATAGTTATCAAATTTGCTCTTTGATAATCGTTATCGTTAAACAAATAATATCCACACAGCATTTGATTTCTGCTGTCTAAAACGTACATTGATTGCTCTCGCCACGGATTGTCTTCATAATGGTCGTGAGCG
>JAFQEM010000007.1 GCA_017399035.1 Clostridia bacterium | reverse complement strand
CGGTGTTTACGAAATGGGTAAAAACATTTTTATGTTTTCCCCTGCCGGCGTTGAAGTAAACGTTTAATAAATTTATTAAACGTTTACTTCAACGCCGGCAGGGGAAAACATAAAAATGTTTTTACCCATTTCGTAAACACCGCCACCAAGCGCATAAATTGCACCAGATAACATATCTAAAACACGGATAGCCGTTTCAGTTTTAAGTTCAGTTAAATGAACCACGGCGTTTTTACCCGCCTTAATAGCGTCAATAATAATTTCCACGTCGGTATAAGCCGTGGGGCTAAAAACCGCAACGGGGGCGGTTTTATTGTCGCTATCTAGGTTAATTCTTTCGTCAAACTCCGTGCGAGCCACTCTATCGTTTTTGGTTTTAGGGTCTTTCCCAAATAAATCAAATATTCCCATTTGCATTTTCTCCGTAATTTCTTTGTCCAAAAATAGTTCTTCCAAGTCTTATAAGGTTACTGCCGTTTTTTATTGCCGTTTGATAATCGTTAGACATACCCATTGACAAATATTCAAATGGCAAACCGCCTTTTTTTAACTGGTCGTAGATGCAACGCATTTTGTTGCAAAGTTCTGCAAGAAAATTTTGGTCTTCCGAGTGGGGTAACATTGTCATAAGCCCTTGCAGTTTTAAGTTTTTACATTTATTATAAATTTCCGTTACGCTATCTTTTGCAGTTTCAAAAGCAAAACCGCCTTTTGAATCTTCCACGCCCGCATTTATTTCAATCAAAACGTTTTGAATTAAACTCTTTTTTTCAGCCTCTTTATTTATAGCCTCTGCCAAGTGTAGGCTGTCCACCGAATGAATAAGTTCAACCTTTCCAACAAGATATTTTACTTTGTTAGTTTGTAACCGCCCTATAAAATGTTGGCGTGCGACAGGGGAAATAAATTCGTGTTTTTCTCTAAACTCTTGAACTCTATTTTCCGCAACTACTTCTAAACCGTTTTTAACGGCTAGATTTATAGTTTCTACAGGCATAGTTTTGGTTGCCCCAACTAGCGTAATTTTTTCGCCTAAATTGTTGCCCGCAGAGATTAAATTTAAAACTTTTTTAAGATTTTCTTCAACCATAATTATTTGCCGTCAATAACGTCGTGCATATCGTAAAGACCGCTCTTTTTCTCACTTAAATAGATAGCGGCTTTAACCGCGCCGTCGGCAAAAACTGCTCTGTCGGTTGCAAGGTGAGAAAGGGTAACCGTTTCAAAACCGCTTGCAAAAATAACTTCGTGTTCACCAACTATTCCGCCACCACGTACTGCGTGAATACCTATTTCGTTTTTATCTCTTTTACCGCAAATGCCTTCTCTGCCGTAAACGTAAAATTTTTCGGGGGAAACTTCTTTTACACCGTCTGCAAGCATAAGCGCAGTACCGCTAGGTGCGTCTACCTTTTGATTGTGATGTTTTTCTATTATCTCAACGTCAAAGCCGTAAAGCGCTTGCGCAGCCTTTTTAACAAGGTCAACCAAAACGTTTACGCCAAGCGACATATTGCCCGAACGGAACACCGCAATTTTATTGCTAGCGTCTTTAACCTTTGAAACTTGTTCGGGTGAATAGCCTGTTGCGCAAAGAACGGCAGGTATTTTATTGTTTAAACAAAAATTTAAAACGTTATCAAGGTTTGCAGGTGCAGAAAAGTCAACCACAACGTCAACGTCTTGAGTAACTGCACTAAAACCGCTATATACGGGATAGTTGGGGTTAGAATTATCGTTAGCAATATCTACCCCGCAAACCGCCGTTATATTTTCATTTTTTAAGCACGCCTCGTAAACTTTTCTTCCCATTCTACCAAGCGCACCGCTTATTAAAATTTTAACCATATTTTGTACCTAAATTTAGTTGTTGTATTTGAGTAAAATTAAATTTTTAAGTTAAAGCCGAAGTCTTTTAATATTTTAATCATTTCAGCCGTATGTTCAGGCTCTAATTCGGTTAATGGCGCACGCACTAAACCACTACCTAAACCGATAAGTTCCGAGGCCTTTTTTACTGGGATAGGGTTTACTTCGGTAAACATTGCGTCGATAAGGGGTAGAAGGCGTTCTTGCAATTCATATGCATCTTTGTTTTTGCCTGCGTAATAAAGCCTTGCAACGTCGCCAACTTCTTTTGGCGCAATATTAGACGCAACTGATATAAGACCCATAGAACCTATACTCATCATAGCAAGGTTAAGGTTGTCGTCGCCAGAATAGAGTGCAGTTTTACCACGGATAAGTCTAGCGGTTTCGCAAATTTGTTCCATATTACCGCACGCCTCTTTAATGCCACCTATATTTTTATGCTCTGCAATTTCTTCCATAGTGCGTGGCAAAATGTTTACGCCCGTTCTTGCAGGCACGTTATAACAAAGCACTGGTATATCAACGTTGTCGCATATATCGTTATAATATTTTACCAAGCCTTTTTGAGTGCATTTATTATAATAAGGGGTAACCACCAAAAGTCCGTCTGCGCCTATTTTTTGCGCAAGTTGACTTTTTTCTATTGCCTTTTTGGTGCAATTACTACCCGAACCGAGAATAAATTTAACTCTACCTGCTATTTTATCATAAGCAAATTTAGCAATCTTTTCATATTCGTCGTCGGTAATAGTGGGTGCTTCACCCGTAGTACCTAAAATACAAATAGCGTCAATTTGATTTTTAATTTGGTATTCGATTTGATTTTCCAAAGCGTCAAAATCTATGCCGTAAGGTGTAAACGGCGTAATTGCCGCAGTGCAAGTTCCCTTAAAAATGATTTTATTCATATTCAAATCCTTCTAAATTAGATTTTACCTTTAATAGCGTTAAGTTCAATAGCCTTTTGGGCAATTTGAACGGCGTTAGTAGCCGCGCCTTTTCTAATGTTGTCTGCAACACACCAAATGTTAATTCCATTTTCAACGGTGTCGTCTTTTCTAATTCTACCGATAAACACTTCGTCTTTATTTTCAGCGGTCAAGGGCATAGGATAAACTAGGTTTGCGCCGTCGTCTTGAATAACCACGCCTTCAGCCTTTGCCAAAACTTCTCTAACTTGTTCAACCGTGCAGGGCTTTTCAAATTCAAGATTTATAGATTCGCTGTGTCCGTAATAAACGGGTACACGCACGCAAGTTGCCGTAACTTTAATATCTTGGTCACCCAAAATCTTTTTGGTTTCAAAAATCATTTTGTCTTCTTCTTTAGTGTAACCGTTTTCCAAAAATACGTCAATGTGAGGAATACAGTTGCCAAAGATAGGATAGGGGAATTTTTGGGGCGCTTCACCGCAAATTCCACCTTTAAGGTCGTTAAAGCCTTTAACGCCTGCGCCTGAAACTGCTTGATAGGTAGAATAAATTACACGCTTAATTTTAAATGCGTCGTGCAAAGGTTTCAACGCAACCATTGCTTGAATTGTTGAGCAGTTTGGGTTTGCAATAATATTTTTATGCCAAAGTATGTCGTTTGCGTTACATTCGGGAACAACTAGCGGAACTTCGGGGTCTCTTCTCCACGCGCTTGAGTTGTCAATAACCAAAATGCCGTGTTTAGCAAATATAGGCGCAAATTCCTTGCTAACGTCACCGCCGGCAGAGAAAAGCGCAATATCAATATTTTTACCTTCAAGATTTTTTTCTGCAAGTTCAATAATTTCGTAAGGTTTACCCATAAAATCAACGGTAGTGCCTGCGGATTTTTTAGATGCAAACAAATAATAATTTTCTACCGGAAGATTTCTTTCGGATAAAACTTGTAAAAATTTTCTGCCTACCATACCGGTAGCGCCAACTACTGCGACGTTGTACTTTTTCATTGTAGTAACTCCTAATTAAACATAATATATGGAATAGTTTAGCAAAGAGAGAGAAAAAAGTAAAGTTTTTTTCAGTTAATACGCGAATTTGTTTGTAAAAAATTTAAATTTAATGTACACTATAATAGCGCGTATTGTATTCTGCGCACTAATCGGATATTACTTTTTTTGCAATTTGATGCAAATAGGAGATTTATAAATGGCACAAAATAAAAAAAGAGGCGGTTTTATTGACAGACTTATTATGGGTAAAGAAAAGTCTGAAGGGTATGCAAGGGCGTCTCTTCCGTCTAACAGGTGGGAACTTTTTTGGGATATTTTCAAAGGTAGATTTGGCAAACTTATAATCGTCAATCTTCTAACGCTTTTATTCTTTTTACCGTTGGTAGGGCTGTTATTTATGCGTTACGTTGCGCTTGCAAATTTAGGGGCAACCTATCCTTTTATGCAGGCTTTCGGCGTTGGTTATCAAGCGCCTACAAGTATGGTTGGGCTTGCTGAAAACATAGTTTTCAACGTCAATATGCTCGTCTTTTTGCTTTTGCCTATTGTCGCTATGATTGCAGCCGTGGGTGTTGCTGGCGGTGCTTACGTTATAAGAAATATGGTTTGGACTGAAGGTATTTTTGTGGCAAACGATTTTTGGAGAGGCGTTAAGCAAAATATAAAATCTTTGTTAGTCGTTGCTCTAGTATATTCTTTGGTGTTCTATCTTACCGTTGTATCTGCATCACTTTCAGAACAGGCTGCGGTTAGTGGAGTTGGTCAAAAATGGCTGTTTATAGTTTCAGAAATAATATCGTATATCATTTTGGGATTTTATTCAATAATGACTATGCATATGATTTCAATGAGCGTAACTTATGAATTAAAATTCCGTCAACTGTTAAAAAATTCTTTCTTATTTACTTTGGGTTTGTTACCTCACAGCATATTCTTTATCGTGGCGGGCGCAATTCCGTTTATACTGTTATTGCTAGACGGTTTCTTTATGATACTTGGCGTAATTTTGGTGTTGCTCTTTGGACTTTCGCTTCTTTTGCTCGTTTGGACGGATTTTTCACAATGGGCGTTTGATAAATTTATCAACGATAAAGTTGCTGGCGCACAGAAAAATAAAGGTATTTACGAAAAGGTTAAAGAGAGTGATTCAGGCGCGCTCAAACAATATAGACAACAACTCGCAATGGCTGCGCGCAGTTCACTTAACTCTAAACCTATCAAGCCTATCACTGACGACGATATTAAACTTGCAGAACTTCCCACGTCGTTTAGCCGTGGCGATTTAGAAAAACTTAATGAAAGTAAAAAGGCTATGTACGAAGACCACGCTCGTTACGTTGAAGAACATAAAAACGACCCCGAGTTTATGCCAACTGAAGAAGAAAAGGCTTTAGAGGCTGAACAAGAGGAAAGAAGAAAACGTATTGAGAAGGCTAAAAAAGAATTGTCAAAACGCAAATAAACGGCTTATTTACGGCGCAATACTGTGTCAAACTTGCGTTTTTCAGCGGTTACATACAAAAAGTATGCGCCCTTGAAAAAACTCGTTTTCCTTGTCTTGCTTGCAACTAATCCGTTTAATCATAAACGGCTATATGCTATGCAATACTGTGTTTACTGCTTTAAGTTTTGACTTCGATAACCAAAAAGGTTAATCTCATCCAAAACTTTGCGCGAGCCTTGTCTTGCTTGTAACTAAACCATTTTTAATCCCTTATTCTTAAAGGGGAATAAACTGATATAACAATTAAATTCACAAACTCAAAGACGCCGTTGGGCGTCTTTGAGTTTGAGTGGCTATTTTTCGTTTGGTTATTAAAAAAATCAAACGGTGGAGGTTTTTTTGAATAAATTACTTAAAGGTTTAATATTTAATAACGAAATAACCCTTTCCGTGTTAGACACTACGGATATGGTAAACGACGCAATAAAAATACACAAATTGTCGCCAGTATGCGCAGCGGCTCTTGGGCGCACGCTTACCGTGTGTACGTTTATGTCAAGCAATTTAAAGAATGAAAAAGATAAACTTTCGGTTACTATAAACGGAAACGGCGCAGGCGGAAAGATTACCGTTTGCGGAAATGGAAATTTAGATATGCGTGGTTTTATAGATAATCCGCAAGTTGAACTGCCTTTGCGTGCCGACGGCAAGTTAGACGTGGGCAGTTGCGTGGGCAAACAAGGTCGCCTTACCGTCGTTCGCAGTATGGGGCTTAAAGACCCGTATTCGGGCAGTAGTGAACTCGTTAGCGGTGAAATTGCCGAAGATTTTGCTGCTTACTATGCGTTTAGCGAACAACAACCCACGGCTATTGCGTTGGGGGTTAAAATAGGTCGTGATGGAACTTGCATAGGTGCAGGCGGTGTTATAATGCAGGCGTTACCTGGCGCAAGCGAAGGGTCTTTGGTTATGGCTGAAGACGTTATAAGTCAATTAGGCAACGTTTCTACCCTTGTGCAAGAGATAGGCGCAGAGGGTATTATAGACAGGTTTATAGGCGAAGTGAAAGTGAACGAATATCACCCAAAATATAACTGTCTTTGCAGTAGAGAATACATAGAAAAAGTTTTAATTTCTTTGGGAAAAGAAGAACTTAACGACATTTTAGAAAAAGAAAAAGTTATAAAAGTGGACTGTCAGTTTTGCGACAAAATTTACGAGTTCAATAAAGACGACGTAGACGCATTTTTTAGCAAATAATAGAATTATTAAACTATGGAAGAAAAGGTATTAAGGTTTGACAACGTTTCAACATATTTGAAAATTGCAGACGAACGCGCGGAAAAAGAAGATTTTTTCGGTGCGCTCGGTTTTTTGTTGTCCGCTAAAAGCCTTGCGCCTGAAAATTTAAAAGTTACCGTTGCGCTTGCTGACCTTTATTCAGATATGGGTCTACTAGAGTTGTCAAATCGATTTTGGTTTGAATATTTAGATAAAGCCCCCAAAGAAAACTATGCTATGGCATACGAAGAACTTGCCATTAACTATTTTTATTTAGACAATTTTTGGGCGTCTGGATATTATTTTCACAAAAAACTTGAAATTGACGGTTACGTTTCAAAAGAGGGGTTAAGCCAAGAAATAATAGATTTTTTCTCTGGTGAAGAACAGCGAAAAGGTGCTTATAGAATAGCGTATCCGTTTGATAGGGCAGATTATTCTTATCAACTTAAAAAAGCAAAGCACGCAATAGCCTTGGGCGGTTTTGAAGAAGGCGACAAAATTCTTTCGTCAATTCCCGAAGAGTGCCTTGATGAAAACACTGCGGGCGACCTTGCCGTTTGCAAATTTATGAGTGATAAGTTAGACGAGGCGGAAGACGTTTGTAGAGCGTCTTTAGAAAGACACGGGGCAAACGTAACGGCGTTTTGCAATCTTTCAACCGTGTACGATATGAAAGAAGATTTTGACAACAGTGATTATTATTACCGCAAGGCACTAGAAATTCGTAAAGGCGAGCAAGGCGAGGCGTATAAAATTGCTACTTGCGCTATTGAGCGTGAAGACCACCAAACGGTGCTAGATTGTTTAAACACTATTTTAATTGATAGACCTTACGAACTTGCAATGCGCTTTTTTTACGGGCTTGCGTTTGTGAATATAGGAAACTATCAACTTGGTTACGAGCAGTTAAAAATTGCCTATTCTCTAGACGATAAAGACGTTGCCGTAAAATTCCATTTAGACTACGTTAAAGATATTATAGACGGCGAGGGTGATTATTTAAATTTATTGCCGTTTAAGTACGTTAAAGATATACCCGAACAAGTGGCTAAAAACTGGAAAAAGAAACTGCGAGCATTGACTAAAAATCCCGAAAAATTTTCTTCAGCAATGAAAAAGATTGAGTGGCAAAAAATTTTAGAGTGGGGGCTTACTTGTAACGATTTAGATATTATGCGTGATTGCGCATACGTTCTATCTTCAAATTTTACGCCTTATTCAAAGGCTTTAGTAATGCGCACGTTATTAAATCCGGAAGGCAGAGAAGAGTTAAAGCGTATTTTAGTTTACGTTGCAATAGTCAGCGGACTAAAAGAAAGGTTTGGCGTTGTTGCAGGTAGTTATTATTTAAAGGTAAAACCAAGAAAACTCGTGTGCGAAAAAGACAAGGTTTTTGGTGGGTTATATTTTTCGGCTTACGCGCTATGTATGTCAAAAATGGTATTTTTTGATATAGACGGAATGGATAAAATAGGCAAGGTGTGCGACGCCGTTTATAAAAAATTCCGTTCAATTATAACCGAGGCGGAAGTTAGCAACGAAGAGATTGCCGCGCTAATATTGAGTGAGTGCGGTTATAAAAATTATTCTGACGACGATAGAGTTGTAAGATTGTTTACTATAACTAAAGAAAAGTTAAGTATGCTAAAAAAATCATTTAAAGGAGTTAAAAATGATTAAAGTTATTGACGTTGACAGCCTTTTTGATAAATATATTGAAGGCTACGTTTATTCAAATATCGGAAAGGTTAAACCCGAAGAAATTGAAAACAAAATCCCTGAACTTTACGTTAAGTTTGGTGATGAAAAATTAAAAGAATTAGACGGCAAAACACCTAATTCTTATTACAGGGATTTTTGCGCTAAAGACCTTATAGAGTGCTTAAAGGCGCATTTAGAGCAAGGCGTTTCGGTGTCGGATTTTTTGTGTGAGGCAATAACTGAAAACCCCGATAACGAAAATAGTCTTATAGACGCTCTATCGGTTGATAATTCAGAAGAGTTTACGCTATACGTAATGAATATGCTTGGTGAAATGAACTCTAAAAAGGCGTCAAATAGATATCTTGAGTTTATCGAGTGGGATTATTCTGATACGGTGAGAGAACTTGCAACCGAACTTTTATGCCCTATTGCAGAAACTGTAAAAGAAAAACTGCTTGCGCTTTATAAAGAAGTTGACGGGCAAAAGAGAGATTGCGTTACGGAAATTCTTGCTAACTGCAAAAACGACGACAGAGTTTTTGATATTTTGGTTGCAGAGTTTGCAAAACATCAAAAGCAAGTCCCCCTTTACGCAAACTATCTTGCAAAATACGGCGACGAAAGGGCTTTGCCGTTTCTTCTAGCGTCGATAGAAAATGAAAAAATAAGTTACGCCGACTTTGAAGAACTTCGGTTTGCAATAGAGGCGCTTGGCGGAGAATATAATAAAGAGCGTGATTTTTCTTCTGACAAATCTTTCAAAAAAATAAAAGGCGCAAATAAAAAATAAAATTGACAAAGGCTTGCTTAATTTACGGCAAGCCTTTAACTTTATCGTGTATAAAAAAAGGGTTTTAAGTGGATAATAATTTTATCTTAAATTAAGGAGAATTATCATGTCAAAGAAAAAGAAAAATAAAAACAAAGTGGTTAAACTTACCGACGAGCAATACGGCGCGTATATTATGGCGCTTAAAGATGAAAAACCCCCAAAACTTATTAGAGAAACTCAAAACGATTGATTTTTATGCGTGCGGATAATAATCAACAATAGTTGATTTGACAAAAAAAATCAAAAAACATTTGTCTTTTTAACTTAATCAATGTATAATATTTACCAAAGGCGAAACAAGCGTGCTTGATAAAAATGCGTTAGCAGTGATGTTTGCCTTTTAAGGAAGAGTTAAAATGATTGAAATTAAAGAGATAAAAACTAATAAGGATAAGCGTCTTTTTGCAAAGTTTCCCGTAACGCTTTATAAAGATTGCCCGTATTACGTGCCTAGTTTACGTGAAGACGATATAGACGTTTTTAATCCTAAAAAAAATCATAATCTTAAAGAGAATAAAATAAAAGGTTTCCTTTGCTATAAAGACGGTAAGTTGGTGGGTAGAATTGCAGGGCTTATCAATAAAAAAGAAAACGAAATATGGAACACAAACTTCGTTAGATTTTCCCGCTTTGACGCCATTGAAGATATAGAGGTTTTTAAGGCGCTTTTGAGCGCAGTTGCACAGTTCGGCAAAGAAAACGGAATTACCGATATGCACGGGCCGTGGGGCTTTAACGATACGGACAGAGAGGGTATGCTTACCTTTGGGTTTGATAAGCGCAGTACTTACGCCACAAATTATTCTTATCCGTATTACTTTAAGTTTATGGAAGAGTTGGGTTTTGAACCTGAATCAAAGTGGATTGAAAAAACTTTCACTATACCCGAAACGCCTTACGAACGCATTTTGTCGATAGCCGAAAAACTTAAAAACAGGTTGAAAGTCGTTGACGTTGCCGAAACAATGAGCGTAAGAAAAATTCTTAAACTTTACGGCGCAAAATTCTTTGAAACAATGAACCAAGCGTATAAAAATCTTGACGCTTACGTTCCTATTGAAGGCAAGGCAAGAGATAACGTTTTGAAACAATTTGCAACCATAGTCAACCGCAAGTATATAAGCGTTTTGGTTGACCAAAAGGGTGAAGTTGCCTCGTTTGCAATAGTGTTGCCGTCAATTTGTAAACCGCTTGTAAAACACGGTGGAAAACTTTTCCCAACAGGGTTTATAGGCGTGCTAAATTGCATAGCCAACCCCAAAGAACTAGAAATGGGTTTAATAGGTATACGCGACGAGTATAAAAACACGGGCATAAACGCAATTATGATTGCGCGCATAATGAAAAATATCGTTGAAAGCAATATTGAACGCATTGAGTCTAACCCGATGCTAGAAAACAATTTAAGCATACAGCAACAATGGAAGTTTGCTGAAAACGAAATTATTAAAACACGTCAAACGTATAAGAAGTCAATAGAAGAATTTTTAAGTTAAAAAAGTCTTTTATTAGTTCTTTTTACAAATATTTATATTGAGCAATTTATAAAACTCGGCTTTTTTTATAAGTCGAGTTTTCTTTTGTTTATTAAAAACTGCTTGATAAATGATTTATAGGTGATATACTAATTGTGTCAAAATTTAATATGATAACTTACGTCATATTTTTAAAATTTTTTATTCTTCAAACAAATCTTCTATATTACAACCAAGTGTTTTAGACAATCTAAATAGTATGTCTGCTTGCGCCTTGTTAATATCGTTATGGCGTTGTTCGTACATTTGTATATTACGGATAGATACTTCTGCCTTTTCAGCAAGTTGTTTTTGAGATAATCCTGCTGCAGTGCGTATTCTTTTAAGATTTGTTTCTTTTTTGTGAGCATCAACATATTCGTCGGCAACAGAAAAAAACTTTGTTATATCCGCTTCGTGAAGAGTATCGTATAAAGCCAAAACATTTTCAATAGGGAACGCCTTGCTTATATTGAAGAAAGACGTTGCTTTATAATTTTGATATTGAGCTAACGCCCAACCAGCCCAATAAAATTCGGAACGATTAAAAAACGGTTTAGGTGCAAGTAATATACCCTTAGACGCAGTTGTGTTTACAACGTGGTCTAATAAATCTATTGCAGAATATCCAACTAAAAATCTTGGATTGCCTTTTTCTATTTGTTTTGCTACTTCAGAAGAAACAAACATATTCCAATATACTTTTGGCTCGTATCCACAAGCCACTGCGTATTCAAACATTGTTCCGATATTCGTAGCAACGCTATCTAAATATTTAACGTCATAAGATTTTATCGCCATTTTTAAGCCCCTTTCTAATTATATCCATTACAAATAAGCCGTCGGACACTAAGTTTTGTTTATGACCGCTTAAATAAGTTTCTCTTGCTTTTTTATCACGGCTAACACGTTTAACGTAATATTCCTTACATTCTGCTAATTCGTAACTTATATATTTTACCGTATCAAACGCTTTTTTAGACTTTAATACGATTTGAATACCTAATTCGCCAAGATGCATAGCTTTAGCAAGTTGTTCAACGGAAATCGTATTGTTTATAAAATCCTTTGCAAAACTAAAATAAGAGTCATCTGCACGATAACCTATAATTACGTCATATTCTTCCACGTCAACGTAAAAATTTTCTAATATATATTCTTTTGCTTGTGCTGAAATAGGGGTATTAACGTCAAACGTTCTAAACTTCAATAAAAGTGCCATCCAATTAAGGATAGAGTATTTTTCTTCTCTTAAATCTAAAACTTTATAATCACATAAATCAATTTCATATTGATTAGCATATCCGTTTGTTTGGTTGTTAGAGCAAGCCCATTCTTTAGCAAGTTCAACGTTTTCAGTACAGTAAAAGCCTAACCCGTAATCATTCCTTTTATTGCCCTTACCGAATTCGGGTTTTTCAATAATATCTTTTGAGCCGTGATAAATAATCATAATAATTCACCATCCTTGTCAGTATTATATCATTAAAATGTTATCTCGTCAATATATTATGCCCTAAAATTAAAAAAATATCATTGAAATGATATAGATTTTTTACAAAAGAAAAATAACTCAAATGAAAATGCAAGTTCTATTTTTCTTTTGACCGATAGAAGTGCGATTTAATATAAATTTTTAAAATTTCAAAAAATCCCTTATAGGGAACGTCTTTAGAGTGGTTTTTTTGCTTTTTAAAGGCACGATTGATAATTTACGCTTAAAAATTCTTGAAAATCCTTTTAAATAATGTTATAATAAATAAGTATATTTTAAAAAGTACTATTTGTAGGTGCAATTATGAAAAGAACTGAATTAAAAAAGATTTTTAAAAACGCAACTGAATTCGGTGGTCAAACGGTTACCGTATGCGGTTGGGTAAGAACGGTAAGAGACAGCAAGTCTTTTGGCTTTATTGAACTGAACGACGGTTCTTATTTTAAGAACTGCCAAATAGTTTTTGACAGAAACAAAGTTTCTAATTACGACGATATTGCAAAGCAAAACGTTGGCGCGTGCTTGATGGTTAAGGGAACGCTTATTTTAACGCCTGAAAACAAGCAACCGTTTGAAATAAACGCAGATGAAATTGAAGTTTTAGGAACTTCAACACCCGATTATCCTTTGCAGAAAAAACGCCATACTTTAGAGTTTTTGCGTGGTATGCCACATCTTCGCCCAAGAACAAACACTTTCAATGCGGTTTTCAAAATTCGTAGCGAAGCGGCTTTTGCAATTCACTCTTTCTTTAACGAACGTGGGTTTGTTTACGTTCATACCCCTATTATTACGGGTAGCGATTGCGAGGGCGCAGGCGCAATGTTCCAAGTAACCACGCTTGACCTTGATAGCGTTCCAACTGAAAACGGTTCAACAGATTATAAGCAAGACTTCTTTGGTAAAAAAGCAAGTCTTACCGTTTCTGGTCAACTAGACGTTGAAAATTTTGCAATGGCATACGCAAACGTTTATACTTTTGGTCCTACTTTTAGGGCAGAACACTCAAACACCGTTCGCCACGCCGCAGAGTTTTGGATGATTGAACCCGAACTTGCTTTTGCAGACCTTTCTGACGATATGGATTGCGCAGAGGCAATGGTTAAATATATTATTGAAAGAGTTATGGATACTTGCAGGGAAGAAATAGAATTCCTTAACGCTTTCGTAGATAAAGGGCTTATTGAAAGGCTCAACAACGTTAAAAATAACGAATTTAAGCGTTTAACCTATACCGAGGCTATTGAAATTTTAGAAAAGGTTAAAGATAGATTTGACGCGCCCGTTTACTGGGGTTGCGATTTGCAAAGTGAACACGAAAGATATATCACTGAAGAAGTTTTCAAAAAACCCGTGTTCCTTACCGATTATCCCAAGGAAATCAAGGCGTTCTATATGCGCCTTAACGACGACGGAAAAACCGTTGCCGCATCTGACCTTTTAGTTCCCGGAATAGGCGAACTCGTTGGTGGAAGTCAGCGTGAAGAAAGAATGGATATTTTGGAAAAGAGAATGGCAGAGTGTGGGCTTAATAAAGAAGATTATAAGTCGTATCTTGATTTAAGAAAATACGGCGGGGTTACCCACTCTGGTTTCGGTTTGGGCTTTGAAAGAATGATAATGTATCTTACGGGCATATCTAATATTCGTGACGTTTTGCCTTTCCCAAGAACGGTTGGCACGCTTGAAAACTAATTTAAGGTGGAAAATATGAAAATACTTGTAGATGCTTTCGGGGGAGATAATTCACCCGAACAAATTATTCAGGGAACTATTGACGCCGTAAATGAAAAAGACGGCTTTACCGCGGTTTTAGTGGGTAAAGAAGATATTATTAAAGAAGAGCTTAAGAAATATTCTTTCAATAAAGAAAGGGTGGAAATTTTACACGCAAGCGAAGTTATAACTTGTGAAGAAGAACCCACCGTTGCAATTAGAAGAAAACCCGACAGTTCGCTTTGCGTTGCTTTTAAAGAACTTAAAGAGAACGACGAAGTTGCAGCGTTCGTTTCAGCAGGTTCAACTGGCGCGGTGTTGGTTGGCGCAACGCTTAAACTTGGCAGAATTAAGGGCGTAAACCGTCCTGCTCTCTGTCCTGCATTACCTACCGTAGTTGAAGGTAAAAGAGTTTTTCTTCTTGACTGTGGCGCAAATGCAGATTGCAAACCTATAAATTTAGTTCAATTTGCCCTTATGGGCGTTGCCTACGCAGAATCTATGGGTGTTGAAAATCCTAGGGTTGCACTTCTTTCAAACGGAACTGAAGATGAAAAAGGCAATATGCTTATTCACGAAGTTTTACCTATGTTAAAGAGCATAGGGGGGCTTAACTTCGCAGGAAATATTGAAGGGCGCGACATTATGAACGGCAATCAAGACGTTGTCGTGTGCGACGGCTTTAGCGGAAACGTTGCGCTAAAGGCTATAGAAGGCGCAGTTATTAGCGTTATGAAGTCGTTAAAGAAGGGTGTTTATTCGTCGTT
Source organism: Clostridia bacterium (assembly GCA_017399035.1). Classification (GTDB taxonomy): domain Bacteria; phylum Bacillota; class Clostridia; order Christensenellales; family Borkfalkiaceae; genus UBA1259. The sequence goes on along the minus strand of JAFQEM010000007.1, from coordinate 66,772 downwards.
ATCTGGTAAGATAGGCGGGCTTTTCCTTAAAAAGACTTTCAAAAAACTTAAAGAAGAACTTGACTATCAAGATAAGGGTGGCGCATTGTTTATAGGTGTAAATAAACCCGTTATAAAATCGCACGGGTCTTCAAACGCATTTGCTATAAAGAACACGGTGTTGCAAGCAGTTGGGCTTGCAGGGTTTAATATTTCGGATAAAATTACCCAAAAACTTGCTCTTTATAAACCAGAAGGTGAAAATTGATGATATTTGATATTGACGGTGTTGAAAGCAAAATAGGATATTCGTTTAAGGATAAAATGTTGCTCCGTCAATGTTTTACGCACGCATCTTACGCTAACGAGCACGGCGTTTCTGACAACGAACTTTTAGAGTTTTTTGGTGATTCTGTCATTGAATTTGTGATAACGGAATACCTTTTTAAGAACGCCAAGGGCGACGAAGGTAAACTTACGCAAAGGCGTTCAGAAATAGTTTCTAAAGCACCGCTACTAAAATCCGTTTTGGCATTAGGGCTTAACGAATACGTTTTGTTGGGGCGCGGACTTGAGAAAAACGCTAACCTTGACGAAAAAGTTGTTTTCTAGCATTTACGAGTCGGTGGTTGCAGGTATTTATATTGACGGCGGTTTAGAAAAGGCAAGAAAGTTTATAAAAAACACCATAATTGCCGATTACGAAGAAAAGCAAAAGTCAAAAAATAAAATTAAACAAAATTGCGACGCTAAAAACGATTTTCAAGAATACGTTCAAAAGCACAAGTTGGGCAGTATAAGTTACGAAACGCTTTGGAAAAAAGGACCTGACCACTCGCCAGAATTTAGAGTGGCGGCACTTCTCAACGGCGCAAGATTAGCAGAGGGCACTGGTCAAAGTAAAAAGTTGGCAGAGGCAAAGGCTGCAGAGAGCGCGCTTAAAAAAATAAAAAAACAGGTGGTAAAAACAAGTGAATTTCGAAAAGGTTGAAATTTTCGGATTTAAATCGTTTGCCGATAAAGCAGAAATTAAGTTCGGCAACGGAATAACGGGTATAGTTGGACCAAACGGTTGCGGAAAGAGTAACGTAGCCGACGCAATACGTTGGGTTTTGGGTGAACAGTCTGCAAAATCACTACGTGGTTCAAGTATGCAAGACGTAATTTTTAGTGGAACGCAGGGTAGAAAGTCGCTATCTTACTGTGAAGTTTCACTATACTTTGATAACTCTACCAGAATGTTTAGTATCGACTATAACGAACTTATAATCACTCGTAAACTTTTCCGTAGTGGTGAAAGTGAATATTACATAAACAAACAACCAGCAAGGCTAAAAGATATAGTTGAACTTTTGCACGAGTGTGGTATCGGTAAAGAGGGTTATACCATTATAGGGCAAGGTAGAGTTGAAGAAATTATGTCTGCAAAGCCAGAAGACCGCCGTCTTATATTTGAAGAGGCAACTGGCATTGCAAAGTTCAAAACAAGAAAGAACGAATCGGAAAGAAAGTTAGAGCGCACACACGAAAATATGGTGCGTTATATAGATATTTTAACTGAAATTGAAAACCAGTTAGGACCACTTGAAAGGCAGGCTGCAAAAGCCAAAGAGTTCAACGAACTTTCAGAACAGTTAAAGTTTCACGAACTTAACACTTATATAGCAAAAGTTGAGGGCGTTGAAAGCGCAAAGGGCAAAATTTATACCCGCGTCAAAGGTCTTGACGAGGCAACTGCACTTCGCCAAGAAGAATTTAATCAAGCGCAAATAGAATACGACAAGATTTTTTCTGACATAAGCGACGCAGACGAAAAACTTAAAAAGTATAACGACGAACTTTTAGAAAAGCGCGTTGCAATGGAAAAATCTTCGGGTGATAAGCGTTTGTTTGAACAAAAGATATCTTTCCTTAAAGGTCAAATAGAACGTGCGGAAAAAGAAATTAAAGAAAACGTTGAACTTATAGAAAATTGTAGAAATACTTTTGCAGAAAATTCACAAAACCTTGCAAAAGATAAAAAGAAGTTGAAAGAATTGCAAGATAAAGCCGAAAAGTTGAGCAAAAAACTTTTGTCAATTACTGAAAAAATAACTTTAGGCGAAGAACTTGCAGACGAAAACCGTAAAAAGATTATAGAGTCAATCGAGTCGCTTTCCGACTTTAAGTTGAGCAGGGGCGCAATGTCGGTTGAAAAGAACAATTTGGTTAATAAACTTGAAGAATTAAACGGTCGTCTTGACGAATATTCAGTTAAGCGCGACGGATATTTTAACGATAAAGAGCGTTGCGATAAAAATATTGACGAACTTGACCGTTCGGTTTTTGACCTTAAAAACGGTATAGAAGATAAAGAAAATGAAGTTAGAAATTGCAATGAAGAAGTTGCAAAGGTAGACAACGCCATTTATTCGCTAAATTCGGTAGTTACCACTTTGGTTACTAAAGACAACTTCTATAAATCGCTAAAAGACAATTACGACGGGTATGCACCCGCAGTTAAAAACTTGCTCAACCAGTCTAAAAATAACGCTGAACTTAAAAAGCGCATTAAGGGCGTGGTTGCAGAACTTATTAAGAGTGATAAAAAATACGATATCGCGCTAGAGACCGCACTTGCTGCGGCTGCTCAAAACGTAGTTACCGCTACGCCTGACGACGCGCGTTATCTTATAGAATATCTAAAAGCAAACAGATTAGGTAGAATTACTTTCTTGCCTATAACTTCGGTTAAACCTAGAGAACAAAGCGCGTCTGTTACAAGCGCACTACACGAGCGTGGCGCGTTGGGTGTTGCAAATAAACTTGTAACTTACGATAAACAGTATGAAAACGTAATTTCCAACCTTTTAGGTAATACGCTTATCGTAGACACCCTAGAAAACGCAACCAAAATTGCAGATAAATATCGCTTTGCATTTAAGATGGTTACGCTTGACGGCGACGTGTTTACAACTCAAGGCGCAATGACTGGTGGTTCAAGAAGAACTGAAACGGTTGGGCTTTTATCTAGCGATAGAAAGATTGAAGACAATGCAGAGCAACTTAAAATCAAGCGTGCGGAAATGGATAAAATTAAACAGGATAAGCACGAACTTGAATTTAAGCGTGATAAAGCGCTTGACGAACTTTCTATGCTCAACGATTTATATAACGAAAAACGTCAACAAATTTTAGTTGAACGTGAAAAACAAGCCAACCTAGAAAAAGCGTTGAGTGATATCGGGCGTGATATTGAAGGCGTTGCCGACCTTATTGACGAAGTGAAGAGCAGAATAAGTAAAGTTGACGCTGATTTTGAAAACGCTCAAAGTGGTGGCAAAAAACTTGAACAAGATAGGGCGAGCGCAAAAGAGAGCGCGGATAAGCACCAAGCCGAATACGACGCTTTGAGAAAAGAGCGTGATGCGGTTGCTATGGAAAGCACTGAATTGCAAGTTAAAATCACCGAACTTAAAGGTGAAATTGCTGGCTTTGAAAGCGAAAACTTGCGCCTACAAGATATAATTAGTGAAACTGAACAAACAAACCAAGGTTTGATTAAGAGTAACGCAGGCGCAGAAGATATTATAGAAGAGTTAAGAAGAGACCAAGAAAAGGTTGCGCTAACAAAAGCAGAGCAAGACCATATCAATTCAATCCGTGAAAAGATTGATAGCATTGAAAACAATAAGTCTGAACTTCGTGAACGCCTAAACCGTAACGACGAAAAGAAACAAAATATTACGCAAGCAATCACCGACCTTTCGGAAAAGAAACACGCGGAAGAAATTGCTCTTGCAAAAATTGATAGCGATTTAGAGTATTTACAACAAAGCATTTGGGAAGACTATCAAGAGACTTATGAAACGGCTGTTAAACAGCGTCAAGATGGTTACGATGCAGTGGTTGGCGAGCAAGAGATTAACCGCTTGAGAAAACGCCGTTCTTCACTTGGCGCAATCAACGCAACCGCTATTGACGATTGCAAGGCGTTGAAAGAGCGTTACGAAGAGATGACTACTCAAAAAGAAGACCTTGAAAAGGCGGAAAAAGACCTTAAAGAGGCAATCGATAAAATTAAGGGGGAAATGCTTACTCAATTTGACGAAGGCTTTACTAAAATCAACGAAAACTTCCAAAGAATATTCAAAGAACTTTTCGGTGGCGGTAGGGCAATGCTACAAATTGACTATACCGATGTTGAAGATAGGTTAGAGGCAGGCATTGAAATCGTTGCCGAACCACCTGGAAAGAAATTGCAAAAACTTTCACTTTTATCGGGTGGCGAAAAGGCTCTTACTGCAATAGCAATTTTGTTCTCAATATTAAAACTCCGTCCTATGCCTTTCTGTGTTCTTGACGAAATTGAAGCGGCGCTTGACGAGGCAAACGTAGATAGATTTGCAAGATACTTAAAGAAATTTAGCGAAGAAACGCAGTTTATAGTTATAACCCACAGAAAGCCAACTATGGAACTAGCAGATGCGCTTTTCGGCGTAACAATGCAAGAAAAAGGCGTTTCAAAAATGGTTTCAGTTAAACTTTCAGACGTGGCGGATATTACGGGCGACCAACTTGCTTAAACGGTTTATAAACGTCGTTGCAGGTCGTTACTGCCCAAAGCAAAAGACTTCAATGACCAGACGGTCAATTTCATCCTTTTGCTTGGTCGAGCCTACTGCAACTTGTTTCTAACCCGTTTATCTACCGCTTTATAATCCCCTTAATCTTTAAAGGGAAAAATAAAGATAATAGAAAGGTTTTGCATCAAACCCGTTTAACATTTTATAATCAACAAATATAGGAACTTTTATGGGATTATTTAGTAAAATTAAGGCGGTTCTCTCTAAAACTAGAGACGGGCTTGCCAAAAAACTTAACGAATTATTTGCAAAAAACAAACTTGGTGAAGAGTTTTACGAAGAGTTGGAAGATATTTTAATCTCTGCCGACGTTTCGGTTAAAACTACTATGGAAATAGTTGACGAAATTCGCGACACCGCTATTAAAGAAAAGTGCAAAGATAAAGATTACGTTATAGAACTTTTGAAAAACGAACTTTTTGAAACGCTTGATTACGCTGATAAACTTGACGTAAAAGCACCTGCTATCATTATGGTGGTTGGTGTAAACGGCGTGGGCAAAACTACCACCATAGGCAAACTTGCAAATAAGTTCGTAAAAGAGAAAAAGAGCGTAACTATTGCCGCTGCGGATACTTTCCGTGCTGCCGCTTCAGACCAACTTTCCGTTTGGGCAGAAAGGGCTAAAGTGCGTATAATTAAGCACTCTGAAGGTGCAGACGCATCTGCGGTAGTGTTTGACGCCATTGAATCTGCAAAGGCTAAAAAGACAGACGTTTTGATTATCGACACGGCAGGTAGACTTCACGTAAAGGCAAACCTTATGGAAGAACTTAAAAAGATGGATAGGGTGGTTAAGCGTGAATATCCCGATGCAAATTATTATAAACTCATTGCGCTTGACGCAACCACTGGGCAAAACGCCTATAATCAAGTGGAAGTGTTTAACGAGGCTGTCGGTATAGATGGCATAATTTTAACTAAACTTGACGGCACTGCAAAGGGCGGATTTATCGTTTCACTATCATATGAATTAGAAGTACCCGTATGTTTCGTAGGCACAGGCGAAAAAATTGACGATATTGAAGATTTTGATGCAAAAGAGTTCGTAGAAGGGTTGTTTTAATATAATAAATATATAATGTAAAGCAAAAACGCTTGACAAGGGCGTAAAAAACGTATATAATATCAAGGTGTAAAGCGAAAATGTTTTACACCTTTGGTTTTATTATGGAAAAAGATTTAAGGTATATCGAACTTTTTGAACTTTATCAAGGGCTTTTGACGGATAGACAAAGAGAACTTTTCTCTTCGCATTACTATTATGATTTGTCTTTATCAGAAATTGCCGAGCCAGACGGAAATACGCGTCAAAGCGTTTACGCTGCGGTCAAAAAGGTTAAAAATAAGTTAGACGAATATGAAAATCTTTTACATTTAAAACAAAAATACGATAGTTTGAAAGGCGTTTCTAAAAATCTTTCAACGATAGATAAAAAATCTTCGCAGGAAATTCTTGATATTATAGGTGAATAATGGCGTTATTTTCCGGACTTTCCGAAAAATTAAATCACGTTTTCAGTAAACTTACTAAACACGGTAGGCTTACCGAACTTGAAATAAAAACGGCTATGCGTGAAGTGCGTATTGCTCTTTTAGAGGCAGACGTAAATATCTCGGTAGTTAAAGATTTTGTTTCAAGGGTTAGCGAGCGCGCCGTTGGTCAAGAAATTTTAAAAAGTTTAAGCCCCACTCAACAGGTTATCAAAATCGTAAATGAAGAACTTATCGTTCTTATGGGTGGCACGGTTGGTAAGCAAGAGGGTATTGCAACGGGCAGTAAATTGAATTTTGCGCCTAATCCCCCAACCGTTATAATGATGGCAGGTTTGCAAGGCGCAGGTAAAACTACGCTCGTTGGCAAACTTGGTATGATGCTCAAAAAACAAGGCAGAAAGCCATTGCTTGTTGCGTGCGACGTTTATAGACCTGCAGCAATAAATCAACTTAAAGTAGTTGGCGAAAAGGCAGGTTGCACGGTTTTTGAAAAAGGGCAGGGCAATCCCGTCAAAATAGCAAAAGAAGGCGTTGCTTATGCTAAATCCTACGGTTTTGACACGGTTATAGTAGATACCGCAGGTAGACTTCAGATTGACGAGCAACTTATGAAAGAACTTGAAGATATTAAGGCGGAAGTAAACCCCACCGAAATTCTTCTTGTAGTAGACTCAATGACTGGTCAAGTTGCTGTTGAAGTTGCCGACACTTTCAATAAACGTTTAGAAGTTTCAGGTTTGGTTTTAACTAAACTTGACGGTGATACCCGTGGCGGTGCAACGCTCTCAATGAAAGCGGTTACTGGCAAGCCTATAAAATTCTGTTCGGTTGGTGAAAAACTTGGCGATTTGGAGCCCTTTTATCCCGACAGAATGGCAAATAGAATTTTGGGTATGGGCGACGTATTGTCGCTTATTGAAAAGGCTCAAGACGCCGTTACTGAAGAGCAAGCCAAAAAGATGGAAAAGAAGTTTAGAGAAAATTCTTTTACTCTAGACGACTATCTTACTCAGTTTGAAACTATGAAAAAAATGGGTGGCATCAAAGACGTGCTTGCAATGCTACCAGGTATGGGCAGTAAGTTTAAGATTAACGACGCAGATATCGACGAGAAAAAGATTGCTCGCACAAAGGCAATAATTCAGTCAATGACAATGTACGAGCGTGAAAATCCATCTGTGATAAACTCTTCAAGAAAGAACCGCATAGCAAAAGGCAGTGGAACTTCCGTTCAAGAAGTAAACCGTTTGTTAAAACAGTTTGAACAAACCAAACTAATGATGAAACAGATGAAGAATAATCGTATGTTTAGAGGTTTCTAAACGGCTTATAAATTTCGTTGCAGGTCGTTTCTGTCCAAAGCAAAAGACTTCAATGACCAGACGGTCAATTTCATCCTTTTGCTTGGTCGAGCCTACTGCAACTCGTTTCTAAACCGTTTAAGATAATAAATATAACTACGCAAAATTGCGTTACTGTTTAGAGTTTTGACTTCGATAACCAAAAAGGTTAATCTCATCCAAAACTCTTCACGAGCCTTGTCTTGCTTGCATCTAAACCATTTAATAAAAACTAAAGGGTTATTTTAACCGTTCAAGAAAAAAACATTTTATAACTTAACAAAAAATAAAAAAATATAAATATCAAACTTAAGGAGAACAAAAAAATGGCAGTAAAAATGAGATTGACCAGAATGGGCGACAAAAAATCACCCTTCTACCGTATCGTAATCACCGATTCAAGAAACGCTCGTGATGGAGCATATATCGACAAAGTTGGACACTACAATCCCACCGCTAATCCTGCGGAAATCGTTGTTGATGCAGAAAAGGCTAAAAAATGGCTTGCAAACGGCGTTCAACCCACCGATACCGTTAAAAATATTTTGGTAAACCAAGGTATTATCCCCAAGAGCGACAAACTTTCGCCCGCTAAAACGAAGGTTCGTAAATCAAAGAAGTAATTTGGGTTTAAGGAGCGGATATGATAGAACTTATTAAATACGTCGTCGACCGCTTTGCTGAAAAACCCGACGAAGTAGAATACGATATCGTTGAAGACGGAAAGGTTGTAAACGTTACCGTAACTCTTTCGGGTAGCGATATGGGCAAGGTTATCGGCAGGCAAGGCAAAATTGCCAAGGCTCTCCGTACCCTCGTTCGCGCGGGTTCGCAGAAAGAAAACAAAAAATACAATATCGAAATTAAGGAACGCGGGGAAAACTAATTTCCCCGTTTTTCTAACTTAAACGAAAAATGCAAGAATTACTTAAAATAGGGCATATAGTTAAGCCACAGGGCATACGTGGTGAAGTTAAAGTTCAACCGCTTACCGACGATATTAACCGCTTTAAAAACTTAAAAGAAGTTATTATTGACGGAAAAAATTACCGAGTGTTAAACGCTATAATAGGCGGTAATACGGTGTTTTTATCCTTGTCAGGTATAACTGATAGAAACGTTGCGGAAACCTTCCGCGGTAAATTTTTGTGCGTTACGCGTGAAAATGCTTTGCCGTTAGAAGAGGGCAGATATTTTATCGTTGACATAATAGGTTGCAATATAGTTACAGAAAAGGGCGAGTGCGTGGGTAAGGTTACCGACGTGTTTTCTGCGCGTACTGATATATTTACGGTTGAGTGCGTTGACGGACGTATTATGCGCTTTCCGTACCTGAATAAAGTGGTAAAAGACGTAGACGTTGAAAGGGCGGTTATTACGGTTGAAAAAGATAGGCTAGCGGAGGTTGCTTGCTATGAGGATTGACGTTTTAACCCTTTTCCCTGAAATGTTTACGCCACTAAAAACTAGCATAATAGGTAGGGCTGTTGATAGTGGTAAACTTGAAATAAATATAGTGGATATAAGAGATTATACTCTTGATAAACACAAAAAGTGTGATGACGCGCCGTTTGGTGGTGGCGCAGGTATGGTTATGATGCCACAACCTATTGCAGATGCAATTAAGGCAGTCGACCCCGACCATCAAGCGCTTCGCATATATCTTTCGCCAAAGGGAAGAGTTTTTAAGCAAAGCGTAGTTTTAGAATATAGCAAAAAAGAGCGTATTTTATTGCTTTGTGGACATTACGAAGGTGTTGACCAACGAGTAATAGACCTATTTATCGACCAAGAATTATCTATAGGCGACTTTGTGTTGACTGGTGGTGAAATTGCCGCAATGGCGGTGGTCGACGCGGTTGCTCGTTACGTTGACGGCGTTATAAACGGCGAATCTTTAGAGCAAGAAAGTTTTGCAAGTGGTATGCTTGAATATCCACACTATACCCGTCCGCAAGAGTTTATGGGGTTAAAAGTTCCAGAAGTTTTAACTAGCGGACACCACGGCAACGTTGAAAAGTGGCGTGCAAAAAAGTCTAAAGAAATCACGTTAAAAAATCGCCCCGACCTTTTAGAAAAGGAGTAAATAATGCAACATTTACAATGGTTTCCTGGTCATATGACCGCCGCTATGCGAATGATGGAAGAAAACGTTAAAGCGGTAGACGGGGTTATGATTGTGTTAGATGCTCGCGCACCAAGAGCGTCTCTCAATAAAAAACTTGATAAACTTTTTATCAATAAAAAGGTGCTTTACGTTTTGAATAAAACTGATTTAGTTGAGGCTAACGACGTAAAAAGAACGGTGGCGGAATTTACAAAAGACGGTAAAGAAACCGTGGCGGTAAGCGCAATGGATAAACGCGCGGTAGATTTGCTATATAATAGAATTTTTGCGCTGTTAAAAGATAAACTTGACCGCAATAAAGAAAAGGGTGTTTTTAAGCCTATAAGAATTATGGTTGCAGGTATACCTAATACGGGCAAATCAACTATAATCAACGCTTTGTGCGGTGGAAAAAAAGCAATAACCGGCGATAAGGCAGGCGTAACAAAAGGTAAACAATGGGTAAGGCTTAGAGAACTTGAACTGCTTGACACCCCTGGAACTATGCCACCTGCGTTTGATAATCAGGTTTTGGCAAAACATTTGGCGTATATAGGCAGTATGAACGACGCTAATATTGACTTTGGCGACCTTGCTTACGAACTGCTTGCAGAACTAAAAGAAAAGTATCCTGAACTACTAAAAAACAAATACGGTATCGAAAATTTGCAACTTTCTGCAATAGAACTCTTTAACGCTATTTGCGTTCGTAGGGGTTTTTTGCGCAAGGGTGGCGAATTTGATTACGATAGATGCGCAACTGCAATTATCGACGATTTTAGAAAGGGAAGAATAGGTAAAATTATTCTTGACTGATTATGGATAAATTATTATACGAAAGAAAACACTATGAAAACGGCGCGCACGCAGTAGCGGGCGTTGACGAGGTCGGTAGAGGTCCGCTCGCAGGCCCCGTGGTTTGTTGTGCGGTTATAATGCCTTTAGACGATATAGTTGAAGGTGTTGACGACAGCAAAAAACTCACCGAGAAAAAGAGAGAAACTTTGGCGGAAATTATCAAGCAAAAGGCTGTTGCTTATTGCATTGCTCAAATAGAGAGTGAAGAGATTGACCAACTAAACATTTTAAACGCCGTAAAAAAATGTATGACAAACGCTGTGAACGGGCTTAACGTTAAACCCGATATAACGCTTGTAGACGGCGTAGACACTGCGTTGCCGATAAATGCAGAATATCTTATAAAGGGCGATTCTAAAAGTTATTCTATAGGTTGCGCGTCAATAGTTGCAAAAGTTTATAGAGATAATTTAATGAAAGAGTATGCAAAAGAATATCCTGAATATTCCTTTGAAAAGCATAAGGGGTACGGCACTAAAATTCATATAGAAAAAATCAAGGAGATAGGACCTTGCAAATTGCACAGAAAAACTTTTATAAAAAATTTCTGGGTAGAGCCGGAGAATTAAAGGCAGTTGAATATCTTAAAAAGAAAGGTTTTAAGGTGTTAAAAAGTAATTATAAAACTCATTGTGGCGAGATAGATATTATCGCTTTAGATAAAGAATACGTTGTTTTTGTAGAAGTTAAAACGCGCACGAGTGAAGATTTTGGCGCGCCAAGTGAAGCGGTTACTGCAAAAAAACGTGAAAAATATTATAAAGTAGCGTCAGAATTTCTACAAAGAGAAAAGAAAACCGACTGTCCTTGTAGGTTTGACGTGATAGAAATTGAAAATGGACAAATAAATCATATAATTGATGCATTTTGTATGTAAAAACGCTTGCTTAAAATTAAAAAATATGTTATTATAATAAACGCTTTGGGCGTTCCTCTTGCATTATATATGACAATGAACGTTTAATAAATCGGAGGTAAAAGCAAAATGAGCAGTATTATTGACGCTATCAATCAAGAAAACGTTAAGAGTAGCATCCCCGAATTCAACGTTGGTGACACCGTAAGAGTTATGGTAAAAGTTATCGAAGGTGACAGAGAAAGATTACAAGCTTTTGAAGGTATTGTTATCGCAAGAAAGCACGGTGGTATTTCTGAAACCTTTACCGTAAGAAGACTTTCTTTTGGTGTTGGTGTTGAAAAAACTTTCCCCATCCACTCGCCAAAGGTTGCGGATATTCAAGTGGTTAGACAGGGTAGAGTTCGTCGTGCAAAACTTTACTATTTGCGCGCTCGTACCGGAAAGGCTGCAAAGGTTAAAGAAGTTAAGAGATAGTAAAACCAAAATTAAAGAACTTACCGAAATTTCGGTAAGTTCTTTTTTTGTATCTAAAACAATTTACATTTTGAAAAAAATAATATATAATAAAAAAATAACCGCATAAACATTATATATAATATGTAATATATAGAAAGTGGGGTTTTTAATACTTTTCGTTATTAAGGGTAATATATGATTGCAAAAGTTTTGGGTTTTACATTGCTGGGGCTAAAAGGCACGCCTATAAACGTTGAAGTTGACGTAAATAACGGCTTACCTGCGTTTGACGTGGTGGGGCTTGCAGATACTGCGGTTAAAGAATCCAAAGAACGTGTGCGTTCGGCGTTAAAAAACAGTGGTTTTTCAATGCCAACCCGCAAAATTACGGCTAATCTTGCCCCCGCAGACGTAAAGAAAGAAGGCTCTACTCTAGACTTGGCTTTAGCGATAGGCGTTATGAAGGCAAGCGGTCAACTGGTTGCGGAAACTGACGGAATAATTTTCTTGGGTGAACTTTCTCTCGACGGAAGTTTAAGGCGTATAAACGGTGTTTTACCAACCCTTATTTCTGCCCTTGGCGAAGGATTCAAAAAATTTATTATACCAAAAGATAATCAAGCGGAAGCCTCTTACGTTCACGGTATAGAAGTTATTCCCGCTAAAAGTTTAAAAGAAGTTGTTGACCATCTTTCCGGTTTAACTTGTATACAACCTATTGCTTGGCACGACTACGTCTGTGTTGACACAAACGTTTACGACAGCGATTTGGCTTTCGTTAAAGGTCAAGCGGTTGCAAAACGCGCTTTAGAAGTTGCCGTTTCAGGTGGGCATAATCTGCTTTTTGTGGGCGCGCCTGGTACGGGTAAAACAATGCTTGCTAAATGTATACCTACCATTATGCCTGATATGACCTTTTCAGAGGCTTTAGAAACCACCAAAATTCACTCGGTTGCAGGTATGCTTAAAGATAGTGACGGTATAGTTTTTGCTCGTCCGTTTAGAAGTCCTCATCACACGGCAACAACCGTGGCTATGACGGGTGGTGGCGCAAGTTTAAGACCCGGTGAAATTAGTTTGGCGCATAACGGCGTTTTGTTTCTTGATGAAATGCCAGAATATAAGCGGTCTACCCTTGAGGCGTTGCGTCAACCTTTAGAAGACGGCGACATTACCGTGTCAAGAGCAACGGGAAACGTAGATTATCCCGCAAACTTTATGCTTTGCGGAAGTATGAACCCTTGCCCTTGTGGAAATTATGGAAGTGAAGATAAGGTGTGCACGTGTTCACCTGCGCAGATAGTAAGATATAAAGCAAAAATATCAGGACCACTGTTAGATAGAATTGATATTCAAGTTGAAGTAGATAGCGTAAAATATGCAGAACTAACAGACGAAAGGGTTTCTGAAAGTTCTGCCACTGTAAAAGCAAGGGTAAATAGAACCCGCCTTATTCAGAAAGAGCGCTTTAAGAACGACGGAATACTCACCAACAGTGATATGGGTGAGCGTCATATCAAAAAATATTGCAAACTAGATAAACAATGTGAAGATTTGCTTAAAAACGCATACGAAAATTTACATCTATCTCCGCGTGCAAGAAGTCGTATAATAAAGGTTGCTAGAACTATTGCAGATATGAATCTCTACGACCAAATTCGCCCCGAACATATTCTTGAGGCAATAAGTTATAGACATTCGGACGGTATGCTTTGATGGAAAAGTTTACGCAAGCGGAAAAGTGTGTTATTTGGCTAGATAGTTTTATAGGGCTAGAATATAAATATAAACGCCAGTTTATAGAAGAAAATATAGATGAGCAAAATCTTTTAGAACTTGCCCAAAAGTATATATTGTCGCACGTTGGTGAAAAAGAATATCGTACGGTAAAAAATTGCGCAAATGCAGAATATATAAACTTTTTGATTGAAAGTTATGAAAAGAAAGGTATAAAACTTACCACTTGTTTGTCTAAAGATTATCCTGAAAATCTTAAAGATATAAATTGTCCACCGTTAGTCATATATTATAAGGGTGATTTAAGTTTGCTTTGCGGTCAAACTTTTGCAATAGTGGGCAGTAGAAAGAGTTTACCTTTATCTCTAAACGTTGCAGAACGCTATACTCAAGAACTTATTTCGGTTGGGTTTACGCCCGTTACGGGTATTGCCGAGGGTGTTGACGGTAAAGTACTTGCAACCGCTTTAGATTGCGGTGGAAAGTGCGTTTCCGTTGTTGCAGGCGGTTTTAACAACGTATATCCAAAACATCACGCAGAACTTGTCGAGCGTGTGGCTGAACGTGGCTTGGTTATTAGCGAAAATCCACCTGACACAGTTCCAAAACCATATCTTTTTCCCGTAAGGAACAGAATTATAGCAGGCGTTTCAAAAGGCGTGCTTGTGGTGAGTGGGGCTATGCGTAGCGGAACGCTTTATACTGCAGAATACGCCGTAGACTTTGGTAAAGACCTTTTCGCCGTGCCTTACAGTATAGGCGTACCAAGTGGCGCAGGGTGTAACGATTTGATAAAGAAAGGCGCAATTTTAACAGATTCGCCCAAAGATATAATAGATTTTTACGGTTTAACGGTTGAAAAACCCACCGTCAATTTGTCCGCTGACGAAAAGTTGATTGTACAACTGCTTAAAGACGGTGGACTACATATAGAAAAAATTTGCACCGCACTTAAAAAGAAGGTGTTTGAAATAACTCCGCTACTATCCGTGCTAGAAATTAAGGGCTTGGTGATAAAAAGCGGAAACGTTTACGGGCTTACCCGAAACGATTTGGAGGATTAAATGCAACTTATAATAGTGGAATCGCCCCACAAGGCAAAAACGATTGAAAAATTTTTGAAAGGGGATTATAAAGTAGACGCATCTAAAGGGCATGTTAGAGACTTACCGTCAAACTATATGGGCGTAAGAATAGGTAGCACTTTTGAACCGCACTACGTAATTGCCCCTGAAAAAAAGCAAGATATAAAACGTTTAGAAAACGCTGCAAAAAAAGCAGATAAAGTTTATCTTGCAACCGACCCTGATAGAGAAGGTGAGGCAATATCTTGGCACTTGGCAGAAGTTTTAGGGCTTGACCAAAACGACGCAAACAGAATAGAGTTTAACGAAATTTCTGAAAAAGCGGTTAAAAAGGCTTTGGCAAACCCAAGAAAAATTGATAAAAACTTGGTTGACGCTCAACAGGCAAGGCGTGTGCTTGACCGTATAGTGGGTTACAGCATATCCCCTGCGGCAAGTTCAAGGTTAAACGATAACCTTTCTGCGGGCAGAGTGCAATCGGTTGCGCTTAAAATGGTAGTTGACAGAGAGAGGGAAATAACTTCTTTTAAGCCACAAGAATACTGGAACTTAAAAGCAGACGTTAAGCCTGACGGAAAGAGCAATTTTAAAGTTTTGCTTGTTGAAAAAGGCGATAAAAAATATAAGCCGTCTAATGCGGAAGAGGCAACGGCTGTTGAAAACGAACTTAAAAGCGCTAAATTTTACGTAAA
Source organism: Clostridia bacterium (assembly GCA_017399035.1). Classification (GTDB taxonomy): domain Bacteria; phylum Bacillota; class Clostridia; order Christensenellales; family Borkfalkiaceae; genus UBA1259. The sequence continues at coordinate 51,537 of JAFQEM010000007.1, read as the reverse complement.
GAGCGTAAAGCGCGCGGTAATGAAAAAACACGCCCCTGCACCGTATATTACAAGTACTTTGCAACAAGACGGTTCAATAAGGCTTAATTTAACAGCGCCTCAAGTTATGCAGATTGCGCAAAGACTTTACGAAGGTGTTGAAACGCCTAGAGGACACGTTGCGCTTATAACTTATATGAGAACGGACTCCGTTCGTATTTCAGCAGAGGCGCAAAAGAGCGCGTTAGATTATATCGGCAAAACTTACGGCGTAGAATATTTACCAGAAAAACCCAACTTTTACCGTTCTAAAAAAGACGCTCAAGACGCGCACGAAGCAATTAGACCTATTGACGTGAATCGCACGCCCGAAAGCGTTCAAGATATTTTAGACAAAAATCAATATAAACTTTATAAACTCATATACGACCGTTACGTTGCGTCGCAAATGGCAGAGGCTAAATACGATAGCGTTGCCGTTGACGTGGGCGCAAACGATTACGTTTTAAAAACTAGCGGAAAAACTCTTTTATTTAAGGGTTATCTTGCCGTATATGACGACACTAAAAAAGAAGAGGACGAAGATAGTGGCGACGCTCTTCTTCCCGCACTTGTAGACGGCGAAGAATTAAATCTTTTGAAACTTATCAAAGAACAAAAGTTCACAAAACCCCCTATTCGCTATACCGAGGCAACGCTTATTAAGAGTATGGAAGATAAGGGTATAGGTAGACCGTCAACTTACGCAACCATTATGGCAAAATTATCTGATAAAAAGCGTGAGTACGTTAGAAAAGAGAAAAAATATCTTGTGCCTAACGATATAAGTTACGATTTGATAGACTTTTTGGTTAAATATTTCCCCGATATTATGGACATTTCTTTTACGGCAAAGATGGAAGACGACCTTGACGATATAGGCGAGGGCGGAAAGGACTGGCATAAACTTATTGCAGATTTTTACGCGCCTTTCCACAAACAACTTCAAGACGCAAAAGTTACCGACGTGGTTTGTGATAAATGCGGTGCAAAAATGATAATAAACAGCGGTAGATACGGCAATTATTACGCTTGTTCAAATTATCCCGACTGCCAAAACATAAAAGCCGTGAACGAAAAAGTAGTTATTCCTACCGATAAAATATGCGCTAAATGCGGTGCAATTATGGTTGAAAGAGAGGGTAAGTTTGGTAAGTTCCTTGCTTGTTCAAATTATCCGTCGTGTAAGCATACGGTTAGTATGACTGAAAGCGTTGGCGTTTGCCCCGAATGTGGAAGACCCACTAAAAAAATGACAAGTCGTGGCGGAAAGGTTTTTTACGGTTGTTCGTCTTATCCTAACTGTAAGTTTATGAGTTGGGATATCCCCACGGGCAAAAGATGCGAGTTGTGCGGACATTATACAATTATGACCGAAGACGGCGAAGTAAAATGTTCTAATAAGAAGTGTAAAAACGGTTAAGATGCAAAAAGTTAAAGTTATAGGTGGTGGGCTTGCTGGCGCGGAAGTTGCTTATCAACTTGCAAAAAACGGCGTTAAGGTAATATTATACGACATTAAGCCAACTAAATTTACGCCCGCGCACGTCAGCGAAAATTACGCTGAATTAGTATGTTCAAACTCTCTTAAAAGTAACGACGTTTACGGTAACGCAGCAGGACTGTTGAAAGAAGAAATGCGCCGTTTAGGTTCTCTTATAATAGAGGCGGCGGATAACACTAAAGTTCCTGCGGGCAATGCGTTGGCGGTGGATAGAGAAAAGTTTTCGGCTTTTATTACTAACAAATTAAAAGAGCAATCTAATATAGAGTTTGTAAACCAAGAAGTTACGGATATAAACGTTGACGAATATACGGTAATAGCAAGCGGACCGCTCACTACCGATTGCCTTTCAGAAAGAATTAAAGAACTTGCTAGCGACGGGTTGTCTTTTTTCGACGCGTCTGCGCCTATCATAGATTTTGAAAGTATTGATATGGAAAACGCCTTTTTTGGCGATAGATACGACAAGGGTAACGGCGACCATATTAACTGCCCTATGAACAGGGAAGAATATGAAAAGTTTATGGATGAACTTACAAACGCACAGCGCGCAACCTTGCACGGTTTTGAAAATACGGCGGTATTTGAGGGTTGTATGCCGGTTGAAGTTATGGCGTCGCGCGGAAGGGATACTTTAAGGTTCGGGCCGTTAAAGCCAGTTGGGCTTACCGACCCAAAAACAGGCAGATGGGCTTACGCTTGTTTGCAACTGCGAAAAGAAGATGCTGACGGGCGAATGTACAATATGGTCGGCTTTCAAACAAATCTAACTTGGGGTGAACAAAAGCGTGTTTTTTCGTTAATTCCCGCATTAAAAAACGCTGAATATTTAAGATACGGCGTTATGCATAGAAACACTTTTATAAATTCCCCGCAAGTTCTAAATGAAGATTATTCTCTCAAAAAACACCCTAAAGTTTATTTTGCAGGTCAAATAACTGGGGTTGAGGGTTACGTTGAAAGTGCAGGAAGCGGACTTATGACCGCAATTTATTTACAAAGAAAATTAAAAGGGTTGCCGATAAACGTTGTTTCAGAAAAAACCGTTTTGGGCGCTCTTGCAAAATATATTACTACGGATAATAAAGATTTTCAACCTATGAACGCTAATTTTGGTATACTTCCACCCCTTAACAGAGTGGTGAGAGATAAAGCACAAAGAAAGCGTGAACAGGCAGAGAGAAGTCTTAAAGAAATTTCCGATTTTATAAAGGAGAACAACTTATGAATCAATTTATGGGAACAACCATTTGCGCAGTCAAAAAAGACGGCAAAACGGCAATCGCAGGCGACGGGCAAGTAACTCTTTCCCAGTCGGTTATATTTAAAAATAATGCAGTAAAAGTTCGCCGTATTTACGACGGCAAGGTTATTTTGGGTTTTGCAGGTTCTGTATCAGACGCATTTACCTTATCTGAACGCTTTGAAGAGATGCTCAATAAATATTCGGGAAATCTTATGCGTAGCGCGGTTGAACTTGCAGAACTTTGGCGTAGCGACAAGGCAAGAAAGTTAGAGGCAATGATGATAACTGCCGATAAAGACACTTTACTTATCGTTTCAGGTACGGGCGAAGTAATTGAACCAGACGGTGGCGTTTGCGCAATCGGTAGCGGTGGAAACTACGCTTTGGCGGCGGCTCGTGCGTTGCGTCAAGAAACGGATTATTCCGCTGAAGAAATTGTTAAAAAATCCTTGAAGATTGCAAGCGAAATTTGCGTATTTACAAACGACAATATCACTTGTGAAGTGTTATAAGGGAGGGTGAAAGATGAATTTAAGTCCCAAGCAAATAGTGGCTGAATTAGATAAATATATTATCGGACAAGCAGGCGCAAAAAAGGCGGTTGCAATCGCTCTTCGCAATAGGTATAGAAGAAGTATGCTAACTGCGTCTGAAATGGAAGAAATTACGCCAAAGAATATTATAATGAAAGGTCCAACGGGCGTTGGTAAAACGGAAATAGCAAGAAGACTTGCAAAACTAGTAGGCGCGCCTTTCGTTAAAGTTGAGGCAACCAAATATACTGAAGTAGGTTACGTTGGTAGAGACGTTGAATCTATGATAAGAGATTTGGTTGAGTGTTCAGTAAGGCTTGTTAAACAAGAAAGATTTAACAAGGTTACCGAAAAGGCAGGTAGCGTAGTAGATGCAAAACTCGTTAAAATTATAGCTGAAGTTCGCCGTTTAGATAAAGGTGAAACCCCACAAGATATATTTGAAAAAAATATTGCCGAAGGGTTAAAGAAAGGCTATTACGATAACGAAGTTATAGAGGTTGATATTGCAGATAATCCCAAGCCTATGGAACTTGTTCCTGGTGGCGCGGAAATATCAATCGGTAGTATTTTTGGCGATATGATGCCAAAAAGGAGAAAAAAACGCAAACTTTCGGTTAAAGAGGCAAGAAAGATTTTGTTGCAAGAAGAGGCTGATAAACTTATAGATAACGATTCTGTCAACGAAGAGGCAATACGTCGTGCGGAAAACGAAGGTATAATCTTTATTGACGAAATTGATAAAATTGCAGCAAAGGGCAATAAAGGCGGTGGACAAGACGTTTCAAGAGAGGGCGTTCAACGTGATATTTTGCCTATAGTTGAAGGTTCTACCGTAATGACCAAATACGGCGCAATAAAAACCGATTATATTTTATTTATTGCAGCGGGCGCGTTCCACGTTTCAAAGGTAAGCGACCTTATCCCTGAACTTCAGGGAAGATTTCCTATTTTGGTGGAATTACAAAGTCTTACTAAACAAGATTTTATTGAAATTTTAACCACGCCTAGAAACGCAATAACTTTGCAATACGCAACCCTTTTGAAAGTTGACGGCGTAGACTTAAAGTTTACTGAAGACGCCATAGCAGAAATTGCTAGAATTGCAGAAGATATGAACGCAACTCGTGAAGATATAGGCGCAAGAAGATTGCATACGGTTATGGAAAATCTTATTGAAGAGATATCTTACGAGGCGTGCGGTGATGACGAAAAAGAAGTTGTTATTGACAGCGCTTACGTTGTTAATAAACTCGGTGGCGACACCAAAACTAAAGATTTGAAAAAATATATTCTTTAAGGAAAGGCTTTTATGATAAACGTACCAAAGGGAACTAAAGATATTTTACCTCAAGAAAGTTATAAGTGGCAATACGTTGAAAAGATTGCAAGAGAAACGGCGCGCATTTTTGGTGCGTCAGAAATAAGAACGCCAACTTTTGAACATACCGAAGTTTTTTTGCGTGGCGTGGGCGAAACTACGGATATCGTAAATAAAGAGATGTATACCTTTTTAGATAAGGGTAACAGAAGTATAACTCTAAAGCCTGAAGGCACGGCAGGTATTGCCCGCGCGTTCGTAGAGAACGGGCTTGCAAATTCTGCTCTTCCTGCAAAATTTTTCTATTTGACACCTTGCTTTAGATACGAAAGACCACAAGCGGGAAGATTGAGAGAATTTCATCAATTCGGTGTGGAATTTTTAGGTTCTTATTCTGCAGATATTGACGCCGAAACAATTCTTTTAGCAAAAACGTTTTTAGAAAACGTAGGCATTAAAAACGTAAGCCTTTACATAAACAGTATAGGTTGTAAAGAGTGCAGAAAGAATTATGAAAACGCGCTTAAAGAATATCTAAATCAAAATTTAGACGCGCTTTGTCCGTTGTGTAAAGATAGGCTAAATAAAAACCCCTTGCGTATTCTCGATTGCAAGAACGACGATTGTAAAGAAATTACCAAGAACGCGCCCAAGATTTTAGATTATATTTGCCAAGATTGTTCAGCGCATCTTGAAAAGGTTAAAAAACTTTTAGATATTGCAGGCGTTGAATATAAAATCAACCCAAATATCGTTAGAGGACTTGACTATTACACTAGAACTGTTTTTGAATTCGTGTCGGAAAATATAGGCGCGCAAGGAACTGTTTGCGGTGGCGGAAGATACGACGGGCTTATTAAAGAACTTGGCGGAACTGATACACCTGGTATAGGCTTTGCGGTTGGCATTGAAAGAATTTTATTGTTGCTTGAAAACACGGGCGTTGAAATTGAAAACCCCAACAAGGTTAAAATTTATTTTGCCCCTATGGGTGAGAGTGAATCGGAAAAGGTATTTGAACTAGTTTCAAATTTAAGGGCTCAAGGCGTTTTGTGTGATTTTGACCATATGGGTAGAGGAATTAAAGCGCAGTTTAAATACGCTGATAAAATCGGCGCGGAATACGTTGCGGTTATAGGCTCAAACGAACTTGCAGAAGGTGCTGTGAAGATTAAAAAAATGGCAGACGGAAGCGAAAGTTTTGTTAAGTTTAGCGACATAAAAGATTTTTTGAGTAATAATTAAATGAAAGAAAGAGGAATTGTAACTAGTCTAGACGGAAAGCACGCAATGGTAAAGGTGGACAAGCGAGACGAGTGTAGTAAATGCGGAATGTGCCTTTTTCCAAAAAACGCCTCAAGCATTGATTTTAGGGCAAAAAACAAGTTGAACGCGCAGGTTGGGGATTTAGTGGAAATAGAAACGGTCAAAGACGGGAAACTGCTTGGAGCGATTTTAGTCTTTTTAATTCCGCTAATTTTGATAGGTTTATCTGCCGTTATAACGTATATTTTTATTAAAAAGGAAATATGGCTACTCATTTTAAGTGTAATTTTTGTAATTTTGTGGTATACTATTCTAGCGGTTATCGACAAAAGGCTCAAAAATTCGATAAATTTTAGCCCACAAATAACCGCCGTTATAGAAAAAGGAGAAAAAGATGAATAACCAAGTAATAGAAATTTTAAGCACAGAGGAATTTGACGGTATAATTAAATCGGATAAACCCGTATTAGTTGACTTTTTTGCCGTATGGTGCGGACCTTGCAAAATGCAAGCGCCTATCCTTCACGAATTTGCAAGTGAAATAGGCGACAAAGTAACCGTAGTTAAAGTTGACGTTGACCAGTGTGGTGAACTTGCGTCAAGATACGGCGTTCAATCAATCCCCACGCTAGCAGTTTTTAAAGACGGTGAACTTAAAGAAAAATCTGTTGGGCTTTCCACAAAGGCAAATCTTTCGGAAATGCTAATCAAATATTTATAAATTAAAAAAATATAACTTAAATTTAGAAAATAACCAAAGGAGAAAATAAAATGATTGATTTAACTTCTATCAAACTTGCTGACCCTGAACTTTACGAAGGTTTGCAAAAAGAACTTATGAGACAAAGAAACAATATCGAACTTATCGCAAGTGAAAATTTTGTTTCTGAAAACGTTATGATTGCAGCGGGAAGTATGCTTACTAATAAGTATGCAGAAGGTTACCCTGAACATAGATATTACGGCGGATGTCAATACGTTGATATAGTTGAAACGCTCGCTATCGAACGCGCTAAAAAACTTTTCGGCGCAGACCACGCAAACGTTCAACCTCACAGTGGCGCAAACGCAAACTTTGCAGTTTACTTTGCAGTATTGCAACCGGGCGATACCATTATGGGTATGAGCCTTGCGCACGGCGGGCATTTAACTCACGGTAGCCCCGTTACCGTTTCTGGTAAATATTTTAAGTCTGTTGGTTACGGCGTTAAAGAAGAAACGGGCGCTATTGATTACGACGACCTTGAAAAGCAAGTTTTAGAAGTTATGCCTAAAATTTTCGTATGTGGCGCAAGCGCATATCCTAGAATTTTAGACTTCAAGAGAATTAGAGAAATTTGCGATAAAGCAGGTTGCTATATGATGGTGGACATTGCGCATATCGCAGGTTTGGTTGCAACTGGTTTGCACCCCAGCCCCGTACCTTACGCAGACTTTGTTACTACGACCACTCACAAGACTTTAAGAGGGCCTAGAGGCGGTATGATTTTGTGTAAAGAAGAATATGCAAAAATCATTGATAAGGCAGTGTTCCCCGGAACTCAAGGCGGTCCGCTTATGCACATAATTGCTGCAAAGGCAGCAGCGTTTGGCGAGGCTTTAAAGCCTGAATTTAAGGCTTATCAAGAACAAATTTTGAAGAACGCAAAGGCTATGAGCGAAAAGTTCTTGGAACTTGGCGTAAATCTCGTTTCAGGTGGAACTGATAACCACTTGATGTTGCTTGACCTTTCTGATAAAGACATCACGGGTAAAGAACTTGAACATCTTCTTGATGAAGTTAATATTACGCTTAACAAAAACGCAATTCCGTTTGATAAACAAAAACCGTTTGTTACAAGTGGCGTTCGTATCGGAACACCTAGCGTAACTAGCCGTGGTTTCAAAGAAGACGACTGCGAAAAGATTGCCGAACTTATTACAGAAATTATCTTGAAGAAAGAAGAGGCTTTCGATTACGTTCGCGCGGAAGTTAAAAAACTTATTGAAAAATATCCGCTTTACGAAGGAGTAATAAAATAAAATGTATAAATCTACGCTCAATCTGATTGAAACAGAGATTGCAATTAAGTTCATTAAAGACACTTTTGAGAGAGAACTTGCAAAGGCACTAAAACTCACGAGGGTTTCTGCGCCACTTTTCGTGCAACCTGAATCGGGTCTTAACGACAACCTTAACGGATATGAGCGAGCAGTCAGATTTGACATTTTAACTTTGAAAAAAGAAGTTGAAATCGTTCAGTCGCTTGCTAAATGGAAGAGAATGGCGCTCGCAAAATACGGTTTTGAACCCGAATCTGGGCTTTATGCCGATATGAACGCTATTCGTCGCGACGAAGACGATTTAGACGAAATCCACTCGGTTTACGTTGACCAGTGGGACTGGGAAAAAATTATAACCAAACAAGAACGTAGGCTCTCTTATCTTAAAAAGACCGTTAAAACTATCTATAAAACGCTCAAAAAGTTGAGTGTTGCAGTAAATAAAAAATATCCTGCGCTCACGCACTCTTTACCTGACGAAATAACTTTCGTTTCTACCAAAGAGTTAGAAAGTGAATATCCTAAACTTACAAGAAAGGAAAGAGAAAGTGCCGTTGCAAAAAAATACGGCGCAGTGTTTATCTATCAAATCGGTTGGGACTTATCCGACGGTAAGCCCCACGACGGTAGGGCGGCAGACTACGACGACTGGAAACTAAACGGCGACCTTATTTTGTGGTACGATGTTTTGGGTATCGCAATGGAAATATCGTCTATGGGTATAAGAGTTGACGGTCAAAGTTTGAAAAAGCAACTCAAGAAAAGAGGCGAGTTACATAAACTTGAAAACCCCTATTGCAAGGCGGTTATAAACGAAGAACTTCCGCTTACAATCGGTGGTGGAATAGGTCAGTCAAGGCTATGTATGTTCTTCCTAAACAAGGCTCATATAGGCGAAGTTCAATCGTCGGTATGGTCTGAAGAGTGTCTTTTAGAAAACGCTAAAAAAGGGATTAACCTTTTATAATGAGCGCATTTGACAGGGTAGAACTTCTTTTGGGAGAAGAAAATCTAAAAAAACTAAAAAATTCAAGCGTTGCCGTTTTTGGTATCGGCGGTGTGGGTGGCTACGCAACAGAGGCTTTGGCAAGAAGTGGCGTGGGCAATATTACCGTGTTCGATAACGACGTTGTTGCTGAAAGTAATTTGAATAGACAAATTATAGCAACGGTAAACGCACTTGGTCAAGATAAAGTGGCGGTTATGAAAGACCGCCTTTTATCAATCAATCCCAAACTTAATTTTTCAGGTTATAAGGTTTTTTATCTGCCCGAAAACGCAAACGAGTTTGACCTTTCTAAATTTGATTATATAATAGATGCGGTTGACACGGTCAGCGCAAAGATAGAAATTATAATGCGCGCAAAAAACGCAAACGTACCAGTAATTTCGTGTATGGGAACGGGTGGAAAAACCGACCCAACTATGCTTAAGGTTAGCGACGTTTCAAAAACTAGCGGTTGTCCGCTTGCAAGGGTTATGCGTCGAGAACTAAAAAATAGAGGGATATTTGGGGTAAAAGTTGTATATTCTGAAGAGAGGTTTGAAAGTTTAGGTGTCGCATTAACAGATAAAACGCCAACGGGAAAAACCGTTCCGCCAAGTATGATTTTCGTGCCTGCAACAGCGGGGCTTATACTTGCAAAAGAAGTAGTGTTTGACTTGATTAAACGATAAAATAAAGGATAATTATGAAATTTTTATTAGCATCAGATTTGCACGGTTCGGCGTTTTACGCTGAAAAATTGAAAGAGTTGTTAGAACTTGAAAAGGCAGATAAACTTGTTTTGCTTGGGGATATTTATAACCACGGACCAAGAAACCCTTTGCCAAAAGATTACGCACCTATGAAGGTTGCAGAAATTTTAAATTCCCTAAAACAAAAACTTATTGTTATAAAAGGTAATTGCGACAGTCAAGTAGACACTCTTATATCTGAATTTTCGTTTATAGAAGACTTGGTGATAGTTAGTGGTGGAAAAACTGTTTTCTGCACGCACGGGCACGTTTTTAATAAAGATAAAATGCCACAAACCCACTTTGATGCAGTTGTTTACGGGCATTTCCATACGGGTTTTATTGAAAAGCAGGGCGCAACTACAATCGCTAACCCAGGTTCAGTTTCACTACCTAAAAACGACACGCCGTCAAGTTATATTTTGCTTGAAGACGAAAAGTTGACGCTAAAAGGTTTAGACGGAAAGGTAATAAAAAACGCAAGTTTATAATACAAGAAGTTGGGCGTTTGCTTGCAATGACGCAAAACTTCGCCGTGTTTCAAATAGAAGTCTAAAAACTGCAAAGTTTTTGATTAAGGCATAAGCCTTACAAATGTTTTGCGTTAGGCAAAACATTTAACTTCTTAAGTTTATAATACAAGAAGTTGACGCTTTGTTTACAAGGGGCGGGAACTTCGCCGTGTTTCAAATAGAAGTCTAAAAACTGCAAAGTTTTTGATTAAGACATAAGCCTTACAAATGTTTTGCGTTAGGCAAAACATTTAACTTCTTAAGTTAATAATAAAATAATTAACTCTCAACTGATTGTTTGAGAGTTTTTTGTTATATATATGGAAATATTTGCAAAAAAAGCGTAAATTTGTATTGCGGATATTATAGATATAATATATAATAAAATATACAAATATTTTAAAATAAGTTTCTTTTTCGCAATTAAACGTTTCATTTATATATTTACGGACAAGCGTTAGTTGTGTATAATATTTAAGTAGAAATTATTATGTAGGTCAATATGTTATCATTAAACAATTTAGTAAAAATTTACAAAACCAAAGGTGGCGTAGAAGTTCGCGCATTAGACGGTGTTTCAATAGACTTTCCCCAAACGGGTATGGTCTTTTTGCTTGGGCGTAGCGGTTCGGGTAAATCTACCTTGCTCAATATTATAGGTGGATTAGACGTTCCAACTAGTGGCGAAATTTTAGTCAATGGTAAAAGTAGCAAAGGCTTTTCTTCTTCGGATTTTGATAGTTACAGAAACACTTTTATAGGTTTTGTATTTCAAGAATACAACTTGCTCAATGAATTTACCGTAGAGCAAAATATTGCTATTGCATTGCAACTTCAAAACAAAGCAAACGATAAAGAGGCTGTTGAGAAAATTTTGCAAAGCGTTGACCTTGAAGGTGTGGGTAAAAGAAAACCAAACACTCTCTCTGGCGGGCAAAGGCAAAGGGTTGCAATAGCGCGTGCGCTAATTAAAGAGCCTGAAATTATTATGGCAGACGAACCCACAGGCGCGCTTGATTCAAACACGGGTGAGCAAATATTTGAAACACTAAAAAAATTGTCTAAAAACAAGTTGGTTATTGTTGTTTCTCACGATAGAGATTTTGCCGAAAAGTATGCGGATAGAATTATTGAACTTTCTGACGGCGTAGTTATATCTGATAAATCTCGCAATAACGAAACTGAAAACTCGTTAGAAAACGTTCGCTTTTTAGGGGGAACTATTACCGTTAAAAACTGGGATAAAGTTTCACAAACAGATTTTGAAAAAATTATAAAAACCATGCGTGAAAGCGGTGGTGAAACAATTATAACCGCAGGCAAAAAACAAACTGTAGAAATAAAGAAAACGCTAGGTATTGACGACGGTGGTTCGGAATTTGTAAAAACTGCAAAGGTAGTTAAGAGTGAATACGTTGAGAGTGATGCAAAGTTTATAAAGTCAAGATTACCGCTAAAATACGCTTTAACAATGTCTTGCGCAGGGCTTAAAGTTAAACCGTTAAGGCTAATTTTTACCGTTCTTTTGTCGTTGATTGCGTTTACGCTGTTTGGGCTTACGTCAACGCTAATGATGTATAATCCACATTACTCAATAGCAACGGCTATGCATAATTCTTATTACGATAGCGTCGTTTTAGAAAAACGTTACGACGCAGTTATGCAAAGTGTTCGCACGAGAGCAGATACGTCTACAGAAATCACGAGAGAGCAAAACGTAGAACTTGTAGGTGCGTATTCAAAGAAAGATTTAGAAAATTTAAATAACAACTCTCACGGCTTAAATTTTGCCGGCATAATAGATTTTGGTCAGTTCGATTACACGGGTTTAAGCACGGGTAATTATCTGCGCAGAAAACTAAAATTCAAATACGTTAGCGTAAAAAGTGAATATTCTTGGTATTACGATATAGAAGAGTTGAGCGGTTTTTCTGATTGCGGACAAGAGTTTTTAACTGCAAATGCTTTTACACCTTTAACGGAAAACAGCCGTTATCCTGAAAATTACGGCGAGATAGCAATATCTGAATATACGTTCGGAAGATATAAAAATTCTAACCGTATGCAGGGAACGGGTGGGGACTATCAAACCCCTGAAGAGATTATAGGTAAAACCATTTATATTGATGATTTTGCATTTAAGGTTGTGGGTGTATATAGCGTTGGTGAAATTCCACAAAAATATTCAGAATTATATAACGAAAATTCTGATTTAGATTATTATGAACGCAGTCAACTTGCAAAAGAGTTTGAAGATTATATTAAATACAGTTTTCATAACGTTGCGTTTGTTTCGGCAGATTTTTACGAACATTATAAATATAAATACGTAAATATAGGCAAAGACGTTTTGTATGGCGCGGAAATAGACGGAATAAAAATTTTGGGCGACGTTTTAAGGGAAAAAACTTCTAGAGTGTTTACCGAACGTTCAACAAATCTTTATCGCAACGCTATGCGCTTTTATGATTTAAGTGGTAATCAAGTTGATTTTAGTATATCCGAAGACGAAATTATTCTACCTGTTAGACAGTTTATTTACGAATTTGGAAAAGATATGTTGGACAAGATAGAATCTGACGCAAGTTTAAAAGAAAACTATTCAGAGTTTATTATATCTTATTCTAAATATGCTAAAAAAGAAAATTATGAAGATAGAGAATATCTTTATAAAACTATAATTAGCGACTATCAACAGGTTACGGGCAGAAAACTTGATATGAACACCACGTATTATATCAAAAGCGCTTACGACCAAGATTGCACGGAACTATCCGTGGTTGGGTTCTATAACGTGATTGCGCAAAATACTGCCATTGAAGATGAGTTTTTTATATCCGACCAAACGTTTGAGCAATTTAATTTGCCTTTCCCGACCAACGGGACTAATACAAAAGAAAATACCGAGGCAACCGCTTATAAATCGCAATACGTTGCAGATACGATAAATGAAAAGTACGGAATGATTATAACTCTTTCACAAAATAATCTTGACCAAACTTATTATATGCTAAAGGGTCGTCCTTACGGCGTAAATTACGCCTTGAAAAATCAGGTTTATCAAACTTCTTACGATATGGCAGATGCGTTTGACCAACTTGATACGGCGTTTTTAATTGCAGGTATAGTTTGCGGGTTGTTTGCATCTTTGATGTTGTTTAACTTTATATCCGTTGCCATTGAAAGCAAAAAGAACGAAATAGGCGTTTTACGCGCGGTTGGCGCAAGGGGAATAGACGTTTTCAAAATATTTATAACTCAAGCGCTTATAATAACCACTTGCTGTTTTATATTGTCAACCGTTGCAAGCGTAATACTTTGTTCGGTTATAAATAATTTTGCAATTCAATCGGTAATTAAAATATCTTTCTTGAATTTCAGTTTTATAAACGTGCTTATCATTTTTGCAATATCGGTTGTAACTGCATTTTTAGCAACCACGGTTCCCGTAATAAAAGCGGCTCGCCGTTCACCCGTTGAAAGCATAAGGGCTGTTTAATCTAGTTAAATAAATAAAGGGCTGTTCATCAACGAACAGCCCTTTAAATTTTGCTTTTTATTAAAGTTCTCTAATAATTTTTCTTGGACATTTATCCACGCAAGTTTTGCAACCCGTGCATTTTGAATAATCAATAACCGCAAGATTATCAACCATAGTAATTGCATTTTCGGGGCAGTTTTTAGCGCATAATCCACAGCCGATACAACCAACCGAACAAGCAGTCATAACGTCTTTACCACGGCATTTGGTTGAACAAGCAACAAAAACTTTAGCCTTTTTGGGTATAAGTTCTATAAGTTTTTTGGGGCATTTAACAACGCAAGCACCGCAAGATTTGCACATTATAGAGTTTACAACAGCCACGCCGTTTATAACTTTAATACCGTTTTCAGAGCAAACGGCAACGCAAGTTCCATCACCTAAACAACCTTCAGGGCAAATTTTATTTCCACCCATATAAGATATTCTAGCATCACAACCTTTGTTTCCAACGTAATCAAACTTATCTTTAGCGTTTATTCCGCCTGCGCATTTAACCACGGCAAAAGTTTGTTCGGTAGCAGAAAATGGTATACCTAAAATTTTAGCAATTTCTTCTTTTGCCTCGTTAGAAGTTGCACCGCACGCGCCCAAATCTGCTTTGCCTTCTGCAAGCGCTTTTGCATAATCGGCGCAACCAGCATATCCGCAACCACCACAGTTTGCGCCTGCAAGGCGTTCAGAAACTTCTTTAACCTTTTCATCTTCTTTAACAAAACAAAGTTTAGAAACTAAAACTATTAGGGCGGCAAGAATAATAGCGATAACTGCAACGATACCTATAACGGTAAAAAGTTTAGCAACGTTGATATTAGAAAGTAAAATATTATTCATAACTCTTTCCTCCTATATAAGCGCAAACACGTAAAACGCCATTGCTATAAAGCAAGCGGTTATCATTGCGATAGGGAAACCTTTTAGAGATTTAGCAATAGGCAATCTTGCAACCTTTTCACGAAGACCGCTCATAACGACTATTGCAAGTGTAAAGCCAAGCCCTGCAAACAATCCGTAAAGAACTGCAAAACCCATATTCATACCGCTAGCGGTAATACCGATAAGAGATGCAATTTGTTCGCTGTCAATAACGAGTTCTGCAACGCCCAAAACCGCGCAGTTGGTCGTTATAAGGGGTAAATAGATACCCATTGCGTTGTAGAGAGTGGGTGAGAATTTTTTTAGTGCCATTTCTATCATTTGAACTATTGATGCAATAACGAAAATGAAAACGATAATTTCCATAAATTCAATCTCTAATGGAACTAAAATAAAGGTGTAGATAGGGTAAGTTATAAGGCAAGTAAGTGTCATAACGAAAGTAACCGCAAGACCCATACCAAGAGCACTCTTAAAATCTTTACTAACGCCAAGGAAGGGGCAAATTCCCAAAAACTGAACGACTACGAAGTTATTGATAAACATAGCCGAAACTATAATCATTAAAAATTCTGCCATCTTATTCTACCTCCTTTTTTTCAAGTTGCACTGCATTTTCTTCACGCTCTTTAAGTGCGTCTTTCTTGTGCTTTGCTTTTGATATCAACGAAGAAAAGAAAGCAAATAACGCAATAAACACGGCGTAAGTGAAAAATGCACCTGCGCTTGATGCAAAAAATCCTATTTGGAAATCCCAAAGTTTAACGCCGAAAATTGCACCACTACCTAAAACTTCTCTAACTGCGCCCATAAGCGTTAGCGCAAGCGTAAAACCTATGCCCATAAACAATCCGTCTAAAGCAGATGCAAACACGCCGTTTTTACTTGCAAAACTTTCCGCTCTAGCAAGTATAATGCAGTTTACAACTATTAGCGGTAAGTATAGCCCTAAACTTTCATAAAGGTCGGGCAGAAGTTTGTCTAGAAGTAACCTAACGATAGTAACGAAAGTTGCAATAATCAAAACAAATGCAGGTATGCGCACTTGATTAGGTATTATTTTGCGAAGTAGTGAAATTAGAACGTTACTGCATATCAACACGAACGTAACTGCAAGTCCCATACCTATTCCGTTCATGGCCATAGTGGTAAGGGCAAGGGTGGGGCAAGTGCCAAGCACTAATTTTAACGTAGGGTTGTTGGTTATAACGCCGTCAGTAGCAATCTTTTTGATGTTTGTTTTCATTATGCGTTACCTCCTACGTTAAAGTTGTTATCGGTTAGATATTTAATTACGGTATTTACTGCGTTACAAGCGGCGTTTGCAGACTTTGTTGCGCCCGTCATAGGGTTTTGCAACTTATTAACTTCATCTTTTGGTGAGAATAAGAAAATGCCGTTTCCGTTGTTGTAACTATCCGTTACGTCAATTAAAAACTTATCGTAATAACTTTGTGAAAATTTACTCATAAGCGTTTGTTTTTCATAACCGTCAAGCACAACTTTGTCAATTTTGTAATTATCGCTAGTTTTAACAACTTTAAGCCAAAGGGTAATAGTGCCGTTCTTGTAACCTTGACCGCCCGTTGACTTAAACAATAAGTCGTCGTTTATTTTGTAAATTTTTTGAATACTGCCGAATTCGTTAGATTCTTCTTCACCGCCGTTATCAACGTCTAAAAGAATATCTTCGTCTTTGAGCGTAACTTCCACGCCGTAAATCTTTTTTATTGCCCTTTGAGTTCTCTCTTTTGGTGAAACGTAAAGTAAGTCGTTTAGAAAGGCAAGCGTTCCGCCTAAAATTACCGATAGTAACAAAAGCACGGTTATGCACTTAAACCAGTCGCTCTTAAAAAACTTTGACATAATTTATTGCACCCCCTTTGCTTTTTTTGGTTTATTGTAACCAAAAGGTTTGTTTATAATAAACTTATCTATAAGTGGAACAAAAAGGTTCATAAGCAAAATTACAAAAGATACAACTTCAATTCCAGTAGCCTGTCTTAAGCCTGCCGTTACTAAACCTAGCAATGTAAAATAAATAACGTTGCCGAGAGTGGTGTTTGGCGTTGTAGTGTAATCGGTTGCCATAAATATTGCACCAAGCATAAGTCCGCCAGAGAGTATTGACGGCAAGAAATAGTTAAAATCAAAACCGTTTAAGCATACTGTGAAAAGACCTGCAACTGCAATATAAATAATCGGATAAATTATGTTTATAATTCCCATAACCGCAAGGTAAATTCCGCCAACAATTAGCGCAACTTTACAAGTTTCACCTATGCAACCTGAAAGCCCTGTTCCCAAAAGTAAATCCCAGTTAGAAAGCGAGGGAAGAGCACCGCCTGTAAATATATCGGTCAAAGTGGTTGCGCCCGTAGTGGGGTTAAGAGATGCACCGCCTATCAAAGAACCTATTGATGGAGCGACCCAACCGCTTGCCATAAGCGACGTGAAAGACATAAACGCAAAAACTCTGCCCGTAACTGCGGGGTTTACCAAGTTTTTACCCGTTCCGCCAAAAATCATTTTAACCACGATAATTGCAAACGCACTTGCTAGAATAGGAACGTACCAAGGGGTTTGAACACCTATTGAAAGCCCTATTAGTAAACCCGTTACGCAAGACGTAAAGTCAAACTTTTTTGCAATTTGACAAATCTTTTTGCCAACAATTAGTTCGTAAACAAATTCGCTTGCCACGGCGGATAAAAGTGATATGGCAAGAAGTAAAAGGGCTTTTAACCCAAAATAAACAATACCCATAACGCACGCAGGTAAGAGAGCAATGCAAACGTGAATCATAATTTGTTTGGTGGTTCTTACCGCTCTAACGTGTGGAGAATGAGAAAATTTTAAAAGTTTATCTGCCATTTTTTTTCATCTCCTTAATTTTATTTTTAGCCAAAGAAATGCTTTGAACAAGCGAACGTTTTGCTGGGCAATTATAAGCGCAAGAGCCACATTCAATACAGTTCATTGCGCCGTATTTTTCTGCGTTAGCGTAATCACCGTTAAGCGCGTAACTCTCTATATACATAGGCATAAGTCTCATAGGGCAATTTTTTGCGCATACACCGCAGTTGATGCAGTTGGTTGGCTCTTCTAGGCTGGTTTCTTCTTTCGTAAGGAAAAGATAGCCCGAATTTGTTTTTCTTGTAAAAGATTTTGTGCCTATCATTCCTTTACCCATCATAGGGCCACCTGAAATAATTTTAACCGTTTCGCCAACAAGTCCACCGCAAAACTCAATTATATCTTCAAGTGGCGTTCCTATTTGAATACGCAAGTTCATAGGTGTTTTTATACCTTTACCGCTCACGGTAAGCACGGTTGAAGATAGAGCCTTGTTGTCTTCGATAGCGTGTTTTATTGCAATAACTGTTTTGATATTTTGAACGCAACACCCCACATCGAAAGGCATTTTACCGCAGGGCACTTTTTTACCAGTGGTGCAATAAATTAGATGTTTTTCGCTACCCATAGGGTATTGTTTTTTAAGCACAACAACTTCAATATCGTCATATTTAGAAAACGCCTCTATTGCTTTGGGCTTATTAGCCTCAATACCGATAATTATTTTCTTTATTCCAAGCGCCATAGCGGCGTATTTAACACCCCTATAAATATCTTCGGTGTTTTCAATCATCAGCCTGTAGTCGCAGTTTAGGTAAGGCTCACACTCTGCACCGTTTATGACTAGCGTGTCAAGTTTAGTAGAGGGGGAAAGTTTAACCGCTGTGGGAAAACCTGCGCCACCTAAACCAACGATACCTGCAAGACGAATACGCTCTATTATCGTTTTAGGCTCAAAATCTGCAATGTTGTCAAAGAAGATTTCTTCATCTCTACCGTCGTTTTCAATAACCACGTGTTTCATTTTTAATCCGC
Organism: Clostridia bacterium; assembly: GCA_017399035.1. Classification (GTDB taxonomy): domain Bacteria; phylum Bacillota; class Clostridia; order Christensenellales; family Borkfalkiaceae; genus UBA1259. The sequence continues at coordinate 33,049 of JAFQEM010000007.1, read as the reverse complement.
TTGCCGTAACAATGTCTTCAATAGCGGTAACCGTTCCGCAGATTGAAGAGAAAACGTTTGCGGAAATCATACCGCTCTCTTTACCTATAAGTTGCCTTTTTGTAACCTTATCGCCAACGTTTACCACCGGAATAGCGGGCGCGCCGATATGTTGCGACATACTTATGTAAACTTTTTTGGGCGCAGGCATCTTAATTATAGGACTTTCAGCGCACAATTCTTTCATATCCTTAACGTGTATACCGTAAGGATAAGGTTTGCCTTTTCTTATGCTCACTTTTTTCTCCTTTTTTAGTTTAGATGATATAACTAAACTTGTTAAAAATTACAAAATTAAATTTTTTGGAATACGCTTTATTGCAAGGTAAACCGTAAATCCAACCAAAAGCCCTGCTAAAACTGCAATCAGGGCAAGATATGGTAGGTAATATAAATATTCAACTGCGCCCGTTACTAAACAAAATATCAAATTTTGCACGGTAGAGTTGACAACCGCCCCCGCAACGCTAATTGAAACTACGCTTAAGTTTTCTACCGCTTTAAGTAGCACAACTTCTAACGATAATGAAATTATGCCTGCAGGCAAAGAATACATAATGGAAGATATATTGCCAGAAAACAAACTGCCCAAAGTTATTTTTATTATTAGAGCAATAAATCCGTAACTTACCCCAAGACTAATCAACGCAAGTAAAATAAAAACGTTTGCAACACCCAACCTTGCGCCTGGTAATATTATAGGCGGTAAAAGATTTTCAAGCGTAAAAGATATGGTTGCTAGTGCAGAAAACAACGCGCACGTTGCTATCTTTTTTAGTGTAATTTTTTCCATAACTCACCCCGTAGTCGGCGGAACAAAACCGCTACCCGAAACGGGTGTTATTTTTAGATGATGTGGCGCGCAATAAATAGAACCACTTTTAGTAAGTTCTGGGCAATAAACGCAATCTTTAGAGTCAGAACAAGTGCTTTCAGTTACTTTAACGCTCACTTTTTTCGTGTTAAAAACTAAAACGTTATAGCCTGTTTTTTGCGGGGAAGAAAAAATTTTGACCGTGTAAATTCCGTTTTCTTCTTCCTTTATATCAACTTGGTCGGCAAACTCTGTTTCAATCGAAAAAAGTTGTGAAGAATTTGGTTTGAAAACTAAAACTGTTTTGCCGTTTTGGGTAATCAAAAATCCGTTAACGTCGCCTTTTGATAAAAATGGAAAAATTAAAAATATAAAAAGGCAAGCAACTATTATCACTAGAGAAAAATATACCCACAAATCTTTTTTATGGAAAATTTTTCCACCGCTTACGCGTTGCATAAGAGTGAGGTTTTTTTGACCGCCGTTACAATCTTTTTCGCAGTTGGCGACAGCGTTTTTTTCACTTGAAACAGATATGTTTTCTTGTGTAATTAAATCACTATTTTTCAATTTAACACCTTATCCCCATTTTATTTTAACAAAACCTTTTGTAAATGTCAATAGATAAATAGTTCGTTATGTAAAATATTTATATAATATATACTAAAATTGATATAATGATTACCTTGTTAAAATAGGCTTAATGGTTATGTCATATTGTAGGTTTTTAAATACTTTTAAATTTATTGGGCAAAGTTATTAAAACGCTTGCAAAATAAAAGTTTATGCTTTAAAATTATTACGTATGAAAAAACAGTTTCCCGATAAACTCAACATAACGCTTACTTGCGCGTCGGGCGTAGAAAAAGTATTAAAAAGTGAGCTTAAAAGATTAGGCTATCAAGACGCACCTGTTATCAACGGCGCGCTTAATTTACAAGGCACGGCTGAAGACGTTGCAAGGCTCAACGTGTTTTTAAGAACGGCGGATAGGGTATATATAAACGTTGCTCGTTTTGCCGTTGACGACTTTGACGTTTTGTTTGAAAGGGTTAAAAGCGTTCGTTGGGAAGATTTTTTACCAGAAGATGCGCGCGTTATAGTCAACGGAAAATGCGTTAAAAGCAAGTTGTTTGCCGTTTCCGCTTGCCAAAGTCTAATAAAAAAGGCTATTGCGGATAGGCTATGCGGTGTTTACGGTCTAAATAGATTGTATGAAACAGGTGCGGAATATCAAATTGACTTTTCGCTTTTCAAAGATGAAATAACTCTCAATATAAACACCAGCGGTGCAGGGCTACATAAAAGGGGATATCGTGATATGGTTGGTATTGCGCCTATAAAAGAAACTCTTGCATCTGCTCTAGTTTTGTTTAGTGATTTTTATCATGAGCGCCCGTTTGCAGACCTTTTTTGCGGTTCGGGAACAATCGCTATAGAAACTGCCCGTATTGCGCTAAACATTGCAGGTGGCGTGGGCAGAAAGTTTGCTTTTAACGACTGGAAAAACTTTGACCAAAAGATTTTTGATAGGGTATTTAGTGAGGCTAAAGACGGCGAAAAACGAGAACGTAAGTTGAATTTGTTTGCATCTGACATAGACCCTAAAGCCATAAAACTTGCAAAGCGCCACGCAGAAAGGGCGGGTGTTGCAGATAAAATAAAGTTTAGCGTTTCAGACGTTAAAAATTTCAAGTGTGATTTGTCGGGTGGAACAATCGTCTCAAATCCACCTTACGGCGAGAGAGTTTACGATAAAAAAGAGGCGGAAGAGTGTTATAAGTCGCTCGGCAACGTTTATCGCCAACTTGACAACTGGTCGTGTTTCGTTATAACGTCGGCGCAAAATTTTGAACGCCATTTTGGTAAAAAATGTGATAGAGAACGAAAACTTTATAATTCAAACAAAGAGTGTAGGTTTTATTATTACTATAAAGATAATAAAAAATAAAGTCGTTTAGTGTAAACAATTTATTATATTTTATAAATAATAAATGCTCAAAGTGTTGTATAATGTATTCTATAAGAAGTTAAAGTTTTTGACGCGCGTCGAAATCTTTAGCAAGGCTCATTGTTTTGCCGTAAAACAGGCGTTTTACACTTCTAGTTTAATAAAGGAGAAAATTATGGTTGACGGAAAAATTTTAATTGAAAAGTTATTAAGATACGCAAAGAATTTTTTGCATTTGAATGCGCGTGACGAAATATATTTTAGAAATTTATTGTTGCGTGAATTTAAACTTGACGAACCGTGTTATGATGCGGGCGACTTGAGTTTTATTGATACGCTTGACGTTCCTGACGTTTTGGTTCAAGATATTGAAAGTTACGCAAGAGAAAATTCTCTTATAGAAGAGGGTATGGAAAATCTTTATAGCACCTATATTATGGGGCTATTATCACCCTTGCCGTCTAAAGTTAACCAAACTTTTATGCAATTAAAGAGTGAGCAAGGCATAGAAAAAGCGTGCGAATATCTTTATGACCTATCCGTTAAAAATAATTACGTTCAAAAAACGGCAATAGGCAAAAACTTAAAGTGGGAATACGTTGACGGCGATAAATATCTTGAAATCACCGTAAATTTAAGTAAGCCTGAAAAAGATAACAAAGAAATTGCAAAACTTTTAACCGCACCCAAAAAGGCAAATTATCCCGCTTGTTTTTTGTGTAAAGAAAACGAGGGTTTTGAAGGGCATCTTAAACACCCCGCTCGTGAAAATATTAGAACTATATCCCTTAAAATGGGCGGTGAAGACTGGTTTGTTCAATATTCACCGTATGCTTATTATAACGAGCATATGATTGCAATATCAAATAAACACACGCCTATGCACATTGCAAGCGACACGGTTGATAAAATTTTAGATTTTGTAGACTTTTTTCCTAACTATATGATAGGTTCTAACGCCGCTCTTCCTATAATAGGCGGTTCAATATTAAATCACGAACACTTTCAAGGCGGTGAGCATTTGATGCCTATGCACAAAGCGCCGTTAAAAGAAATTTTTAGTTGTGAAAAATATCCTACCGTAAAAGTTGGTATTGTAGACTGGTATAACAGCGTTATAAGGTTAGAGAGTAAAGACAGAAAAGCCGTTAGAGATTTTACCGCAGACATAATCAAGTCTTGGGAAACTTTTACCGACGAAGAGTGTGGAATTTACGCTAAAACGGGCGAAACAAGGCATAACTCACTTTCCCCAGTAGCAAGAAAGCAAGGCGAAACTTATTTAATTGACATCATTTTAAGAAATAATAGAACAAGCGAAGAGTTTCCAGACGGAATTTTCCACGCACACCCAGAATATCACAATATCAAAAAAGAGGGTATCGGCTTAATTGAGGCAATGGGCTTGTTTATTTTACCGGGAAGACTTAAAAAGCAATTATATATGATTGCGGAAATTCTATGTGGAAAAGTTGCTTATGATAAAGATGCGCTTGCTAATAGTGAAAATTATCTTTATGCGCATAGATTTATGATAGAAGAAATGATAAAAGAAGGTTTATCTTCTGATATAGAAAGCGCAGAAAAACGCGTAACAGACAGAGTGAATATCACTTGTAAAAATATTCTTGGTAACACGGCAGTATTTAAGGCAGACCAAAAAGGTTATAACGGCTTTAAGAGATTTTTATCCGCTTGCGGAATAAAATAATGTTATAAATATTTAATTTTTGTTGGTTTTAATCTTTTTTAATATTGTTTTTATTGCTATTTAGTAGTATAATTATGTAAAAATAAAAAAGGTGATAATTATGGTAACAAATCCTAGCAATGAAAAATTTGATATAATAATATTAGCAGGGCAATCTAACGCGTCTGGTTGTGGAATAGGTCCAACAACAATGCTTTGGTCGTTTGACCAAGATATTTTGATGATGAAAGGTCGGTTTTTGCGTGATGACGGAAACGAATTTGAGCGTGATGCTAGTAAACTTAAATATTCTGCAAAGTACACTTTAAGCGTTGCCGACGAAAGACCTGCAGAAGGTTACCGTAGGGGCGTGCTTGCTCTTCCGTTTGCTAAAAGATATAAAGAAGAGTTTTTAAGTGAAGATAGAAAAATTCTTATAGTTGACACTGCTCTTGGCGGAACGGGTTTCTGTTCAAGGCACTGGACGCTTGACGGTGGTCTTTACGTTCGTATGGTAGATATGGTAGAAAACGCTCTATCAATGAACGCTGAAAATAGAGTTGTTGCGCTCTTGTGGCACCAAGGTGAAATGGATACTGCAAGAAGTGCTAAATATACCGAACAAGAATTTTACGACAGGCATTATTTAAACGTAAGCACTTTGGTTAAAGACGTGAGAGCAAGGTTTGGGGATATGCCCTTTATTTGCGGTGGCTTTAATAATGAGTGGTTTAATAACACGCCACGTGCGGTTATTACTGAAAGGGTGCTAACCGACCTTTCTCGTGATATAGGCAAAGGCGCGTTTTGTCAAGGAAACGACCTTTTAAGTAATAATCAAATTACTGGTAAGGGTGAGGCAGTGCATTTTAACAGAGAATCAATTTATATACTCGGCAATAGATATTTTGACGCGTATAAAGAAATAGTTAAAGGAGAATAAAAATGAACGTTTTAGTTACTGGTGGAGCGGGATATATAGGCTCACATACTTCAGTAGAACTACTTAATGCAGGGCATTCTGTGGTTTGCATTGACAATTTTATGAACAGTAAATACGAGGCTGTAAAGCGCGTAGAAAAAATTACAGGCAAAAAAATTAAATTTTATGAAGGGGATATCCGTGATAGGGCTATACTTGATAAAATTTTCACCGAAAATAAAATAGACGCAGTTATCAACTTTGCAGGCTTTAAGGCTGTTGGCGAAAGTTGCGCAAAACCGCTTGAATATTATGAAAACAATATAGGTGGACTTTTGGTGCTTGCTTTTGCTATGCGTGACCACGGCGTGAAGAATTTAGTATTTTCTTCTTCTGCAACCGTTTACGGAAAGCCCAAAAGCGTGCCTATTAAAGAAGATTTCCCTTTGTCAACGTCTAATCCTTACGGCAGTACAAAACTGTTTATTGAATATATACTCAAAGATTTATACGCATCTGATAAATCTTTCAATATTGCAATCTTGCGTTATTTTAACCCCGTGGGCGCGCACGAGTCTGGTATGATAGGCGAAGACCCTAAAGGTATACCTAACAACCTTTGCCCTTATATCACTCAAGTTGCGGTAGGTAAGAGAGAATACCTAGGCGTGTTTGGCAACGATTACGACACGCACGACGGAACGGGTGTTCGCGATTTTATACACGTTGTTGACCTTGCAAAAGGACACGTTTTGGCTGTAAATAAACTTGCTCAAAACCCTGGTTTGCTCGTTGTAAATCTTGGCACGGGTCAAGGTTATAGCGTTTTAGATATGGTTAAGTCTTTTGAAAAGGTAACGGGTAAACCTATTCCTTATAAAATTATGCCACGTCGCCCTGGTGATATTGACGAGTGCTATGCAGACCCAACTTACGCAAAGGAAGTTTTAGGTTTTGTGGCTGAAAAGACCATTGACGATATGTGCCGTGATGCTATGAGATGGCAAACCCAAAACCCCGAAGGATATACTGAATAAAATAAATAAAGTTAAAAAAGCAATTTTTGCATTTTTTGCAAAAATTGCTTTTTTTTGTTTTGTAAAATTATTGCAAAATATTAAAAAATGGTGTAAAATTAAAATATCTAAATTTGCGTTTTTAATAAAAAGGAGAAAAATTATGAATTTAGGTTATGTAAAAGTTGCAACTTTTACACCTGAAATAAAGGTTGCAGACGTAGAATTTAATCTTGAGCAAATAAAAAAGGGTATAGACCTTGCCGTAAACAGTGGGGTAAGCGTGCTAACCTTTCCCGAATTGTGTTTAACAGGTTACACCGCTGGGGATTTGTTTTATTCAAAAACTTTGCTTGACGGCGCAAAAAACGCGCTTTTATATTTAGCAGATTATACCAAGCAAAAAAATATAATCGTTTTCGTTGGTTTACCTTTGGTTAAAGACGGGCTTATCTATAACGTTTGCGCAGGGCTTTGTGGTGGAAAAGTGCTTGGTTTAGTTCCAAAATGTTATTTGCCCGATTATAATGAGTTTAACGAAAAACGCTATTTTTCACAAGCCGACGACGGTGTTTATAGCGTTAATCTTTTCGGTCAAACCATTCCTTTTGGAAAAAATATAATTTTTGAAAATCAATCTATAGATAATTTTAAAATATCTGCAGAACTTTGTGAAGATTTGTTCGCAACAGTACCACCATCACTTTATCACACGGTAAACGGCGCAAGAATTATAGTAAATCTTTCTGCAAGTCCAGAGTTTTCGGGTAGGGTGGAAACTATAAGAAATTTGGCTAAAAGCCACTCGGCAAAAGCGGTTTGTGCGTATGTTTATGCAAACGCAGGGTACGGAGAATCCACTACCGATTGCGTTTTTTCAGGACATAGTTTAATTAGTGAAAATGGTCAAATCCTTGTAGAAAACGCGCCTTTTAGCAACGGGCTTTGCGTGGCGGAAGTTGATTTAGATTATATTGATTATGAAAGAAGTAAGGTTTTTAATCAAAACTTTCAAATAGAACAAAAACAATATTGTAAGGTAAGTTTTTCTTTAGATGTCGAACAAGCGCTACCAACTAGAACTTATGAAAAATATCCTTTTGTAAAAAATGGCGAAGAAGAATTTTTGATTGAAATTGCCGCTCAAGGCTTAAAGAAAAGAATAGAACACGTCAATGCGCAAAAGGTAGTTATAGGAATTTCTGGCGGTCTTGATTCTACCCTCGCTCTAATTATAGCGTCAAAAGCAATTCAACTTTTAGGCAGAAGTTCAAAAGATATCATTTCAATAACTATGCCGTGTTTTGGCACAAGTTCAAGAACTTTTGATAATAGCGTTGATTTGGCAAAAGCATTTGGAACAACGCTTAAAAAGATAGATATAACTAAAGCGGTAAAACGCCATTTGAAAGACATTGCGCACTCTGAAGATTTACACGACGCCGCTTATGAAAATTCACAGGCAAGAGAGCGCACTCAAGTGCTTATGGATTATGCAAATTCTTGCGGTGGTTTAGTGGTTGGTACGGGTGATTTGTCAGAACTTGCGCTTGGTTGGGCAACTTATAACGGTGACCATATGAGCATGTATGCAGTCAACGGTTCTATACCTAAAACGCTCGTTCGCCATTTGGTTGACTACACGGCAAATAAGGGCAAAGGAAAGTTTAAGGCTGTGCTTAAAGATATTTTAGACACGCCCGTAAGTCCAGAACTTATTCCCTCAAACGACGGCAAGATAGGGCAAGTTACTGAAGATATTGTTGGACCTTATACTTTGCACGATTTCTTTTTATACTATTTTATAAAAAAGGGTTTTTCGCCTAAAAAGGTCTATTATTCTGCTCTTAACACCTTTAATGGTGAATTTGACGGACAAACTATTCTTAAATGGTTAAAAACTTTTGTAAGAAGATTTTTTGCTCAACAGTTTAAGCGTTCTTGCTTGCCAGACGGGGTTAAGGTTACCGAACTTTCACTATCCCCAAGGGGAAGTTACCGTATGCCAAGCGACGCAATTTCTAAACTATGGCTTAATGAACTTGAAGAAATTAAATTATAAAAACCTTAAATAAAAAAGCGGGGGCGACAAAACATTGTCGCCCCCCTAATTATTTTAATTTATAGCGTTTAAATTATCCCCAAAGCCTAGGCTAATAAGTAGCGCGGTGTTTACTTTTTTCATAGTAATGGGGGAGAGTTCGCCAATGCGCTCTTTAAGTCTGCGTTTGTCTAGCGTGCGTATCTGTTCAAGCAATATCACGCTATCTTTAACTAACCCAAATTCATTTGCGTTTAGTTCAATGTGCGTTGGAAGTTTGGCTTTGTTTATTTTACTTGTTACCGCCGCTGCAATTATGGTTGGACTGTATTTGTTACCCGTGTCGTTTTGCACTATAAGTATAGGTCGCACTCCGCCTTGTTCACTGCCAACCACGGGGCTTAAGTCAGCATAATAAAGTTCTCCTCTCTTAATCATAAGGGTCTCCCACGTTTAAAGCATTTCCCATTATCAGTTTATGTATTTTTATAGTCTGACTGTGCTTAAATCGTTACCCGTATTTTACCCTTAAATAGGTCAGTGTATACGGTAAAATAAAAAAATTGAATTATATTTTAAAAATTGCGTTCCACTATTTGACAGGTTATTTTGTTTGTAGTAAAATATATTAGCGTTATTTACAATTTAATATTTAGTTTTGTAGTTAAATGGATGAGTCGAGATATTTCGACGGCGTTCACAGGTAAAGCCTGCTCGGCTAAGCAGACGCTGTTGCATCCATTTATAGGCAACAGCGTTTTATCAAAATCTACTCATTTTGTTTGGCACAATAAGGTTCTGTAGTTAAATGGATATAACAGCCCCCTCCTAAGGGGCCGTTGTGGGTTCGATTCCCGCCAGGACTACCACAAAGCACCCTCAAGGGTGTTTTATATTTTTAAATTCAAGTTGAAGTTTATTAAATTGCAACTGACGATAAATTTTTTAATGATTGTAAAAATAGTTAAAAACAAATCATTAAAACTTTAAGACTATAAGTATAACTAATATGGTTGAAATAAATTATAATAAAAAAATCGTTGACAACCAAGCGCAGTTTAACATATAATTTAGTCGTTAAGTGCGTTGTAATATTTTTGCGCACACAAGGAGAAAAAATTATGAGTCGTATGATAGGAACGGTAAGCCGTGGAGTACGTGCACCCATCATTAGAAACGGAGACGATATAGTTAAAATCGTAACTGAATCTGTGTTAGAGGCATCAAAAGATGCGGGTTTTGAAATTAGAGATAGAGATATAGTTGCAATGACCGAAGCGATAGTTGCTCGTGCACAGGGTAACTATGCAAGCGTAGACGATATTGCAGTTGACGTTAAAAACAAACTTGGTGGCGAAACCGTTGGCGTTATACTACCTATTTTAAGTCGTAACCGTTTTGCAATATGTTTAAGAGGTATTGCTAAAGGAGCGAAGAAAGTTGTTTTGATGCTTTCATATCCGTCAGACGAAGTTGGTAACCATCTTATTTCTTTTGACGACCTTGACGAAAAGGGCGTAAATCCGTATAGCGACGTTTTAGACCTTAAAAAATATCGTGAACTTTTTGGATATAAAAAGCACACCTTTACGGGGATTGACTACGTTGAATATTATGAAAATTTAATTAAAGAATGTGGCGCAGAGGCAGAGATTATTTTTGCAAACGACCCACGTGCGGTTCTTAAATACACCAAAAACGTGATTAACTGTGATATTCACACTAGAGTTAGAACAAAAAGACTTTTGAAAAATGCAGGGGCTGAACGTGTATTTGGTTTAGATGAAATTTTGAATGCGCCTGTAAACGGAAGTGGATACAACGAAAAGTATGGACTTTTAGGTTCTAATAAGGCAACCGAAGACCAAGTTAAACTCTTCCCAAGAGATTGTCAACCTATCGTTGATGCGGTTCAACAAAATATATATAAAGCAACTGGAAAAACCGTAGAAGTTATGGTTTACGGCGACGGTGCGTTCAAAGACCCCGTTGGTAAGATTTGGGAACTTGCAGACCCCGTGGTTGCGCCTGCATATACCTCTGGGCTTGAAGGAACACCTAACGAACTTAAACTTAAATATCTTGCAGATAACGAATTTTCTTCTCTTTCGGGCGAACAATTAAAAGAGGCAATAAAAGATAAAATTAAGGCAAAAGACGGTAATTTGGTTGGAAAAATGGCGTCAGAAGGCACTACGCCTAGAAGACTTACGGACCTTATAGGTTCACTTTGCGACCTTACGTCTGGTTCTGGTGATAAGGGAACGCCTATCGTATATATTCAAGGATATTTTGACAACTATACCGCTGAATAAATTAGAATAACAAAATTAAGCATAAAGCCGTTCATTTTTTGAACGGCTTTAAATTTTTAAAATTTTATGGGTTTGTGTCGTCAAAAAACTAAAACGGTGTCAAAAATAATGAACAAAAAAGCATTTTTCTTATACAAACTATCATAAACGCAACTTTTTAATTAAAATTTTTGAACTTTAACGTAAAATTGCAATAATACTGTCGCAACGCAGTTTATTTTGTGTCAGTTGTATAGCAGTGTGCAATCAGTATAAAATCTAATAATTAGCGTTTTTACCATCTTACTTAAGGTGGTTTTTTTGTTTTTTATAGCAAATTTGTTTTGAGTATTTTTCTAGCTTAATTTTCGTTACGCTATAGGGCTCATTCATGCGTGCTGGTGATTAAACTAGGTACGCGCGCTACGCGTGCGTGTTGCGTATATTTTTAAATATTTTATTTAAAAACATTTAAAAAGGCGAAAAAAGTAAAAAATCCCCTATATTTAAGTATAAAATTACCATTGAAAAAGGGTAAAAAATGTGCGAAAATAAGTTAGCATACAAAATGTGCAAGTATATTTTTTGGAGGAGATTATGAAAAAAATCTTATCAACAATCATAGCGCTTACTATAGCGTTGACAACAATGTTTACTTTTTCAGGCTGTCAAACAGGTGAAAAAATCGACCCAAACAGAACGCAAATTTACGTTAGCGTTCAATCACTTGGCGTAGGTTATCAATTTGCTTATAATCTAAAGACCGAGTATGAGAAGTATAACAAAGACGCGCAAGTTATCATTATTGAAAACGGAACTGCAGACGCTGCTGCTGAAATTTCTAACGGTGGTTACGACGTTTATATGATTACTAACGCAACTATTGGGCAATACGTAAAACTTGCCGACAATACGAGTGATTATTTCGTTGACCTTACCGACGTTATAACCGATGGCGAAAATTCTATACACGATAGACTTTTCGATAGCAGTAGAGATTATTATAACGTGGGTACAAGCACTCAACCTAAATATTTTGCTCTTCCTTGGTTTACTTCTTATTACGGAACTGTTTACGACGTTGACCTATTTGAGGCAAATCATTATTTTTCAAACGACGAAGAATCCGTTTTAGTTTATGAAGGATACGACGGAATTGCTGGCAATGAAGACGATAACTGGGGACCTGACGGAAAGGAAAATACTTTCGACGATGGTTTGCCCGCAACTTACGGCGACCTTAAGCAACTTATGTTAATTATGAAGGGTGATGAGGTTACACCGTTTAGTTGGACTTCTTTCCCTGGATATGCAGAATCTTGGCTCTCTTATATTTGGTCTGCTTACGAAGGTCAAAACTATACCATTATGACTGACTTTGAAGGCGAATATTTCTATAAAGAATATGATGAAACTCAAGAAAATTACGTAACCAAGTCAAAAATAATAGATAATACAAACGGCTACGAAATGGCTTATCAAAACGGTAAATATGCAGCGATAAAAGTTGCAGAAGATATTATCGGTGGAAACTATTATTTGCCTGCATCACTATTTTCTTCTCAAGGTAACATAATTGCGCAAACGGCTTACCTTAACAGTGTTGAAAGTTCAACTACCAAACCTATTGCTTTCCTTTTTGAAGGAACTTGGTGGGAAAACGAGGCAAAGTCAATATTTAACGAAATGGCAACTAATATTAACAAAAAATACGCTTATAAAACAAGAAAGTTCGGCTTTATGCCTTTCCCAAGATTTGTTGGAGAAGGTTTGCCTGACGGCGTTATTCCACAGTGGAACGAAAAAGTTTCTATCCGTGGCGGTGATATAGGCGACTCTTGTTCAATGGTTGGCGTTAGCAAAAAATCAAGTTGCATAGATATGGCAAAAGATTTTGTTAAATTTGCTTATAGTGAGGCAATGTGCGCAAACTTTAACGTTGCGTCAGGTTGTGGTAGACCTTTGCAATATTCAATGAGCCCCGAACAACTTAACCAAATAACTTACTATCAAAAACAAGTTTATGAAATCGCTCAACTTTCAAAAGACCCCAACTCTAACGTAGAAGTTGTTTCTGGTCAAAACCGTGGTATATATATTTCCACCGACCCCAACTTCGTTGAGGACATTGCGTCTTTCCATACCTATAAAACGGGTACTACTACTAAAGTTACCAGCCCACTTGACCACTTTGCAACAGCAGGGGCAATGACGGCTGAAGAATATTTTGCAGGAATAAAGAGACTTGTTACTAAAAATTTGTGGGACGGTAAGTTCGGCAGTTTATTTAACTAAAATTTAGGAAAAACGAAAATGAAAAAAGACAGCACTTCAAAAAACAGTTTTAGAGCAAAATATATAAGAGACACAATCTTTGCCGTTGCCATACTTATTTTGCCTATAGCGTGGTGGGCGTTCTCTTTCTTTTACACCACTACGGACACCATTTTGTTGGCGTTCAAGAAACTTGTTCCTGAAACTACCGACGAATACGTTTGGTGTGGGTTAGACAACTTTAAAAAGGTTATAGCAGAAATGACCTCTAGTGGAAACGTTCTTAACACTTCGTTTAAAAACTCATTTCTTATTTGGGGAATAAACTTGGTGTTTAGACTTCCTTTAAGCGTGCTTATTTCTTACGCAATTTATAAAAAGGTTGCAGGCACGGGCGCGTTTAAGGTTATCCTTTTCTTACCCAGCATAGTTTCTAGTATGGTTTGGGTTATCATATTCCAGTATTTGGTTGAATACGGTGTTCCTACCATAAAGGGTATAGGACCTTTAGAGATGCCAAGTTTGTTAAAGCAAGAGCCCTCTGACTTTATTCTTATGCTAGTTTATACCGAGTGGTTGGGGCTTGCCGCTAATATGATTATTTATACGGGCGCAATGAGCCGTGTTCCGCCGTCTTTAGTAGAGGCAGGTCAACTTGACGGCTTAACCGATTTTAAAGAACTTATCTACATTGTTCTTCCACTCATATTTCCAACGCTTAGCGTAGTGTTAACAACCATAGTTATAGGTATTTTCACTTCGTCGTTACCGACCTATCAGTTTTACGGTAACGGCACGCCTGACCACCTATACACGTTTGGGTACTATATGTTCATAATGGCGTTTGAAAATTCTCACGCAGTAAATAGACCTTTGGTTTCTGCGCTATCGGTTATCGTTTGCTGTCTTGCAACACCTATAACTCTTTTGACTAGATGGTTATTAGAGAAATTCGGTCCTACCGTTGAATATTAAGGAGGTTAATTATGAAGAAGAAAAGTATACTTGAAAAGAATAAAAAATTAACCCCTTTCGCAATACTTGCAACGATATTTTTAACCCTTTATTCACTAGCGCTAGTTTTGCCACTATTTTGGGCGGTGTTTTCTTCACTTAAACTGCAGATAGACTTTATCGACACGGTTTTTGCTTGGCCAAAATACGGCTTTAAGTGGGAAAACTGGGTAAAGGCTTTTACAAATATTAGCATTACCGTGCCATCTGCAAGTTCTAGGGTAGGTACTAGAAAAGTTCAACTTCTTGAGATGTTTTTATACTCTTTGGTATATAGTGTATGCACTGGTTTTATAGGCGTTTTCTCAAGGTCTGCGTGCGCATACGTAGTTGCAAAGTATAAACATTTAAGATGGACTGGGTTAGTTCACTCTTTGGTTATAATTTTGATGATTATATCTTTCCCGTCTAACCTTGCAATATCTATAAAATTTAGCAAACTAGTTGGACTTTATAACAACTTTTTAGGCAGATGCTTAATGAGTTTTGGTTTTACGGGAACTTCGTTTTTATATTTTTACGCTGCTTATTGTGGATTATCTAGAGAATACGCAGAGGCGGCGGAAATTGACGGCGCAAGTCAGTTAATGGTAATGTTACGCGTAATGATGCCTATGGTAAAAAATATTTTCATAGCGCTATTTATGTTAGACTTTATCGCATCTTGGAACGATTATAGCGTATCGCTAGTTTATCTACCATCTTATCCTATGGTTGCTTACGGTCTTTACGTTTACAATATGGATACTGGTAACGCATCATCTGGCGTTCCATTAAAACTTGCAGGTAGCGCGTTGGTTATTTTACCTACGCTTACGATTTTTATAGTATTTAGAAACAAAATCGTTTCAAATCTTTCGATAGGAGGTTTAAAAGGTTAATGAGCAAAAGTTTAAGAAATAAACTCACGGTCATCTTGCTTTCGGTGTTGATTTTAACCACCGCTTGTTTTGCGTTTTCTACTTTTTGTAAACGCAACGCACGCGCGGAAATATTTACACACGCGCAAGACGTTACCGTAACCAAAGAACAATCTCTTTCTTCAAACTTTTTAGGCGGACGCAAAGGTTATATGTTCAGCACTGCTAGAACGGGCGCAAGCGTTTCTTTATCACAGGGCGCGGCAGGTCTTTTTAGCATAGAATTTACACCTTATTCTTCCACCGTTGGTGAAACTGAATTTAACAGTTTTACTTTTAATTTTAACAGTGAAAGCGCAAGGCTTGGTTTTAGCCTAGCATTTTCGCCTGATGAAAACGGAATAAAAATGGGCGTATCTTTCACAAACGCACCGTTAGTTAAACGTGAAATGCTTTTTGAAGGTTCGTTTGATAACACTTCAGATAAGGCAGTTTCTTTCTCTTTTGACCCCGCATTGATGAGAGTTTATAACTCTGCAGGGGTTGCCGTTGCCGACTTTAAATCTGCTGAATATATGAAACATTTTGATATGGTAACGCTTGTTGATAGTTATGAAAGATATTCAGTTGATATGGTTTTTGGTGGAATTACCCAGGGAAAGCAAGCAAAAGTTATAGTTTTTGAACTTTGCGGTCAAAAGTTTGACGGCGCGCAACTTATAAACACTTCTGCGCCCGTGATATTTACTGACGTTCAACTTTCTGCAGGCGTTGCAGGTAAGGCTTATAACTTAACAACCGATATACCCACGTTTGACGTTAAAGATGGTTTTAAGCAAACTTTTGAGGGTGAAATTACCGTTACCGACGGTCTAAACAATATTGTGAACGTTGAAAATAACGTTTTCCAACCCTTTGAATACGGCGTTTACTACGTAAATTATACCCCTGTAGACAGTGATAATCTTGCAGGGAAAACTTATTCTTATCCTATTTACGTTTTTGAAAGTCAACCTGAAATAAATTTTGAGTTCAAATATCCCTTAAACGATATCACGGTGGGTATGGGCACTCAAGTTTCTTTTGGAACTGTAACTTCAAAAACCGAACTATCGTCAAAACCACTTGCCGTTAAAGGTCAAGTTAAATTGCAAGGTCAAACCGTTTATACGCTTGACGATTGCGCTGAAGAATTTATTTACAAGTTTGATGCAACGGGTGTTTATACCGTGGAATTTTCTGCAACCGACTTCGTGGGTTACACTAAAACTGAAAGTATAACGGTAACTGTAAACGATTGCGCAATATTTAAAAACGTTGAACTTAAAAACGTTTACGCTCGCGACGATTCAGTAAGTTTCAAATCAGTTTACGCTTTCGACGGTGCTGAAATGTTTAACGCTCAAGCGTTGGTAACTTATCCCGACGGCAAAACCAACGATACTGGTATTGTTTCGTTAGACCAAGAAGGTCTTTATTCGGTTAAGTTTACTGCAACCGTGAACGGCGCGCTCGTGTCTGAAACAAAATATTTTACAGTTAGAAACGACAACGTTTCACTTTGGAGAGCGCAAGAAGGGCTTACGGTTACTTCTAACGCTCAAGCGCCAAGTTACGCTGACGACAATTATTGTGGAACTATGTTAACGGCAACTCGTCCGTTAGAGGCGTTATATAACAACGTTATCGACTTAAGCGACAATACTTCAGACGATACGCTTGTCGAGTTGTTTATTGCGCCTACCGTTGCGGGTGTTATGGAAACTTCTTGCATTGATATTATTTTTACAGACGTGCATAATCGTGAAAAGGTTTTAGATATTCGTTTGTGCCGTGAT
Source organism: Clostridia bacterium (assembly GCA_017399035.1). Taxonomy (GTDB): domain Bacteria; phylum Bacillota; class Clostridia; order Christensenellales; family Borkfalkiaceae; genus UBA1259. The sequence continues at coordinate 16,296 of JAFQEM010000007.1, read as the reverse complement.
GCGTGGAAGTGGGACTCTATGAAAGATAGGTTGTCTGTTATCGCTCAACCCAAGCGTGATTTTGACTTGGAATATCTTCGTGAAGTTTATAAAGGAACGGGCGACTATCAAAGAAATTACTATTACGGACAAAATATAATTGCCTCTCTTTACGGCAAGATTGATAACAACAACGAAAGTTCAGTTTCTCAATCAGTAAAACTTTATTTAGATTATGAAACCGGTAAAGTTTACGCAAATATGGCAACGAAAGGTTCGCTAAAAGGTAAAATTTGCGTGGTTGACCTTGCTGATGAAACTCAAGTGGGAACAGGCAACGCGTGGAAAAAGTTTACCACGGGTGAAGTTGAACTTTCTGTAAAACTTTCAGGCTTAACCCAAACTGCAAATCTAATGATTTTAAATATTGACGGTCAAGATATGTCGGGTACTTATACAACCGATACCACACCGCCTTCAATATTCGTAGATTATGCGGGCAACAGTGAAAAATCCGTGCCGTTTGGTATAGAGGGTAAACCTTATAAAATTTTCTCTGCATATTCAAGAGATATTGCAGAGGGCTTGAAAAACGAACTTATCGTAAACGTTTATAAAGATAACGGTGGCGTTTTAACCGACGTAGAAAACAACGGTAGCGAATTTGTGCCTGAAAGCGCGGGTGAATACGTTATTAGATATAAAGCGTCTGACGTTGCAGGTAACGTTACGGTTAAAGACGTTAGAGTTACGGTAAAACAAGATAAAGAAATTTCTTTGAAAAATTATAAGTTTAACGAAAATCTTTTACCCGAAGTTTTCGTTGGCTCAAAATATAGTTATTTAAGTGGCGTTGCTAGTGGCGGAACTGGTGTTTTAAGCACTAAAGTTACTATAACCAAAAACGGTCAAACGGTTGTTCTTGATGAAAACAACTGCTTTATCGTTGAAGATGCAGGCGAATATTTGATAAGCGTAGTCGTTTCAGACTATATAGGTGAAAGTCAACCCTTCGTTTACACAATCAACGCTAGTTATTCTGACCAGCCGATAATCACCAAAAAGACTATGCCAAAGGCAATTATTAAGGGCGAAAAATATACTTTCCCCGAATTTACTGCCGTTAAATATAGCGCAACGGGTGAAGAAAACGTTGACGTTGAATACTGGGTAAACGGCGTTAAACTTGAGGGCAGAGAATATACGCATCAAACTACCGACGCTTTGGCAGTTCAAATTAAAGCGGGGCAAACAACGCTTGATTACACGGTTAACGTAACCGATTCAAAGATTGGCACGCAACAGTTCTTGCAAAGATATTTTTATACTAACGCAACCCAAAAAGTTATAGAAAGAAGCGCAACGTTTACGTTCAGTCAACCTGCTTTCGTAAGCATAATTAAACCCGTAAGCGTAGATTTTGCCAAGTTTGCAGTTTCATCTGAAGTTGCAGGTAGTTATAAACCGGGTGAAAATCTTTCTAGAATAGACTTTACTTTAACTGACGCAGTTTATCCCGATATATCTTTCACTGCAGGAATTTATAAAAAAGACAGCGCAGAATCAATTCTTCAATATAACGGCAACAAATACGTTATAGTTGATGCGGTTTTCGGAAGTTATTCAAAGAATTTCCAAGTAGAATTTGATAAAGAAACTAATATGCTTATTATCGGCGGAAAAAATATTTGTCAAATCACTCATTGTGATAACGGCGATATTTTCCACGGATTTAAGGGCGAATCAGTTTACCTTGAATTTAATATGCCTGAAGTTGATAACAACGCAACCGCAGCGATAGGTATTTTGAATTTTGCAGGTCAAAGTTTTGATATATCAAAAACTAGCACGAAGAGTAAATTGACAAGTAGCGCAATTAAAGTTTTGGGCGATTTTAATTCTGTCGAAATAGGCGAACAATTCGTTATACCTGCGGCAACGGCGTTTGACTTTATGGGTAGCATAAAATCTCTTACAGTAACCGTAACCGCACCCGACGGTAGCCCCATTTTAGACGGCGTTGATATTAGTGAACAAAAGGTAATAACGGCAAACTGGTGTGGCAACTATAAAATTCTTTACGAGGCAAAGAACTCGTCAGGTCAAACGGGTAAGAGAAACTTCTCTATATCGGTATTAGATAGAGTTCCACCTGTAATAACACTCTCTGGTGAAGTTCAAAAGGCGGGTATAGTTAACAAACAAATTAACTTGCCGAAAATGGACGTTGAAGACGAAAATACTGCTAAAGAAGAAATAGAAAGTTTCGTTTACGTTATTGCGCCAAATGCAACGGGAACTAGAATTGAAAATTACAAGTTTACACCCGACAGAAAGGGAACTTATACCGTGGTTTATTACGCTGCTGACGCTGATAAAGCAATAGCAACCAAGATATTCTATATCTTCGTAGGTTAAGGAGGAACGGTTATGAAAATTAAAAAAACATTTATATCTATCCTTTCGTTGATGCTTTCACTTTTGTTTTGCGTATCTACTGTAGGTTGCAAAGAACAAACGGAAAATAAAGTTATAGGTCCAGAAGTTATATCTGCAACCGATATTGATTTAGTAAAGAACGGAATGAGTGATTACGTTATAGTAATTCCTGAAGATGCAATAAATTACGAGCAATATGCGGCGGAAGAACTTCAACTTTATATCAAACAGTCAACTGGAGCAAACTTAAATATCGTTTCTGACATAGGCAGAACGTTTAACTCTCAAGATAAAGTTATTTCTTTAGGGCAAACCACCATTTATCAAGGCAGTGGGGTAACCGTTGACTATGATGAATTTAAGCGTGACGGCTTTAAAATTAAAAGATTTGACAATACGTTAGTGTTATGCGGTGGCGGTGGCTATGGCACGCTGTATGCGGTTTATGAATTTTTATACCGTCAAATTGACTGGGAGGCTTATGCACCCGACGAAATTTATTTTAGAAAAACGCTTAACTTAAAAGTTTTAGACTTTGATTTTGCCGATAAGCCTGCAATAGAGAGTAGGCACGGCGGTTGGAGAGCGTCTGCAACCGACTCTTATTTTGCAGCAAAACGTCGTACGTTTGCAGGCGTGCAATATATGATGTTTAACGAACTCGTTTGGTATTATTATCCACACGCATTGTTCAAAATAGTAAATCCTACAACGTACAGAGAAGAACACCCCGACTGGTATGCTGCAAGCGGTGCTCAACCCTGTTATTCAAGCGAGGGTTTTAGGGCGCAACTTATAAAGGGTATGAAGAAAATTATACTCGAACAGCCAACTATAGAATATATTCCGATAGGCCCAGAAGACGAAGTGAACGCAATTTGTAAGTGCGACGCTTGTATGCAAGAAATAAACACTTATTCTTATGCGGGTCAAGTTGTTCGTTGGGTAAATTCTGTCGTAGAAGAAATGGAGGCGTGGAGAGTAGAGCAAGGTATAGAAAGAACCATTTATTATCCGTTGCTTGCTTATTATGAAACAAGACAGCCCCCTATAAATAGAAACGCACCTAACGGCGTTTTTGAGCCTATTGACGAAAGTTGCGTATTGCACGAGTTAGCACCCGTTATTTACGCGCCTATAGAGGCAAACTTCTCACGTCCTTTAACCGACGAAAATTATAACAAAGCGGGGTTAAACGACCTTTTGGGTTGGAAGGCTTGCAGTAAGAGTTTTATGGCTTACTGGTATAATTCAAACTTCTTTAAATGTTTTGAGTGGCCATACCCTATTTCCTCGGTAGTTGCAAACTATAAACTCGCAGTTGATATGGGCGCAATTCACCTAGAAGACGACCACAGTAGCGGGGCATATCAAGGGTGCGCGTTCCAAATAATGCTAGGTTATATTTACGCAAAAGTTCAATGGAATCCTGACGTAGACGTAAATATGCTTATTGAAAACTTTATAAAACATTATTATAAAGACGCGTGCGAAGAGATGCTTGAATATTATTATTTGATGGAAACAACTAGAACCGCCGTTCGTGACCAACGTGATAAAGATAAACTTACCACAGACGAGGGCGACTGGTTATCTAAAGGACTTTTAGAGCGTGCGCAATATTTAATTAGAAAGGGTATGAGCGAAATTAACGCTAACCCCAACTACACGCAAAAAGAAAAAGAATTATATACTCAAAGATTAGAACTTGAACTTTTAACACCGCTAGTATATATTCTAGATTTCTTTTCAAGTGAATACACCACTACAATCTATTTAAGTATAGTTGACGAGGTAGAATCGTTAGTAAACAAATACGGGCTTATAATAACTGCAACGTATTCGTATAGTGAAACTAACGAACAAAAATTCGACCAATGGAGGAAAAGTAAAGCGTGATGAAAAATATTAAAAAGTTTTTAATCGTTTTAACGGCTTTAATGCTCTCCGTGTGCGTGGCTTTTAGCGTTTCTTGTAAAAAAGAAAATAACGTTATACCTCAACTTTCAACAACCCCTTCGGTTGAATTAAATTATGAAAAGTTGAAGATGGAAATAGGCAGTTCGTTTACTCTTTCCGCTACAATAGAAAATTTTGAAGAACAACCTCAAGTAGAGTGGTATTCTTTCAATGAAAACATAGTTTCCGTACAAGACGGCGTAGTTAAAGCGTTGGGTAACGGAACTACTTCAGTTGTAGCGCAGGTTGGAACTTACAGCGCAAGTTGTGAAGTTGTGGTTTTAGAGGCTGTTGTTGAAAAGAACGACTTAAATTTAACAATTTCACAAAAAACGGCGGTTCTCAATGCAAACAGTCAAGTCAAGACAGTAAACTTAACGGCTACCGTAACGGTAAACGGCGTTATCGTAAACGCGCCCGTTGAATGGCAAAGTTCTGATGAAGATTATGCAACGGTAGAAAACGGCGTTGTTACCGCAATTAAAAACGGCAAAGAAGTTATAATAACCGCAAAGGCAACCTATCAAGGTAGCACGGTAACTGCAATTTGCAAAGTTTCAACTGAAGATTTTGCAGTAATCATTGTAAATCAACCCGAAATAGTTATGTATGCAGGCGACCAACCCAAGGCAATAGATTTTGACCTTTACGTTGGCGGGCAAATAAACGAACAAGAAAAAGAAAATGTAAGTTTTTCTGTTAAATCGGGTGTTGGCGTTGTAAAAATTGAAAACGGAAATATTGTTGCTCTAAACGACGGCAACGCAGTTGTAACGGTTAATTATCAAAACAAAAGCGCAGAAATTAAAGTAACGGTTGGCAAAATTGCTTACGTAGAAACAGCCGAACAGTTTATGGCAATAGACGGCGCTAAATCTATGAATAGATTTATTCTTAAAGATAATATTGATTTAAGCGCGTATTTTACACAAAATCCCGCAATCAACAGCAAATATCTTATAGAGAGTTTTGACGGCGAACTTATCGGAAACGGTTATTCGGTTTCAGGCTATCAAAGGTTTGCAACTTCTACCGACGGTGGTTTTTCAGGCTTGTTTAACGAAATAGGCGAAAACGCAATAATAGACGGCGTAAACTTTAACGTTGAAACGTTTGTCAAAGACGATTCTAGTTTGGTTGCAAACAATAATTACGGTCAAATTAGAAATTCCGTTTTCAACTTTAAGTCGGTAACACCTATAAGCACTTTGGGCAACTGTCTGTTCGAAATATCTAACGGCAAAGTTGAAAACAGTGTGTTTACGGTTGAATACGTGGGCGACGCGTCTAACTCAAAAATAAGCGTTGCAAACAACGGTTACGGCACTTATGAAAATATATTTATAGTTGCTGACGGAAGTTTAACTCAAAACGTTGAAGGTTGTTCGTTATATGCAACTCAAAGCGATTTAATAAGCGCAAACGTGCTTGATGGTCAAATATTTACCACTAACGAAAAAGTTGCTCTTAAAAACGACGGCAACGGAAAAACTTTTGTTTATCCGCAAGTTTCTTTTGATAGTGAATATGCAACGGCGCAAGTTGGTCAAAGTTTTTCTTTGGGTACGGCAAGCGTTTCAGACGGAGCAGTTTTAACTTGTAAATTGTTTAACCAAAACAAAAAAGACCTATCCGATAACGTTGTTGACAATTCTATAGTTATCACGGCAAAAGGCGCTTACTACGTATTGCACGTTGCTCAAAATAACGGCGTGTTCAGCGGGGTGTTAAAAGAATTTAACGCAGTTGAAATTTTGCCTGAAATTAACGCAACTACTAAAGTGTTAAAAGTTGGCGAAACCTTTAACGTATCGGTAGACGGCAAAGATATGAGCGGATATAGCCTAGTTAGTTCAAACGCAGAGGTTGTAGCGGTAGAAAATGCAACCGTAAAGGCGTTAAAGCAAGGCAAAGCAACCGTAACCGTGGTAGAAATTGCAAGCGGAAATAAATATAAAGTTTTGTTTACCGTAGTTGAAGATTATGAGATAATCGATTCTAAAGAAAAACTTCTTGCAATAGGTGAAGTTAAAGACCAAGATGGCAACGTAACTCAATCTAACGCAGGTAAACTTTTTGTTCTTGCAACCGATATAACCTTAACTCAAGAAGATTTTATAAGCGAACAAGTGGTTTATAACGATAAAGGCAACGTTGCAACTTATAAATACGCAATAGGCGAATTTGCGGGCGTGCTTGACGGTCAAGGCCATAAAATAACGGTAATTTTAGAAGATTATACCGCAGTAATGGTAGGTCTTATCAAAACGGTAAAACGTGGCGCAATGGTTAAGAACTTAAATTACTATGCCGAAGTTCATTATACCCCTGCAAACGGTTCGGCATATCAAAGCGTGTTTGTGCGCACGTTGGCAGGTAACCTTGAAAACTGTTACGCTAAAGCCGACTTGTATCCTACAAAAGAGCCGGGTGATGCAATAGGTTTGGTTGGATATTTTCAATGCGAAGCAGGTTTCCCACAAACGGCAACAATGACCAACTGTATATTTGAAATGCAAACGATATACGACGGTCAAATATTAGACCAAGGTTATGCAGTTAGGGTAGGTTTTAGCCCCTTTGGATATGCTTATGATAGCGTGTTTATTAGAAACGGCTTGACGGCAACGTTCTTTGGCGACCACGGACATCACGGTTCGGCGGTTGAGTGTACAAGAACAAACTTCTATAAATCGGTTTACGATTTTGTTCACGCAAACAACGGTTATAACTTTTCAACTGGACACGTTGCAAACAAACTTCCCGACGGCGAGCAAATATATTTAACTTGGCCAAGTGAATGGACTATAAACGAAGACGGAATTTATCTTTTAGGCAAAAGGGTTTGTGGTGTTGAACGCGTGCCTTACGCAGAATCAAAAACTATAACCATAAGTGAAAGCAAAGGCGTTTTAACTTGGATATCAGATGCAACCGAGTTTGAAGTTGTTATCAACGATAAAACGGTGGCAACCACACAAGAAAAAACCTTTAATGTTTATGAATTTATAGTAAATAATTACGGCACTAAAACTGCAGACTATAACGTTATGATTAAGGCAACTGGTCGTTCGGGCGTTGCGGTATATAGCATTATAGAACTAAACAGCGAAAACTTTGTTTCTCAAATGCGAGAAATTGATAGCGCCCAAAAGAGAGAGTTCAAATATTTCGTGTTTAATTCAAGCGTAACGGTAAACTGGTCTAACGCAAAAGTTGGTTATATGTTTGACAAGGCGTATGCAAACGTAGACGGCAGAGGTTACACCTTAACCGTAAACGCACAAAACGCACCGCAAGACTTCCAAGGTTTGTTCTACACCTGTTACGGATTGTGGACCAACACCGTAATAAAACTAAACGCAGAATATACAAGCGGAGCAAATAGCAAAACTTATTTAGTGGGTAGTTTTTACGAGGGCGGAATTGAAAACTGCGTAATTTGGGTCAATGCAACGGCATACGACCAAAGTGGAGAGGTAGTTACTCAACCAAGCGCGCAACTGATAGGTTATCCAAGCGTAAAAGCAAGTTACACCAACAACCTGTTCGTGCTAAACGGTGGCGCAGATACGTTAATTAACGTTTTTGGCGCAATGTCTGACGGCGGACCTTATTTAAGAAATTCTGCAGTAATAAGAGACACCGATTCTCACGATATGACACCAACGTTTGAAGAGGGCGGAAACAAAGGCTTTACTAACGTTATTCACTATAGAACACTTTCAGATTTTATTCTTGGTAACGGAACAAAATACGAGCGTGGCGTAAACGGAGAAATAACGGCAACGCTAACGGTTGTAAAACTTAAACCTATTTACGAGGGTTGGAGTAGCGTTTGGGAAATAAGCGAAGATAAAGTAACCCTAATGGGCAAAATAGTTTTCCAAAGCGTTGAAACGGGCGACGATTTTATATCGGATAGCGATATAAAATAGTTAAATCGGGCAAAGGCAAAACTTAAACCCCGATAAAAAAGTAATTGTTGCGGTGGCAAAAAACCACCGCAAAATAAAAAAGGTTTTAGCACTTTTACACAAGGTTAAGTTTTAACGCATTATATAACCTAACCTTAAAAAGTGTAATATAAAATTACAGGAGGAGTTTTTATGAACAAAAAACTCAAGTATCAGCACCCTGTCGTTTTGTTTACCGAACTTGCTATGAAAGACGTGTTACTTTTAAGTGTAGGCGGCGACAATTTAGTAGACGATAAAAATATCGGCTATGATAACGGAACGTTGTAGTAAACGGCAACGTAAAAGAAAAAAGTGGAGAAAAAATGTATGAAGACAAAAAAATTAAGCAAACAAATTTTAAGTTTATTCGTTTTGGCTGTAATTAGTTTTTGTTTGGCGTTTGCAGTTATGCCCAGCAATCTAGTTAGAGCAAGCGAACAATCCTCTACACAAACTTACTCTACGTTTACCGCTGTTGACGGCGCAAGCGTAAGAATGGGTATGGGAACTGACGAAGACCCGTTTGGTATAAGGTTTACCACCACGATACCAGCAACTGATTATCAATCAATAATCGACACTTATCCTGGTCAAGAAGTTACTTTTGGTACTATAATCGGCAGAAACGTTACCGATATGGAAGACTTTAAGGCAAAGGGCACAAAAGTTGAAAGAAGTGTTTGGGACGAAAAGTATAACCCCGGTAAAGCGTCAAATGAATATCGTTATAATCTTGTTATAATGAATCTTCAAGGCGAAAACCTTAACACCCCGTATACCGCTCTTGGTTATTATGCGGTAGGTGGCGAAGTTAAAGGTTACGCTGAAAACGCAGTTACCAGAACGCCTTTGCAAGTTTTAACGGTAGAGATGACAAAGACCGCAGAAGACCTTGAAGACGTTGAAAATCTTGAAAAAAATCAAGAAAATCTTCTTGCAATGATTGACACGGCAATGGCAAACGCAGAATTTAAGTTTACAAATTCTGAACTCACCGTTGGTTGCTATCAAGAAGTTACCCCCGAACTCACCGTAAACGGCGCAAAAGTAACGCCTATTTTAACGGTTGAAGATAACGGCGTTGCAGAAGTTACTGCAAACGGCGCAATCAAGGGCTTAAAGGGTGGTAGCGCAACAGTTACTGCAACAATTCTTTCAGCAACTGGCTCAAATTATACTGCAACTGCAACCGTTAACGTAACTAAAGGCGAAGTAAAACCCGTTGTTAATGCAGACGGAACGCTCGCTTTAAATACTAATGGCGAAGAAACCACCGTTAAAGTAAACGGCACGGCTGTTGACGGAACTTATAGTGCAGACACTTTGAATATAGTTGATTATATTCTTGATAACAACACTATAACGGCTGAAACTGATTTCACTATCAGCGTTTCAAGCGCAGGTTTAGAAGGCAGTGTAACTCATAAATTTATACCTGTAACAAATGCAAACTTCAAAACTAAAATAGCAACTGCAACTGCCGATAATAAGTCAACAAGACACTATTTCTTGACTGAAAACGTTTCATTTACTTCTAGTGACGTAACTAAAAAGTGGATTCGTCAAGCAATACTTCAAGGTGTGCACGCTCACTTGGACGGAAGAGGATATTCTATGAGTTATGATATCACCACAACGTCAGATGCGTTTGTTGGTTTTGTTGAATGTATGAATGCAACTTGGAGTAACATTTACTTTGATTTAGATTTAACTTTCACTGGCAAGATTGCAGGTGTTTTAACAGACTCACATCCAAATAGAACTAGTGGTGATGCAAACGGTGTTATAAATTGTTATTTTGATATAAACGTAACCGCAGTTGAACCCACCGTATCGAGCGTTGCTATTTTCAGTTGTGGCGCAGGTTTAATTAAAGATAACATATTTAACATTAAAGCGACAGACGGCATATCTGTTTCTGTTGCGGATTCTTCTGCAACAAACAGCCCTGTATACGATAATAATATAGTTATTTCTAATTATGAAAATTATCAGTTTGTAACTTCAGTAGTAAACAATAAGACTGTTGGAAGACAATATTTGTATACTTCTGTTAACGCTATGCTTAATGGTGGAAATCATAAAACTATGGGTAATACTGAATTTACAAGTTATACGGCAGTTGACACAACCGACGCACCCGTTTATAATTATTCAACGTTTGACACCAACGTTTGGTCTTTTGATAAAGAAAACGGCATAATTAAACTTTGCGGAAGAGAAGTTTATAACAAATCTATTGTTGTTGCCGTAGATTTAGACGGTATTGTTACCTTTGACACTAAAGGCGAAACTGCTACCGTAACTGTTGACGGCACACCCGTTTCTGCTGAAAATGGTAAGTTTGACCTTACGGCTTGGGCGTTTGAAAACGGATTAAATGCAGATAAAACTTATACCGTAAAAGTTGAAAGTTCTTCTTACGCTGGTGAAATAACCAAAACTTATAAAGCACTTAATAACGAAAACTTTAAGTCAACTATTGATGAATATAACACTGCAGAAAATGCAGGAATTTATTTCTATCTTACTGAAAACGTAACGTTACCAAATACAGGTTTAATTAGTCATAACCCTGCATCTGCATATAAGGTTCATACCGTATTTGAAACAACTTATATCACTCTTGATGGTAGAGGTCATACGGTTGGATTTACTTTCTCTTATGGTAACTGGAATAGTGCTGGCATAATGTATACACATTGTGGTAACTGGAAAAATTTGGTGTTTGATATTAACGCAACTTATGCGGATTTACCTAGATGCGCATTTGCGTATAAAGTTGTTACAGACAGTGAAAGCGGTCTTGTAGGTTCTTTGGTAAATTGTTATTTCGACCTAGATGTTTCAGCAGGTAAAGCAACGGCATATGTTATAACAGAAGCAACGTCTGCACGAATTGAAAATTGTATTTTTGATATATCAATTGCAGAAACCGCAACCATTGGTATTTCTGCAGTAGGTACTCTTAACGCTGGTGTATTTAACAATAATATTTATATAAATTCTAAATCAAATGAACCGATTGATGTCATTACTGGTAATTTAAACTCTACAGGGTTATTGTATAGATATACTTCTATAGCAAACTTCTTAAATGGTGTTGACGGTGAAAAAGGTTCTTGGACTTCTTCAAGTTCTAGTTTCCGTGTTTCAGATTATTATGGAGATGCTCAAATTTCTAAAGATGCTTTCGGCACTAGCGAAACACCTGCTTATGCTTATACCAACTGGGATAGCGTTTGGAACATTAGCGCAAGCGGAATTACCCTTTGCGGTCAAACAGTTTATACACCTGCACAATAAATGGCGGTTTAAACTAAACAAAATTTAATTCTAAAGCACGATATCGTGCTTTAGAATTAAAAAAAACTTTATTATAAAACTGCTAAATCTGATAATGCTAAAGGTTAAGCAGTTTGGCAAAACTAAACACAAAAATCCCTTGATTTTCAAGTGGGTTTGGGTAAACACGTTAAAATTTTCTAACCGCCCCAAAAAAACGGGGCGGTTAGAAAAAATTTTATTTATGACTATGAAAAAAATTATCACCGTATTTTTAACTTTTATAATGATATTTTGTTCGGCTGTCGGGTGCAACGGTCGATCTCAACCGCCCCAAGGCGACGGATTGCAAACGCTCACTCTTGCGGTAGAAAACGGAACGCTAAACGTTGACGGCGGAAAAGACGTTTCACAATATAAAGTTTATACCAGTGGCACGCTTTTGGTTACCATAACCGAAAACTCGGTTGACCTTGCGCGCGCTATAATTGACAATAGACCTATCGCTTTTGGCAAATGGAAAATTTCCGTTGAGGGCTTTAACAATTCAAATGAACTTATTGCAACAAGCAGAAAGACGCTTGAATTTAATATAGTTGAACTAAATCAACAAACGTTTTATTCAACTCTAAAAGGCGAATACAAGTCTACCGATTATTTTTTGATGAGTGAAGATATTTATCTTTACGGCAAAGGTCCGTCAAACGACGGTTCGGTCAACGATTACGCTACAATTGCTTTTGCATCTGACGATAGAGTGCCTGAAATAAACGGTCTTCGCAATGCAATGTTCTTTGTGTCAAAGCCTTTTACTGCTACGCTTGACGGCGACGGATATTCTTTAAACATTATGGTTGACCAACACATAAACTGGTCGGGCAGTCAACTACCTTTCGTTTACGGCGGAATTTTCGGCACGGTTGAAAGTGATGCGGTGATTAAAAATATGCAGGTATTCTCTGACTGCACTTATGAAGTTAAGTCAAGAATGTATGCGTCTGCAAGTTTTGTTTATACCTTAAAAGGTAGGTTAGAAAATATTTTCGTTTCTCAAATAAATAAGCCTATCATAAGACCTGACGAAAAGAAACACGATATCGACAATTATCTAGATAAAACCGATAATTATATTGCGGTGCTTTCTCACGTTTACGACGGCGCGCAAGTTGTCAACTGCGTTTTCCATAACGACGTTTTTAACGTTGCAGGCGAAATGATTTCGGCGGGTGGTGCGGTTGCGCGTTCGCAAAAAAACGTTACTTATAATTCTTGCGCTTTTATTTCTCAAACAGGTTCGGAAAGGTTTTTTAGTCTTACAACCGACGGCAAGTTTTACGGCGCGTCCGCAGGCGATTTTGTAGAGAACGGTAGCAATATTTATTTTTATCAGTCGCTTTCAAACTTCCTTTTAGGCGAGGGTAAAAAGGCTACTGGTAACTTAACTTGGTTACCTACTTTTGAAGATTTTTCCGGCAACGCTTTAGAAAATTTCGGTTCGGCTTGGTCTCAAGAAGACGGAAATTATTACCTTTTGGGTAAACAGATTTTTATCTATTAAAAAAACAAGGGCTTTTCGGCGTTTCCGTTAAGCCTTTTTGTTTAAAATAATTTGTTTTTACGTTTATATACATTATAATATAATTAAAAAAATTCTTTGGTGCTTAAAATGAAAATTTGTTTAATTTGTGATTTGCATTTACCTTTTGACAAAAACGCTTTGCAATTTTCTGCGCTCTCTTGGGCGGTTGAAGATATTTGCAAGAAAAAAACCGATTGCATTGTTTTTGCAGGCGACGTTACCGCAGACGGTAATTTGCAAATTTATCAAGAATTTATTGAACAACTTAAAAACACTCAAATCCCTTTCGTGTATATCCCTGGTAATTCTGATTTAAGAAACCCCGATACGCACGGCGTTATAAAAGAACTTTGTTCGCCTTGCTTAAACGTTGTAAACGATTTTAAAATCTATGCGATAAACGACTGTGAAAGACGTGTTGAGAACGCCGATTTTAACCTTATTGAGAGCGCAGACGAGCATAGTTTGGTGTTTATGCACCACCCTTTGCAAAGTTTAGACAAAACTTCACAGCAAAAACTATTAAGTTGGAAAGAACGCCACCCACAAACACCCTTGTTTTTCGCTCACGAGCACCGCTCTTATCAAGACGGACTTTTTATAAGTTTGCAATGTTTAGACCCCGACAAAGCGGTGGGGGAAAATCCTTGCATCACTTATTATGACACCGATACTAAACAGTTGAGAAAAACTTATTATTTTTGCCCCGTGCCTACCGATATTTTTAACTGGTTGGGCGTTAGTTGTTATTCGCTATCTGACATTGAGTTTGCAATAAAAAACAAATTGAAGTGTATAGAACTGCGCCCCAACGCACTCAAGTTTGACTTTGAAAGGCTTTGCTCTCTTATTGAAAAGTGGCGCGCGTCGGGTGGGGTAGATTTATCCGTTCATTTATCCGAAGTTTATTATGCTGACGGCAAAGTTTATGCAGATAACGGCTATGAAAATTTAATTGAATTTGCGCTTAAGTTTAAGGCAAATAGGCTAACTCAACACGTTCCCGTGGTAGAAGTTGATGCGGTTAATTTAGATAATAGCATTTTAGATAAAATTACGTCTTTTATCGCTCAAAGGTTAAGTGTGTTTGATTATCCGTTGACGATAGGCGTAGAAAATATGCATATGACTGATGCGGATAGAAAAAATAAAAGTCGTCGTTTTGGTTATACCCCTGATGAAGTTTTGGCGTTTAAAAATTTACTTTCACAAAAGTGTTCGCATCGTGTAGGCGTTAATTTTGACGTGGGGCACGCTAGAAACAACGCCCCCTTTAGTCAAAAATATCAAATAAGCACTTGGCTTTCTTTATTAGGTAAAGATGTTGTGGGCTATCACGTTCACCAAGTTAAGCAACAAGACGGAAAGTTTATAAATCACTCTGCAATAGACAACGTTTACGGTCATTTAATAAGTTACGCAGGCGTGTTCCGTTCGTGGGCGGAAGAAAAAATTCCACACGCGCCTTTCGTTTTTGAAATGCGCACAGAAAACGCTTACGAAATAACCCTTTCTACTTTTGAAAAACATAAACAATGCATTGTAGATTTGCACTCGCATACCTATTATAGTTGTTGTAGTCGTGATATACCTGAAAACGTGGTTAAAACGGCTATCGTAAACGGAATAAGCGTTTTAGGTTTTAACGACCACAATACTGGTATTCTTGACCGCCACGACGAATATAAAAAAGAAATTCGCGCGCTTGCGAAAAAATATGAAGATAAAATACGTATTTTATGCGGTATAGAAATTGCAACTTATCCACATCAGTTTGACCATTCGCTTACGGAAAAAATGGACGGATATGACTATTGTTTGATTGAACACCTTACCGAAGATAGCAGTGTTATAGGCGCAAATTTGTTTGATTATTGTGAAAAATGCCCTATCGTTTGTGGAATTGCGCATACCGATTTGTTTGCTTATTGCGATAAATATGGTTACGATTATAAAGAGTTTTTTGCCAAAATGGCTAAAAAAGGTATCTTTTGGGAAATGAACGTTAGTTACGATAGCGTTCACAAATATCGTGAACACGCTTACGTTAAAAACTTTATTCAAAGCGAAGACAAAATAAAAATTATAAAAGATGCTGGGGTTTATATAAGCGTAGGTTTTGACGGGCATGACCATAGAGATTATTATGGTTTTACCGTTTGGCAAATGACTGATATTTTGAAACAAAAGGGAATTAAAACTATTAACCAACACCCAAAACTGGGCTTACTTATAAAAAAATAAATAATTTTAAACATATTTTTATTATATAATGTATAGTGTTTTTTTATCGTAAAGACGCGTCTATAAAAATTCTGAAAAAAATTTTTTAAAAATATTGAAAAAACTGTTGACAAATAGTGCAAGGTTGAATATAATAATAGTAATCATTACTGATAACGATTTGCAAGGAGGTGCTTACTTATGCGTTATTCAAGGCAGCGTGAACTTATAACGGATATCATAAAGGGCAGATGCGACCACCCTACTGCAGATATGATTTATTATTCTGCAAGAGAAGTTGAGCCAAACATAAGCCTTGGCACGGTTTATAGAAACTTAAAACTTCTTGCAGACGAGGGTGTGATTATAACGCTAGAAACTCAAGATAAAAAGTTGCATTATGATGGCGACACGTCAAGGCACAGCCATTTTATTTGTAACAAATGCGGTAAAATAATTGATTTGTTTAGACCTGCAAAAACCCCTGATGAAATAAGTGATTTAGGTCTGAAAGTTACTGGCGAAAGATGTATTTATTACGGTGATTGTACCGAGTGTTTCGGTTGATTATTAAAAATTAAAAATATATACGGCAAAAAGCCGAAAAGGAGAAAAATATTATGAAAAAATTTGTTTGCACTATCTGCGGTTACGTACACGAAGGGGATTCTGCCCCCGAAAGATGCCATCAATGCATGGCACCTGCTATCAAGTTCAAAGAACAAGCGCAAGACCGTTCTTGGGCGGCTGAACACGTTGTAGGTGTTGCTCAAGGCGTTGACCCTGAAATTATTGAAGGTTTGAGAATGAACTTCAACGGCGAATGCACCGAAGTTGGTATGTATCTTGCTATGGCAAGGGTTGCTCACCGTG
>JAFQEM010000006.1 GCA_017399035.1 Clostridia bacterium | reverse complement strand
GTTTGCACCAAGGGTAACGGGAAAAGGCGCATTTAAGACTGCTTATGACGTAATGAATAACTGGGGCGCAAACCACGGCGCAATATCTTACGGACACATAGGCGCAGACTTAATCACAATGTGTTCAATGTTACGTATTCCCGTATGTATGCACAACGTAGACGAAGAAAAGATTTATCGCCCCGCTTGTTGGAATGCGTTTGGAATGGATAAAGAAGGTCAAGATTACAGGGCTTGCTCTGCTTATGGACCTTTGTACAAAAAGATATAATAATTACATTAAATAAAAAGGCTCAAAATTTTACGGAATTTTGCGCCTTTTTTATTTTTTTACAAAAAGAAAGTCGAAAATATGGAGTATATTATATAATGTATTATATTTAAAATAAAATACTCAGTTAAACCAAAGTAGGTTCAACTGAGTACTTTTTTGGCGGAAAGGAGGGGATTCGAAGAAAAATTTATAACATTAAAAAGAATAGAGTATCACTTGCGAAATTAAGATTTTTTCCTTAAATTTTTCCCAAAAAAAATATAATAATGACATTGTAAGTTGTAGTGCAAGATTTAGTGTAAGATGTTGACAAAGCATTTTAGATATGTTAGAACGAAGCTAATAAAAAGTGAGATTGTTATAGATAAATATTCCGCCTTATCTGATTTATGTACAAGGTAGGACTTAAATCAGGATATACCTTCCGTAAAAACTATATAATCCCAAAATTAGAATTTGGTTAAATATAGATGACAATCCCCGACAAACGAAATAGTAAAATACAAAAATATTATAAAAAGTAGAGAAATAATTGATTTTATAAATTTTTAATGTTAGTATATAAAAAGGATTATTTCTTGAGGAAGTATATGTTAGAATTAGAAGACTATATAAGCAAATACAGGTGTAATAGCGTAGTTGAAAAAGCGTGTTTTGATATCTCTGAAGAATTTGATAATATAAAAGCATTATATTATACGGTAGGTAAAAACAAAGTTTTTGCTTTTTTTGGCGTTCCCAAAACAGAAATGCCAGTGGACGGTTATCCTGCAGTAGTTTTAGTTCATGGTGGCGACGGTTGCGCTTATTTTGAGTGGGTAAAAAAGTGGACGGATAAGGGTTTTGTTGCTATTGCTCCTGATTTTAACGGTAATTGTGCGGTTGACCTTTCAAATAGAAGGGTTAATAATCCTTTAGGTGGTCCTAAAGGGTATGGTTCGTTTACACAGATGGAAAGAGAACACCCTTGGACGTTTTTTAGTGTTTTAAGTATAATTAATGCGGTAGACGTTTTAACATTGCAAACAAGCGTAAATAAAGAACAAATTTCTATATGTGGCTTATCTTGGGGCGGTGTTTTATCTTTAATTGCTTTAAGCGTTGAAAAGCGCTTTAAGGTCGCTTCAATTATATATTCAAGTGGAAATATTTTAGATACGGAATTTTTTATAAATAGTTTTAATAGTGCAGGGCTTAACGAAAAAGACAAGGAATTATATTTGAAAGTTTTTGACCCACAAGCGTATGTTGAAAAGGTAGGTATACCTGTTTTATTTATAGCGGGGGCGGATGATGTTGCATTTACTATGCAAAGCAGAAAAAAGACAACTAATAAAATGGACTGTGAAAAACATTTTTCATATAGACAAAAATTACCGCACGGACATTCTGCAGGTTGGTCTTGTAGAGAGGCTATTGATTTTGTTGCTTGCAAGTTGCAAAATTTAACTTATCCAACGTTAAAAGTGGATATTAAAGAAAACAAAATAATCGTCGATTATCCTAATGGCTGTTCTAATGTTCAGTTGGTCTATACTAAAGATTGTTTTAATACTACTTTAGGGCAGTGGAATAGTGTTGAACTTTTAGAAAAATGTACAATGATTCCCACAGATTGTAAATATTTTTTCATTAGTGTATTTTCAAAAGACGGCTCTATTTACAGTTCAGATGTATTTTGTGTATAAAAATCCTTAAAAAAGCAACGAAAGAAAATATATTCGTTGCTTTTTTAATAGCAATATAATTTAAATTTTAGTTATAATTAGCAATATTATATATTGAATAGCGACTAAAATTGTGATAAAATTAAAATAGGTTTTTGTGTAAAAATTTAGCAATAAAACCTCATTTAAATGAAATTAAAATTAAGGACGGTAGGCAAAATGAGTTATTTTAACGTTGATTCTAACCGCATTGTTGGAACAGTTAAACCTATGCACGCAGTTAATAACGGACCTTTGGGTAGTGCGGCAACGGGTAAATGGGAATATTTAAAAGAGGCAGGAATACCCTATGCACGCTTGCACGATACTGGTGGACCTTATGGTGGACATGTTTTTGTTGATATAGCAAATGTTTTCCGTAATTTTGATGCAGACGCATCTAATCCTGACAATTACGATTTTGCGTTTACCGATTGGCTTTTAAATACTTTGGTAGAAAATGGAACTGAACCATTTTATCGCCTAGGTTCTACAATAGAAAATTCCCACTGGATAAAACCTTATAACATTTTTCCACCAAAAGACAATATGCAATGGGCGAAAATTTGTGAAGGTATTATAAGGCATTATACCGAAGGCTGGGGAAATGGTTTCTACCATAAAATAACTTACTGGGAAATCTGGAACGAACCAGATAATATGCCCGACATAAAAGATAATCCTATGTGGAAGGGAACAAAAGAGCAGTTCTTTGAACTTTATAGAGTTGCTGCAAATTATCTTAAAGAAAAATTTCCGCACTTGAAGATTGGTGGATACGGTTGTTGTGGGTTTTATAAAATTACTCAAGAATTAACCGCACCAGAGGCAAACGTGTCGCCTAGAAACGAATATTTTATAGAGTTCTTTCACGCCTTTATGAAATATATAACAGATGAAAAAACAAAAGCACCGTTAGACTTCTTTTCTTGGCACGCTTATTCGGGTGTTGCTGGTAATATCATATCTTCAAATTACGTTAGGGAACAGTTAGATAAATACGGGCTTAAAGATACTGAACATATGTGTAATGAGTGGAATACTGGTGTAAAGTTATATCGTAGTAAACTGCGTGATGCAACTAATATTGCTGCAAATATGCTTGCATTGCATCAAACAAGCATAGGCATGCTTATGTATTACGATTGGCGTTTACAAACTGTATATAACGGTGCAATAAATCCAGTTGGATACGTGCCGTTCAAAGCCTTTTATTCTTTCAAAGCCTTTAACGAATTATACCGTTTGGGTAATGAAATAAGCGTTGAAACAAACGAAAATCAAATTGTAGACAGAGTTTATTGCATGGCTGCAAAAGGGGAAGAAGGTATAGCCGTTATGTTTGCAAACTATTCTAACGAAGATAGGGAAATAACCCTTACTATCGACGGAAACAAAGACTTAAACGCGCAAGTGTTTATTGTAGACGAAGACAAAACTTACGAAGATATAGGTGTAATAACTGGCGGTAAAATTATCCTTAAAAAAGATGCCGTTGCACTAGTTAAACTTTGCGATAAATAGGGATATTAAAGATGGATTTTATTTGGGCAGGTCAACGGGATAAATATAATTCTAGAATAATCTTCACAATAGAAAATTTAAAAGATGCGGATAAAATGATTTTGTGCGCCGCAGATTTTTATCAGGTTTTTGTTGATGGCAAGTTGTTGTCATACGGACCTGAACGCACAGTTGCTGGTTATGCTAAAACAAGAGAGTTTTCAATTAAAGCAAAGGCTAAAATTGAAATATATGTTAGCGGTTATAATTTCAACTGTTACGCTTGCGATTTTCAATTACCTTATTTTTCCGCTGAACTTGTTAAAGATGGAAAAATAGTTTACACTTCTAAAGATTTTAAGTGTTTTGAAGACCTTGGTAGATTAACGGAAGTTTCTCGTTTTACGGGGCAAAGGGCGTGTATTGAGTGCTATGATTTTACTAAAAGTAAACTGCTAGAACTTGAAACATATTCTGTTGAAACACCAAAAATTTTGAAGGGTAGCGCAGATAGTGCAGACTATAATGTTTTAGATTTTAAGAAATTAAGTGAGAAAGATTTTTTTGGATTTGACGAAGTTAAAACACCTGAATGGTGTACAAGAGAAAAATATCGTTTACATCACGTTAGTCAATTTGATATAGAAAAAGATTTTTTATCTAAACTTAAAGAAGGTTATTTCGCAACTGATTTTACTTTACAAGAAGAGCATTCTGGTTTTATCTGTCTTGAAATAACGGCTACGGAAAAAACAGAAGTTTTTGTTACTTTTGAAGAAATTTTAGCAGACGGAAAATGGACTTTCCGTCGTTCTGGTTGTAACGAACTTATTTCTTTAATTATCAACAAAGGAAGAACTGAATATATTTCAACAGAGCCATACGCACTTATGTTGTTAAAAGTAATTTCAAAAGCAAAAGTTAGCGTTAAGGCGTCGCTTATCACCCTTGAAAATAAAAATATAAATGGGCTATCTGTATTTGGAAATGAAAAATTTATTAAGGTTATAGAATCTGCAAAAAGCACTTTTAGACAAAATGCAGTAGATATTTATACCGATTGCCCAGGTAGAGAGCGCGCGGGGTGGCTTTGCGATTCGTTATTTTTAGCGCAGGCGGAAAGGTTGTTTACAGGTAAAAATGATATTGAAAAGAGATTTCTTGAAAACTTTATGCTTGCAATTACACCTGAAGTGCCTGATAAAATGATACCGAAATGTATGCCTAGTGAACACCCTGTGGGGCATTATTTACCTACTTTTGCTATGTGGTTTTTGGTTCAAATTTACGACTATTATATGCGTACGTCTGATATGAATATAGTATTAGGCGTGAAAGAAAAATCCTATAACGTAATCGAATTTTTGGATAAATTTATTAATTCCGACGGGCTTTTAGAGAATCTAGAGGGTTGGGTATTTATAGAGTGGAGTGCTTGCAATAAAGTGGAATATGTAAGCGGGGTAAATTACCCAGCTAATATGTTGTACGCATACGCTTTACGATTGACGGGCGAACTGTATAATGATGAGCAGCTTATTTTGCGTTCAAAAAAGATGCAAGAAAAGGTTGTAGAGCAATCTTATAATGGGGAATTTTTTGTTGATAATGCAATTCGTGTTGACGGAAAGTTGGTAAGACAAGAAACTCATTTAACCGAAACTTGTCAATATTATGCCTTGTTTACTGGATTATGTCCTGACCAAACTTTTAAAGAAAAAATGATTAAAGATTTTGGACCGTTGAGAAAAGATGCCTTTAGCCACGTTGAAAGAAGTAATATGATAGTTGGTAACTGTTTGAGGTTTTTATGGTTGCTTAATCAAGGTGAAAATGAAAGAGTAATAAATGAGAGTGTTGAACATTTTTATAAAATGGCAAAAGTTACAGGCACTCTTTGGGAAAATAATTTACCCACCGCAAGTTGTAATCACGGCTATGCGTCGGTTGCTGCGGTGTTTTTGGTTGGTGGTCTATTAGGTTATAAAACGGTTAAAGACGGCAAACCTGTGTTAGATGGACCTGACTTAACGGAAAAATATGGTGTTAAAGTAAAATTTAACTATAAAGAAAATTAAACGCATACTTAAAATTAAAAATAACCATTGTCAAATTTGACAATGGTTATTTTTTTACTTCATCTGTTTCTAAATTGAGAACGATACTTGCTAGGGGATATGCCCAAAACCGAAGAGAAACACTTGCTAAAATAATATTCCGAATTAAATCCAGTTTTGTAGCAAATTTCTGAAATTTTATCGTTGGTGGTTAATAGAAGGTGCGCCGCTTTTTGGATTTTAATGTTTTGTAAAAAAGAAATAATAGTAGTTTGCTTTTCTTTTTTGAATAGGTGGCAAAGATAAAATTTATTGATATAAAACTTACTTGCAATTTCATCAAGACTATTTATAGAGCACGCGTTTTCTTGTATATAATCGACAATTTTATTTATTAGTTCATTTGAAGTATCTTGCTGTTTTTGGGTAGGCAAACTTTTAATATAGTTGAAAATATTTGCAATGGTTATAACGAAAGATTCTGCATTGTTTTGCATATACGCTTTCTCTGCATCATTGAAGAAATTTTGTAGTAAACTTTTATCTTCCGGATTTGAAAAATATATTATGTTTTCAAACAATTCAAGCATTTTATTTATATAGTCTTCGCTCAAAACTGTTCGTAAAATATCTTTTGTAAAGTGCAAAAGTCTACGTTGAAAAGCCGTTCCGTTTGTCTGGTGTGGAACGCCCGGGGGTATTAAAATAAAATTACCCACTCTAGCGGTATAGTTTTTACCATTTATTAAGTGGTCACGCTTGCCTTTTTCAAGATAGTATACTTCGTATACGTTATGAAAATGCAATGAAGATTTAACACCATCAAATTTATAAGTACTGGCGAAAAATTCTTTTTTAATTTTTATATATTCGTTTATTTCTCTACTCATAGCAATATAATACAATTTTTTATAAATAAAAGCAACATTTTTCATTGTATTTGGTAAAAAAATGCTGTAAAATTTATAATGTAGAAAAATTTGTGACGGGAGGACTTATAATTTTGACTGCAAAAAGGATTAAAGTTGCATATATAGGCGGAGGTTCTAAAAACTGGGCAAGATGGTTGATTAGAGACCTGGCGTACGAAAACTCATTTTTTGGGGAATTTAAACTCTACGATTTAGATTATGAATCGGCAGTAGATAACGCAACTCTAGCAAATATGATTTATGCTAGACAAGACGTTGTAGGAAAGCACCATTTTGAAGCAAAACAAACCCTTAAAGAAACTTTAAATGGCGTAGATTTCGTTATAATCTCTATTTTGCCAGGTGGTTTTGAAGAAATGCGTTCAGACGTTCATACACCAGAAAAATATGGGATTTACCAATCAGTTGGCGACACTACTGGTCCAGGCGGTATTTTAAGGGCGATGAGAACCATTCCTATATATAAACGTTTTGCACTTGCGATTAAAGAATATTGTCCAAATGCGTGGGTAATAAATTATACAAACCCTATGTCAATGTGTGTTAAAGCTTTATACGAAGTTTTTCCAGCTATAAAGGCATTAGGTTGTTGTCACGAAGTTTTTGGAACGCAAAAACTGTTAGCAAAAGCCCTTTATAATCAAACTGGTATTGAAATTCCTAGAGAAGAAGTGAAAGTTTCAGTTTCTGGTATAAATCATTTTACTTGGATAACTAAAGCAGAGTATCAAGAAAACGATATTTTTGAGTGTTACCGCAAAATGGTTGAAGACAATTACGAAAGTGGTTACGATTTGACGGGAACAACAGATTTGGATAATAATCCATTTGCTTGTTTACATAAAGTTAAGTTCGATTTATTCAAGCGTTACGGGGCAATCGCCGCTGCTGGAGATAGGCATCTTGCAGAATTTTGTCCGGGTGGGTGGTACTTAAAGAATCCAGACAAGGTTAAAGAGTGGAAATTCAATCTTACTACGGTGGATTATAGAATAAAAGAAAGTAACGCGCTTATGAAGGCTACTAAAGATTTTATCACAGGTAAAGAAGAATTTGTTTTAACACCGTCTGGTGAAGAGGGGGTAAAAATTCTAAAGGCAATAAGCGGACTAGGCGATTTAGTTTCTAACTGTAACTTGCCAAATCACGGACAGATGTATGGAGTGGAAGAAGGAACTATTGTTGAAACAAATGCTATTTTTTCAGCAGATTCGGTTAAACCCGTAGTCAGTGGTAAGTTAAGCGGACAAATACTTGCTTTGGTAAATAGAGTTGCCATCGCACAGACCGAAGTGGTAAGGGCAATTTTAGACGAAGATTACGATAGAGTGTTTAACTGTTTTGTAAACGACCCACTAGTAACCATTTCTCTTGACCAAGCGAAAGAACTTTTTCTTGATATGATAGAAAATACAAAACATCTAATACCAAGAAGTGAAGAATATCTAAAAGAAAATGGAAGATAAAATAAAAGTAAAAAGCAAGGCGTGTATAGTCTATGGTTTTTGTAAATAATGGCACACGTTTGTTTGATAAAAATATAACTAAAGGAGTAGAATTATGAGAAAGAAATTTACAAGTATTATTGCGGTTTTTATGTCGGTTTTGGTATCGTTATCAAGCGGCATAGGCTGTAACAAAAAGGAAGCAGGCGAAAAAATTGACCACACAAAAACCCAACTTTTCGTAAACCATTATGACGGTGGCGTTGGACACGAATGGCTTAATTCTTCAGAAACTGGCCGTGACGGAATTAAACAAGCATTTGAAAAACTTTATGCAGATTATCAAGGCGAAAACGGAAAAGTTGGTGTTCAAGTTATCGTCAATAATCACAAGAGCGATGGAAATGCCATATACAATCAACTTAAAGATACCACTGAAGAAATATTCTTCACTTCTGGCTCTAAATATTTTGATATGGTAAGTTCGGATTATCTTTTAGATATCAGTGACGTATATACGCAAGTAAATACCGACGGAAAGACTGTTGAAAGTAAAATGACAGAAGAACAAAAAGAATATTACAAAGTAAACAATGCTTATTATGCGTTGCCTCACTATGAATCTTTCTTTGGAATAAATTATAACGTAAATATTTTTAACGAAGAAGAATTTTTCTTTGAAAAAGGCGGTGCGCCTAGTGAGTTCTGCGATTTTGTTCAAAACAATAATGATGACGCCTGTGAGGGTGAATTTGAAGGTTATTCATATACTGACCTTGACGGTGATTTATCCGCAGGACCAGACGGACTATATGGAACTTTTGATGATGGACAAGCAGCAACTTATGAAGAATTTTTCGTGCTTTGTGCACAGATGGTAGAGCAAGGCGTAGTTCCCTTTATTTGGTCTGGCGGTATGGCTGGTTCTTATCTAGAAGGCTTTATGTCTGCTTTCCGTTCGGCTTACGAAGGTAGAGAGCAGTTAAGGCTTGCCTATGACTTTGACGGTTGGACTGGTTTTGAACCTTACGCAACGCATTTGGTTAAGTTTGATACTGAAGGAAACATTCTTTTCAATGAAGATGGTACTGTACAACTTCGTGAACCCACTTTAATTTCTAATGCAACAGGGTATGAAATGTATTCTTCTGCAGGGTATTATTATGCTGCAGAATTCTTGAGTAGAATTTTATCTAATTCTGATAATTACAGTTCAAATGCAACCAATGCGCACTCTCATACCGATGCTCAAGTCGATTTCGTGTTGAGCGAATTTGATACGCGTTACAGTAAAGATAAAAAACAAATTGCAATGTTTGTAGAAGGTAATTACTGGGAAAACGAAGCAAGGGATTACGGTGCGTTTAAAAGGCTTTCTAATTATAAAAAGACGGTAAACGACGTTGCTTACGGAAGAATGGCATTCCCAAAAGTTAGCGAAAGTGAAATAGGTAAAAAGCAAACTATTGCCGAAGCACAACAAAGCAATGCTTTCATAAGCAAAAATATTCCCGCACACAAGGTTGAACTTGCAAAGGCATTCTTAAAATTCTGCTATACCGACCAAAATCTTGCAGAATTTACTGCAGTAACCGGTGTTACCAAAAGTCTTGATTATGAAGTAGGTGCAGATAAGGTAGATAGATTGACACCATTTGCAAAATCTTTTATTGAAACTAAAAAGAATTCAGACGTTGTTTATATGGTTTCAAATAATATTATTTACAAAGTAGGACAAACCAACTTTACCAGTGCATATTTCTCAACAGATAGTTATCAATGGGGTTCACGTCAAATGCTAGATACCGGTGCATCTGCAGAAGAGCTTTTGAAAGGGATTATGAGAAAGCATTCAAAGAGCAGCTGGGAAAGCAGTTATAGAAATTATATTTAATAGATAGACATTTACACCTAAATTTTTATTTGTTTTTTGCAGATAAAGGAGCAACGAATTTAATGAAAACGATATTGACAGAAAAGAAGAAAGACGCTATATTTTACGTTTTAATAATGATATTCCCGATAGCGCAATTTTTGGTATTTTATGTTGGGGTGAATTTCAATTCGATTCTTCTTGCGTTTAAGGATTATCATTTAAATATGGATACAGGGAAGTTCGAATATGTTTTTTCAGGTTTTGAACAATTTAAGAACGTGTTCTTGAAACTATCCATAGACCCAAAACTTAAATCGGCAGTGCCAAATTCTATAATTTTATACGTTATAGGGTTGGTGATTTCTTCGCCTTTATCACTTTTTTTCTCATATTATATTTATAAGAAAAAATTTGCTAGTTCCTTTTTTAGAATTGCACTTTTTTTACCGTCCATTATATCGCCTATTGTTTTGGGCGTAATGTTCAATAATTTTGCAGAAGAGGCTATTCCTGCTTATATTTTTAAGTGGTTTAATGTTGAATGTCCTAATCTCATAAGCGATTCGGGTACGCGCTTTACAACTTTAGTATTTTATAATATTTGGGTGGGATTTGGAACTTCAACACTATTATATAGCAGTTCAATGTCTAGTATAGATTCAGAAATAACCGAAGCGGCGCAACTTGACGCTTGCACTGGGGTAAAAGAATTTATTTATATAGTGTTCCCCTTGATTTATAGCACGTGGTCAACTTTTTTCTATACTGGTTTAGTTGGAATATTTACAAATCAATTGCATTTACACGCATTTTTCGGTAATGGTGCGCCTACGCCAGTATATACGATAGGATACTATATGTATGTTCAAACACAGAGCGGAACGTTAGAAACTTATCCATACCTTTCCGCAATGGGAATTATGATGACAGTGGTTGTAATTCCGGTAGTATTCTTTGTAAAATGGCTTTTGCGTAAAGTCGGACCTAGTACGGAGGCATAAAATTATGAAAAAGATTAAATTAAAAGGCGAAACTATATTTATAGTTATGTTCGTAATTTTGATTCTTTACGTTGCGTCAATGGCATTTATGATGCTTTGGGGGGTTATGACTTCGCTAAAAGACCCGTTTGAATATAGATATAACATTATAGATTTTCCAGAAATCTGGATGTTTGAAAATTATTCAACTGCATTCTCATCAATAGAAGTAAAAGTTCAAAACAAAAATCTTGAATATGAAATGGTTGGCGTTTTCGGAATGTACTGGAATACAATTTGGTATGCGTTAGGTTGTGCTTTTTTTAGTGCATTTGTTCCTTGCGTAACCGCTTATATGTGTGCAAAATTCCCTTATAAGTTTAGCGGTTTCGTGGTAGGTATAGTTTTAGTAACTATGGCGTTGCCAATAGTAGGTAGCGCACCATCTCAAATACAACTTTGCAAAGAACTTAATATGTACGATACAATTTGGGGAATGTGGTTAATGAACGCCCATTTTCATCAAGGCGTGTTCTTTTTGGTGCTTTACGAATCGTTTAGGTCTGTACCAAACGCTTATGCAGAGGCGGCTAAAATTGACGGTGCGTCAAACTTACAAGTTATGGCAAGGGTAATGTTACCTTTGGCAAGAAATGCCTTTTTAACCATATTTTTATTAAGGGTAGTTGCCGTTTGGAACGAATATCAGTCTGCAATACTTTTTATACCTAACAAACCCACAATTGCTTACGGATTATATTATTATACTTTCGTTGAAAAGAAAAATACTACATACTCTGTTCCTATGCAACTTACTGGCGCATTCTTAATTTGTGTACCTATTTTGATTTTGTTTGCATTTTTTCAAAATAGAATTATGGGTAACCTTTCTCTAGGTGGTTTAAAAGGCTAATTAAAGGGGTTTATTTATGAATAAAATAATAAAAAACAAAAAAATACTTATAGGATTTTTGTCACTATTGTTTGTTATATTTTCCGTGGCGACAATGATGTCTTTCGGTATATTTAACGCAACCGCAACTGTATTTAACGGTGGGGAACTTGAAGAAGTTTATTTCGTTGGACAAGTGGTTGAAATTCCACAAGCAACTTTTATCGACGGTAGTGAAGTAAAGTCGGCAAGTGTTGAGATAGAGTTTCCAGATGGTAGCACTCACAAAACGGAAAAGTTTACCGCAGAACAATACGGCACTTACAAAGTTCGTTATTATGCAGAAGGTGGTTACGAAAAAATTATAGAATTTTCAGTAAACTCGACTCTTTATCAAGTAAATGGTTCTGGAAATGCTACGTATGGTACGTATACGGTTAAAAACGAATATTGGTCTATAAGAGACGGTCAAGACCGTTACGAAGAAATTGATGGCGTAATAACTTCTCTTGGTGCAGGTTCTAAATTTGTTTACAATAAAACGATTGACCTTTCTAAATTAAATGCAGACCAACCGCTTATTACGGTAAATATTATTGCGCAAAAAAGGGGAACGCCAGATTTCGGTAGATTAAATATTAGAGTAACCGACGTTCATAATCCCGAAAACTTTTTGATTTTAAGAATAAAAGATAAACAAGTTGAAGACCCTGACCATTTATCTTATTGTTACGTTAGTATAAATGATGAAGATGTTTTTTATCGTGGAACAACCACGACGGAAGGTAAATACGGCATAAGCAACTTATTTTCTTTCCGTGGTATGGCAGGTATGCGTGGTACCGAAGTAAAGTATGAAAATAACACTTCATTAAAAAACGACGTGCTTTCATATTTTGTATCTCACGAAAAGAACGAAGTTTTCCGTATGGATTCAATCGGTGGTTATTCTTCCGTTTGCAAACTTTCTGAAACGGCGGCGGGTTGGAAAGGTTTTACCACGGGTGAAGTAAAAATAGAAGTTTTTGCAGAACTTTATTATAGTGCAACTGCAGATTTCATTATTCGTGAAATTGCAGGCGATAAACTCACAGACAATCAAGTTGAAGACCAAACTGCGCCTGATATAACCGTAGATTATGGTGAATATACTGCGCAAACTATTCCTTTTGGTAAAAAGGGCGAAAGTTACAAGGTTTTTGACGCAACTGCATACGACGTGGTTGACGGATTGATTAAACCAGAAGTTTTTGTTTATAGAAATTATAATTCAAATAGAATTTCCGTTGACTTAATTGACGGTAGGTTTAAAACTACAAAAACAGGAATTTATACTATATGTTACGTTGCAACTGATTTGCACGGAAACGTGAGTGAAGAGTTGGTTGAAATAAACGTAGTCGACACCGAAAATAACGTTTCTTTATCTTTTGATAAATCTAATGCAACCGCAAAACAGGGTGAAAAGGTATTTTTGAGAGATGAAAGTGTAAACGGTGGATTTGGAAATATAACTGTGGAAAAAGTCGTAACTTTCGGTCAAGAAAAAATAAACGTTGAAAACGAAAGTTTTGTAGCAATGAAAACGGGCGAATATACGATTACTTATATCGCAACCGATTATGTTGGTCAAATTTCAACTGGTAGTTATAAAGTTTTGGTTAGCGAAAATGATAACCCTGTGTTGGCAACAGGTTTAGATAAGGTTTTAGAAAAACATTATTTGGTAGGATTTGAGTATCCTATGCCAGAAATTAAAATGTACGTATTTGCTGCTAACGGAGAGTATTCAACGGTAAATGCACAAGTTAGCGTAGATAACGCGACCGTTAGTGGAAACAAGTTTACACCCAAAAATGAGGGCGAAATAAAATTCACTTATTCTTATAACGGCTATGCCCAAACAGTGCAAAGAAAGGCTTATTCAATAAAAAACGGCAATAATCTTGATTTAAATAAAATGTTTATTGTTGAAGACGGGATTAGCGTAAGTTATGCCGAAAATAAATATTCAAAATATTTTACTACAAAAGACGGTTCGATAGAATTTATAAATAAATTACTGGCAGATGGATTTTCAGTTAAGTTTAATACCGAAACTGGTTTTGCAAACGTGCAAAAAATAAACGTATACATTACTGATGCTGAAAATTTAAATCAAGTTGTAAAATTTTCTTTTATTAATACTCAAAACGGCGCACTTTTTGCAATAAACGATAGTGTAGGAACTGCAATTTCTACAAAGTTCAATGGTGACCAAAAAAATGATTTTGCAATAAATCTTACAGCAGAAAGCGGTGAAGTTATAGTAGATGAGAAAGTGTTTACGATTTTAACTTATTACAATTCAGACCAAAAATATGCAAATTTTGACAGTAACAAAGTTTATTGTCGTATAGAATTTGAAGGCGTTAGTGGAAATGGTTTTTCTTTCCTTGCAAAAAACGTTAGCGGTCAAGGACTCTTATCTAGTACAACTGAAGATAAAATACGTCCAGTAATAGTTTTTTGTGGAGAATATGGTGGAATTAGAGCAAAAGGAACGGAATATGAATTACCTTTAGCAGTAGCGGGTGATGTAATTTCACCAACATTGCAATCTTTTATCGTTAGTGTTTATGCACCTGATGGAAGTGTAGTTAGATGTGGCGCAATAGAACTAGAGGGTGTTGCCGTAAGTAATTATAAATTCAAACTTGACCAATACGGAGAATATTTTGTTAAGTATGAGGCGAAAGATGCGGCAGGGAAAAAGAGTAACGGAGGAACGTTTGCTATTAACGTTTACGATTTAGAACCACCCACTATAAAGATAAATGGTGGAAAGCGTGTTGGTAAAGTTGGTGATAGCATAACTGTTGCTTCCGCTACTATTTCAGATAACTATGCAACAAACTCACAGTTGACGGTTTACGTTATGGTTAAAAATCCAAAGGGCGTTATGTCAATTGTTCAAAATAATAAATTCAAAGCAGATATCGCAGGAATTTATACTGTTTATTATTACGTATTCGACGACAATAAAGACGACAGTAACGGCGTAAGTCAAGGCAATTTAGGTAGCGCGTCTTATACCGTTTCTATAGGATAAGGGGGAGGGAGAATTTATGAAAAAAATTATAAAAACTTTATCGATTATAATGTCCGTAATCTTTCTCGTTTCCGCTTCTGCCTGTAAAAAAGAAGAGGGGGGATATAATCCGCCACCTAAGGAAGAAATTCAGTTTTCAGATTACGCTTTCGTGGTGGACGGTAAAACGGATTATAAACTCGTTATGCCACAAAATCCTTCGCAAAAAGAAATTATCGCTCAAACGGAATTTAATGATATAATAAAACTTTCAATAGGTACAACTCTTGACGTGGTTTACGATAACGAAGTTGTTTACACGCCCCAAAGTCAATATATCTTTATAGGGCATACTCGTTTTTTGCAAGAGTTCAATATCAATCCTACAACTCAAGAAATAGGTGAACAAGGATATATTGTTAAATCAGTTGATAAATCAATAGTAATAACGGGTGCAACTACTGCTCATTACGGTACTTTGTATGGTGTATATGAATTTTTGTCTTATCAAGTAGATTTTGAGTGTTATGATGCAACTGAAACTTACGTTAAAGAATATACTGACGTTAATTTGGTAAAGATAGATATACAAGAAAAACCCGCAATCAATAATATGTGGGCTAGCGGTCAGTTATATAAGAGTGACGCAACTTTTGCGCGTAGACACAGGTTTGTTTCTCAAGCGGAAACTTTCGTGGGTGGAATGTCGCCTTATCACACGTCTTTCTTGTTTTTGAATCCTAATCAATATCAAGTTAGCCATCCAGAGTGGTATGAGACCACGGGACAACAGTTGTGTTGGACTGCTGGTGGAATAGAAACCGAATCTTATCAAGAAATGGTTGACACATTGTTTAATAATTTTCTTGATTACGTTCTTAAATACGAAGATATTCAACATATAGGATTTTCTTTACAAGATAAGCCCAAGTGGTGTACTTGCGACGGTTGTGATGAAATTGTTGAAAAATACGGCGCAGAATCAGCGTCTTGCATACTATTGTTAAACAACGTTTCAAAGAAATTTGAAGAGTATTTTAACGAGCATAATATAAATCGTGAAATTGATTTTATGTTCCTTGCCTATTACGACGTCGTTTCCCCACCCGCTATTCGTAACGACGACGGAACTTACAGTCCGTCTGCCCCCGAAGTGGTTTGCAGAGATAACGTTTATCCCTTCTTTGCGCCAATTTCTACTATTCGTACCGCACCGCTTACCGACGATAAAAACGCAACCACTTACGCTCAAATCGAAGGTTGGGACGCAGTTTGCTCAAAGATGGCGTTTTGGATGTATTCTTGCAATTATAATAATTATTTAATTCCGTATAATCCATATGATTCAATGCAATCAAATTATAAATATCTTGCAACTAAAAACCCCGTGTTTTTCCTTGACGAGTGTGTCGGTGATACGGGCGCAACAGGTTTTACGAGATTGAAAACCTATCTTAAATATAAGTTCACTTGGGATTTAGATGCGGATATGAACGCGCTTATAGACGATTATTTTGCACATTATTTTCAAGACGCTGCAGAGCCTATGATGAATTATTTTAACGAATATAGGGCCGTGCAAGTAAAACTTTTTGCGGAAAGGGGTTACGATTTTTACGAGCATAACTCTATATCTACCACGGATTTTTCTTACGGATTATTGATGGGATGGATGAATTATATAGAGCAAGCGTATGAGAGTATAGAATATTTGAAACTCAACGACTATGATAAATACGATAAACTTTATAAAAGAATATTGCTTGAAAGTCTTTGCGTTAGATATACGTTGATTAGGCTTTACGAAGACAAGTTTAACGAAAACGAAGTTAAGCAGATGAAAAGTCAGTTTAAACAAGATTGTGCAACGGTAAACTTAAGAGAGTTTAGCCAATATTCTACGATAGAAGAGTTATGGAAGTAGTATAAGGGGAAAACGCATGAATAAAAAAAGATTTTTAAGTATATTTTTATTGTTAATAATCGCCGTGCTTTCGTTCACGGTATCCGCTTGTACGAAAAAAGATAATGCAGATAGCGAACAACCGCAGGTAGAAATAAAACTCAATACTTACGATTTGAAGTTGCGTTTGTATAGTGAATATACGTTATCTGTTAAAACTAGCGGTGATTTTAACGTTGTTTTCAGTAGTGAGGATACTACTATTGCAAGTGTTTCCGAAAGTGGTTTAATTACTGCTTTAGGTGCAGGAAAAACTACTGTTAGCGTAAGTTATAAAGACGTTGTAAAAACCTGTAACGTAACGGTATTTGAAACTAGCGAAATTCCTAATATACAATTTGAAAACGTAGGATTTGATAATGTGGTAAGATTGATGCCACAGGACACTTTTTCTGTTAAACCAACAGTTATTTACGACGGAAAAAATGTTGATGCAACGATTAGTTTTGAAAGCGAAGATGAAAACGTTGTAACGGTTACTAATGAAGGTATGTTAACGGCTATAACGAAAGGAAGCACTACGATAAAATGTATTGCAACTTATAAAAAATGGAAGGTCGAAAAAACTTTAAATATAGAAGTTACTTCGGATACAACTATCGTTATTTCTGATTATGAAGTTGAATTGTATTCAAGTGATATTGTTGGACAAGAAACTAGTGC
This sequence comes from Clostridia bacterium, assembly GCA_017399035.1. Lineage (GTDB taxonomy): Bacteria > Bacillota > Clostridia > Christensenellales > Borkfalkiaceae > UBA1259. The sequence goes on along the minus strand of JAFQEM010000006.1, from coordinate 10,419 downwards.
TCAATTAGAACTTTTAGGCGTGTATGAAAATGGCGAAATCCTTTCAAATCAACCCGTTATAACTTGGGAAAGTAACGACCAAACTGTTGCTACTGTTCAAAACGGATTGATTACCGCAGTTGGCGTAGGGCAAACCCAAGTTTTTGCAAGTTGTATGGTAAATGGTGAACAAATTACTGCAACAATAAACGTAAAAGTAAACCAACCACAATTAGCAAGCGTAACAAATATTAGAGTTGAAGATGGAAAAATCAAGTGGGATAACGTAGATTTTGCCGACGGTTATAAATTTACTGCAAACCTTATTCACGAAGATTTGACCGTAACCGAATACGATATAACGAAATTATACGGAAAAGTTGAGTTTACAATAACGCCTTATTCAAATAATGAATTGGTTAAAGAAGGACAAAAAATTAAATACAACGACACTTTCAAAACGGCTGATATAACTGAAAGAATGCTTGTTACTTCGCCGACAGCGGAAGGTGGAACGGTAACTAAGGTTGAAGGCGTAAGTGAAGACGTTTATCACGTTGCACTCAAGTCTAACGACTTTGCAATGGGACGCGGTGGTGTGTTCAAAGTTGTCTATATGACGCCGTTTATGGAAAGCCGTATTAATTCGCAAGGTAATCAACCTTTTGTTGACGTAAAAGCAATAGTTGATAACGACTATGATTTAACAGAATTCAAGTCTATGACCATATCTTTTTGGGCGTATGGATACGATAATGAAGTAAAGTTTACTCTTGCAAGAACGTCTGCAAATCCAAGTTATGAAAAGGGTGCAACAGTACACGATGAACAAACTATACCTATGAGAGAGTGGACAAGGGTTGAGTTGACGGTAAATAGTGACATTTATTTACTTAACAACAATCTATATGCGGCAATTTTGGCAAGTTCGGATTTTTATTTTACAGACGTTCATATCAACACCATTGATTATGTTGACACGGTGGACCATAGTGACTGTGCTTTTTATGCAGGAATGAATTTCGTTAGTGCAGTAAACGCATTACCAGAAAGTATGCCAACCGTAAATACTCAAGCATTTATCGAATTTGAAAGCGGAATTTTATATGCACAAAATGAATTTAGTCTTTTAACTTCCGCACGTTTGGAAAAGTTTAACCAAGTTGTAAAAGAGAAATTTAAAGCACTAAAAGTTGATTATGTAGAGTATTTAGTTTCAACTTTACCTGAAAAAGAAAATTTAACTTATTATCACGGCGAAACTATTAACCTTGCCTATGATATAGTGGAAAGCCTTTCTCAAATTGAAAAAGAAAATATTGACGGAATTGAAAAGTTAGTCCAATTAAAGAGTGAATACGATGGTAAATTCATAGTTGTTTTCGACACTTATTCACCGTGGATGAGCACTCAATCAAATTCTTTCAAAAGGGTAGAATTAGGTGTAAATAGTTACCTTGCAACCGTAGAGTATTCAACGGATAGAGCCTATTATTCACAATACGGAACAGTTGTTAAAGCGGTTGTCGCTAAAGGTGAAACGTCAGATGCAGGCGATAGAACTAACAATATGCACACCTTGTTTGATGCAAGTAAAATTAGAAAGTTGCTTGAAGAAAATCCTGATGTGTTGGAAGTTCGTTTTGCTATGCTTACGGCAAAATCAACACTTTGGGACATTAACAAGGTTGGCTCAACAAAGTCTGAAGAACGTGTGTATACAAGTTTAGGTTTAACTGCAAATGCTTGGACGGAAGTAAGAATTACTAGAGCAGATGCAATGACTACAAATGGTGCTTTAAGACGTGCATCAATGGTTCTTGATAGTGCGCAAACGGTATGTTTTACTAACTTTTATTTAATTAAGAGTAATGAAATTATTACACCGATAGTTGATTGCATAAACGCTTTGCCACAAGATAAAACTCAAATTAATATGTATGACGGTAGCGCAATATATTATGCTTTCAATGCTTATGATAAGTTGCCAGAAGAATATAAGAGTTTAGTAACAAATGGTGCGAAACTTTTAGAACTTAAAGAAGAGTACGACAAGAATTACGGGGTAGTTTTCTCAACTCAAGAATATTCTTGGATACACGATGGAAGAACAGGAACTTATAATGCAACGGGCGTAATTTCAATGATTGATAACGCTGATTATGGAAAAGTTATTAAGTGTGAAGTTGCAAAGAAAACCGAAGCAACCAACTCTCAAAATTACAGAGTGCATTTCAATAATCTTAAAACCTTTTTATCTGAACACGAAGAGATAACTCAAGTTAAGTTCAAAGTTTACACAACAAAAACCAGTTCAGAGTATATGGTTAACGGCGAATATTTGCGTTTAGAAGAAGGCACTTGGACGGAAATTACTTTAACTAGAGAAAAAGTTATGGCAAAAGAAAGTCAAACTTTAAGTATAGGTAGTTTCACGTCGACGGCAGAGCAAACGCTTATCTTTACTAATTTCTATTTTGTAAAGACGGCAAATTAAAGGTAAATACGGAAAGCAAACTTCGGCTTTCTGAAAAAATAAAATATATAGTTCAAAGGAGGAACTAAATATGGAAAAGAAGAAGTACACACAACCATACGCCGATATTGAATTAGTTTCAAAAGGCGACGTATTATCATTCAGTAACGATAGTCTTGAATTCGGTGACGAAGATAACTATCTTGAAGATGGCTATTTGGTTTAAGGAGGCGGAGATATGAAAAAGAGAAATCGTTTTATAGTTCTTTTAAGTTTTATTTTCTTGCTTTCAATCGCTTTTAGCGGAATTTTTGCAACGGCAAACGTTTCTGCTGCTACTATTGTTCCTACAGTTTTTAGAATGCAACAAGGTGCATCAATCCGTGTTGGCGAAAAAAATGGTTTAAGATTTTCTGCAGAAGTTGACGAAACTACCGTTTTGGCAGTAACTGAAGATGAACAAAGTTGTTTTGGTGCATTAATCGTGCCCTACGATTATTTTGATAAATATGGTGTTTCAACAGAAAATGGAACGGACTTTGTAAAAGCCTTTGCAGATGCAGGTGCAAACGTTCAAACTAAAGATAATCTTACCGTTTCAAGCAAAAAGGCTTCGGGTTTACATTTAGTTGCGTGCAGTATAACCAACTTAAATTACCAAAACTATAATAGAGAATTCTTTGGCGTTGTTTATATCAAAACCGCAACTGAAACAACAGGCGAATTCAACTATACTTACGCTTGGATTTATAGCGACACCACAACTAGAAGTGCAGATTATGTCGCTTATAAAACCTATCAAGAATACGTTGACGTTGCAGAAGAAGACGAACTTTCTATGCTCAAAACTTATATTGCAAATGGCTATCTTGAAAACGGCGAAATCAGTAAAGAAGATTTAGAAACTGCAGTTAACGAACTTTTGGCAGACCAAACTGAATTTGACAATGTAATTGCCGAATATGAAACCAAAGAGTTTAAGTCAGTTTTAGAAAATCTTCCTCAAACTACTGAAGAAATCACTATGTATCACGGCGAATATTTGGCAAAACTTGATAATCTTTACAATTCGTTGAGTGACACAGCAGACGCAAATCTTTCAACGGAAATTGCTTTGTATCAAGAATTGAAAGAATATTATGACGAAAGATACGAGTTGTTGAGTTCTAACACTAGATTTTACAACGGTGCAACGGGCACTTGGGCTGCGGTATACACCGTAAAAGACGATTACGTAGAAGGTTATGGAAAAGTTACAAGGATTGACGTTCACGCTCCAGAAGACGGCGTAAGCGCGCAAAGGAACTTAAGAATTAACGTATATCTAAACGATATTAAAGCGTATTTATCGGAAAACGCTGATATTTCAGCCGTTCGTTTCGGCATAAAAACCACTCAACTATCGCAAAATTATAATTTATTAGATAACGAAAACAGATTTATTATTAATGACGAGTGGTCGGAATTTACCTTTACTAGAGAACAAATTTCAAACGGCGAAAATAACGGTGTTAAGGTTATTGAACTACCATACGGAAAAGAACAAACGTTATATTTTACCGAAGTATTTGCAATTTCTTCTAGTGCTATAGCCAAAGAAGTATCGGCAATGATAGAAAAGTTACCGCAAGATGTTGCAGACGTAGACGTGTTTGATGGCGAAATGTTAAACGAAACTTATACATTGTATTCTTCGTTAGATGATAACACAAAAGCATTGATAGATGCACAATCTCTTAAAACTGTAAAAGAATATTATGATGAAAGATACGTTATGTCTAACACTACAACTAGAAGTTGGTTGACTTCTGTAAATAGCGGTACTTATTCATCTCAATATATTCCCGTGTTAGAAGAAGACGTAGTTTACGGCACGGTTGTTCGCTTGGATATTGCTCAAGCGACGAGCACTACCGATAACACAAAAAACTTTAGAGTAACTATTCCTATGTCTAATATAAAAACCGCGTTAAACGAAGACACTAGTATCGTAGAAATAAAATTCGCATTATGGTCTTCTGCAACAACAAGAACGTTTGATTTTAACGGTACATCAGGATTTAAATTAACACAAAATGCTTGGACGGAATGTGTTTTAACTCGTGAACAAGCCCTTAATTCTAATGGTAATTTGTCTTATGGTGATTTAGTTAAGTCAAGTGCGCAAACTGTTAAAATTTCAAGTATATATTTAGTTAGAGATAGCGCAATAGTGGGTAGTGTAATTGAAAAAATCAACGCGTTGCCACAAACGGTTGAAGAAATTAAGTTCTATCATGGAAATATAATCAATGAGGCTTATAATGAATATACTGCGTTATCAAGCGAATATCAGGCACTAGTTACTAATGCAAGCGTTTTAACTACGATAAAAGAATATTATGACGCTCATTATGAAGTAATGTGTAGTGAAACTTCAGTATGGTTAAATAATGGAAAAACAAGTAATTATGCAGGTGTGGGAACAATGTCTTTATATGAAGACACAACTTATGGTACGGTTGTTAAATGTGAAGTAGAAAAAGCAACTGAAACTACAAATTCTGATAGATATTCGGTAGTATTGCCAAATTCGTTTTTGACTGCAATTAAAAATGATACGTCAATAACAGAAATTAAGTTTATGTTCCGTTCATCTAAAGCAATATCGGGTGGTTTGATTTTTGTTGGTAGTTATTTATCTTGTAATGCTGACGAATGGACGGAATATACGATTTCTAGAGATGTCATTATATCAAAAGATACGGTAAGATTTTCTATTGTAGGACTTACAAAAGATTCGGCTCAAACTGTTTATTTCACTAACTTCTACGCAGTAAAAACTGTGGCAGAGTAAAAATTAAAATTTAAACAACTGCGTGCTTGTGCACGCAGTTGTTTAACAATATATTTAACTAGATTTGGAGACTTTTTAATGATTACAAAAAAGAATACCGTTATAAAAATCGACAGTTGGAATTTAGACGGCAACTGCTCTATTTCTATAAAGGCGGAAAAGCAAATAAAATCGGTTAGTTTTATCGTGGAAAATTGTTTGGGCAAAAGTTTAACTTTTTCTTACCCTGCAAATTCAAACGTGTTTTTTGGGGAATTTAAAATAGAAAATCCTATTTTGTGGAACATATCAAATCCCTTCCTTTATAAATATACTCTTTGTCTATTTTTTGATGACGGTACAGAAACTATAAATGGCACTTTTGGTATAAGAAACATTGAATCGAAAGGAAAAAAGAATGTTTTTGTAAACGGAAAACCTGTGTTTTTGCGTGGTTATATAAGGGGTACTACCGCTCACGAACACTCAAACAATTGCAATCTTACCGAAGAAGATTTTTACCGCAAAAATATTATGCAAGCAAAAAAGTTTGGTTTTAACTTCGTGCGTTTTCACTCTAAAATTCCCAACGAAACTTTCTTTAAGGTTGCGGATGAATTAGGTATTTTAGTACATATTGAACTGCGTGAAATTTATGACGAATATAATAACCTTGAAGAAATGATAAAGTCTAAACCCGTTATCGTTTCTAATGAGTTTATAGAACAACTTATTGACAGAGTTTATAACCACCCGTCATTAGCTCTTTATTGTATAGGCAACGAAATTAAGGGGTTAGGCGCGTCTGAACGTGCCAAAGAAATAGGGGCCTTAATTAAGAAACTTGACGGTAGCAGAATGTTCCTTGACACTTGCGCTTGGGGGGAGAATAACCGTGATGGTGTTGATATAGATATTCAACATTTAAGCTATTATTTTCCATTTGGAAAGCACTCAAATATGTATGAAGATACTGATAATCTTTTGGTTTGCGGTGCCTCTGGTGGAAACTCTTTGAAAGAAGAGGGACTTAATTCTTCGGTTTCTCGCACGCTCTCTTTTAACGTTCCGCTTATCTCTCACGAAGTTTGTCATTATACGGCGTTAAGAGATTTTAAGACATTAAAAGAAAAGTTTGTTAAGTATGGCACACCTGCGCCTTGGTGGGTAGATGAAGAACTTAAAATGATTGATTTTAAGGGGTTAACAAACGTTTACGACAAGATGTATCAAGCAAGCAAAACTTTTCAGTTAGAGTGTTGGAAAACGGCTTTTGAGGCTATGAGAAAAAGCCGTCTTATAGGTGGTTTTCAATTCTTACAATTTGCCGATACCGACGTGTACGAAAACTCTAACGGTCTCGTTGATTGTTTTGATGACCAAAGTTACATAACCCCTGAACAAGTTAGTAAATTTAACGGGGATGAAACTTTGTTGTGTGAGTTGGGTAAAAGAATTTTCTTTGCCGGCGAAACTATTTCCGTGCCTATAACTTTATCAAACTGTGGTGAAAAAGAAGATACGTTTGCTGATTTTTCTTACGAGTTGCAGTCTTTTGAAGGCGAAACAGTTGCAAAAGGTTCAATGAAAAATATTGACGTTTCTACTCACGGCATAAGCGATATTTGTAAAATTATCATTGATTTGCCAAAAAACGTTACGTCAGGGTATTTATTAAAAGTTAAACTTGAAAACTCAAACGGAATCTTTGCTTATAACGATTGGAAAATTTGGGCTTTTGAAAAAACTGAACGCTATTTGTATAAAGACTTTATATCAATCGACGATGACATTTGTGTTACGGACGACATAGAAAAGGCTTTACAAAAACTTTCACAAGGTAAAAAAGTTTGCCTAATTTATAGAAGTGACTGGACAAGGCATTTGCTCAACAAATCTATGGAAAAACCAAAATATGCGTTCAAAGCAACTTGGAATAGGTTTAAGCCTGTTATTTGGGATAGGGGAACGAATTACGGCGGACTTTGTAATAAAGAACTTCTAAATAAGTTTGGTTTTGCAACCGAAGAGATTTACGACTTTAATTATTCTACATTAACTGAAGATTGTGATAAGATTATTTTAGACGATTTTCCAGTTCAAGTAAATTCGCTCATAAGTGGAATAGATAAATGCGTTCGCGATAGATTTGACGCTTATGCTTTCAGTTTTAATTTGCCAGAACTTCAATATGATAGAACGTTAAGAAATTTTTCTTATATGTTTGAACTTTGTGTGGGTAAAGGTAAATTGCTGGTTTGCGGTTTAAATCTTACTGGTATTGATGAAAATGAGCCGTCCAGTTATGCAATGGCAGAATTTATTAAAAATTATATGCGCTCTAACGATTTTGCACCACAAACAACTTTAACTATAAACGAATTAGAAGAATATTTGATTAAAAGTGCGGAAAAACCCGTAAAAGAGCGTATGATGACGCAATTTTGGCAACTTGATGATACCCCTGTAGAATCTATGCAATATTGGGAAGATTCAAGGGCGTACGTAACGGAAGAATAAAAGGAGAATTTTTTATGAAAAATTATTTGATAGCGGTTGATATGGAGGGCGTTCACGGAGTAGTTGGTGTTCCATATAGGGGACTTGCTTGTGAACTAGAAGATTATAAAATTGCTGTTGCATCTGCAACTAAAGAGGTAAACGCCGTTATAAAGGCATTGTACGACGGTGGAGCAAAAAAAGTTTACGTTTGGGATAATCACGGAAATTTAGATAATCTTGACTTTAATTTTATTGATTCACGTGCAAAAAAAGTTTATCCTAAAAGTAACAATTTTGATAGAATTGATTTTGTTGACGGCTTAAATATTGACGCAGTGCTTTATATAGGTTATCACTCAAAAGAAGGCTCTTTTAACGGTGTTTTGGCGCATACTTATGATTCAACTTGCGTTCAGTATTATAAGATTAATGGAAAGCAAGTGGGAGAGTTTGATATGGACGCTTATATGGCTGCTGAATATAATATGCCATCAATTTTTGCCGCTTGCGATAACGTGTGTGCAGAACAAGTTAAAGAGTTTAATCCCAAAACTGTTACCGTTATAACCAAAATAGGCACGGGAAGAAACTCTGCAATTTTCCGTGATGAAAAAGAACTTTTACAAGAGATTTACGACGGCGTATTAAAAGCAGTTGAAACCGACGTAGAAGTTAAAAAATTAACATTCCCTTGCACGTTTGTAGTGCGTTTTACTAGAACGGAATTTGCAAAAGAGATGTATGAGCGTATGATTAAAGACGTTCCACAAATCGTTTACGGCGAAGACGCTCACGTTTTAAAAGCAGAAATCAATAACATTAAAGAATTAAAACATATGCTATAAGGAGAAAATAATGAAAATAATTATTGCCGCAGATATTGTGCCAACAAAAATAAGTGAAAAATATTATTTAGAAAACAACGTTGAGTATTTGTTTACCGACGTTTTACCATTGATGCGTGGTGCTGATAGAACTATATTAAATCTTGAATGTGCACTTACTAATTCGGAAAATAGAATAAAAAAATTCGGACCACACTTGAAAGGTTCTCCCGAATGTGCAAAGGCTATGAAAAATGCAGGAGTTACCGACCTTGCCTTGTCGAATAATCATGTTTTTGATTTTGGCATTGAAGGTCTTGATGAAACAATTAAGGCACTTGAAGACAACGGGATAAATTATTTTGGTATCGGCGAAAACGATACAGATAGTAGAAAACCATACTATATTGAAAAAGATGGTGTGAAAATTGGTATCGTAAACGTTTGTGAACACGAATATTCTTATGCTACTGAAGATAGAGTAGGTTGTAACCCGTTTGACCCTTTCCTAACAATGCACGACATTAGAGAGGCCAAGAAAAATTGTGATTACGTTATCGTAATTTATCACGGTGGAAAAGAACATACGGAATATCCATCACCAAGGCTTTTAAAACTTTGTAGAGAAATGGTTGAGTGCGGAGCAAGTGTAGTTCTTACCCAACATAGCCATTGCATAGGTAGTTATGAAGAATATGAAGGCGGGCATATCCTTTACGGGCAAGGGAATTTTCATTTCCCACATACGCCAGACGTTCCAGATAATTGGTATACAGCACTTGTTGCAGAATTAAACGTAACCAAAGAAAAACTTGACATTAAATTTCATCCTATCTATATGGAAGGCTCACAAATCGCACTTGCAAAAGGTGAGAAAGAAAAAGAAATTATGGATGCGTTCGAACAACGAAAAGTTGAAATTCAAAATGGAGATTGGAAAAAAGGCTGGCTAAATTTCTGTCAAAGTGAAAAAGAAAATTATGATTGCGATTATGCTAAATACATAAACGAATTTGTACCTACGCCAAACGAGGCGCGAAGAAACGTGTTTACGCACTTCCTTGATTGTGAAGCTCATACGGACGTTTTAAGAGAATTATTTGTGTCTTGGAATAAAACAAACAAATAAATTGTATCGGTTATATTAAAAAGCGGACTCATTTGATTAAATGTGGTCCGTTATTTTAATTTATGCAATTAGATTTTCATATTCTAGTTTCCAAAGTATAAACCTTATGCCACAGGAAAGCCTAAAAAGGTAAGTCAACAAAAATTAGGCGACGAGTTTGGTGAGTTGTGCCCGAATCACACGTTAAAAGATTTAAGACATACTTTTACTACAAGATCAAGAGAGTGTGGTGTTGACAACGAACTAGTTGCCGTTTGGACGGGGCATTCGCTAGGAAATATTACAAGTAGTGTTTATACGCATTTTTCAATGGAGTTTCAAAAAGAACAAGCGCAAAAGCTTGTATATACATTATAATATATAATAAGAATAAAAAGGGATTTGAAATATAATCCCTAAAATAAAACTCTATTTTCCCCCAATTTTCCCCCAAAAAGGGCCGAAATTTGGCTATTAAAAAAGTGCGAAAGTGGTCAAATGGTATAAAAACAAAGGTGTTTTAGTCAGGTTTGCTGTCTAAAACACCTATTGAAGTGGGCAAAAGCCCTAAATCTGGCGGAGAGAAGAGGATTCGGCGCCTGTGCGCCCATACCCGATAAACGGTAGATGACTACCGTTTACCCTGCGGGAAATTTGTAAGCAAATTTTCTCCTTAATTCGAATCCCAACATATCCACACATCAAAGCAAAAATC
>JAFQEM010000005.1 GCA_017399035.1 Clostridia bacterium | reverse complement strand
ATTCAAGGCTACGTTGACGGAGTGATTTGGGAAAGAAACAGTCAGCCTAAAAGGAAATAAAATAGAAAAATCCGCAAGAACAACTTGCGGATTTTTTTGCTCATTACAATAAAAACATTAAAAATTTGTGTTTAAAAGTTGAAAAAAAACACAATATATGGTATACTGTTATAAATTTAAAGTACAAAATGGGATATTTTTTGGAGAAAAGTATGGCAAAAACATCATACAAGGCAGAAGATATAAAGATACTTGAGGGGCTTGACGCTGTTAGAATGCGCCCAGGTATGTATATAGGCACAACTGGGGTTAAGGGTCTACACCATATTTTGTGGGAAATTGTTGATAACGCAGTTGACGAAGCGGCTAACGGCTTTGCTGATAAAATAGAAATAAAACTCTATAAAGACGGCAGTGCGTCCGTTGAAGATAATGGCCGTGGAATACCAACGGACATACACTCAAAAGCAGGCGTTTCAGGTGTAGAAGTTGTATTTACTCAACTGCACGCTGGCGGTAAGTTTAGCGCGGATAATTATAACTATTCTGGTGGTTTGCACGGCGTAGGCGCGTCAGTTACCAACGCGCTTTCAGAATGGCTTAACGTAGAGATTTATAAAGATACGATATATTCTATGGAATTCCACAGTTATTTAGACAAAGCAAGTGGAAAAATGAAATCGGGCATTCCAAAAGCACCACTTAAAAACACAAAGGTAAAAACCAAAAAGAAGGGAACTTTCGTGCGTTTTAAACCAGACGCTAAAGTTTTTGAAACGGTTGTTTTTTCGCCTGAAACCATACTTAAAAGACTTCGCGAACTTGCCTTTTTGAACAAAGGTTTAGAGATAAAGTTTTACGACGAAAACACTGATTACGGCAGAACTTATAAGTTTGACGGCGGTATAGTTGATTTTGTTAAATACCTTAACGAAGGTAAGTCTTCGTTATATCAACAACCTATTTACGCTTGCGCAACTAAAGATAATATTCACGTTGAGTTTGCTGTTCAGCATACCGACGCTTACGTTGATAGCGTATATTCTTACGTTAATAATATTCCCACAAGCGAGGGCGGAACGCACGAAACGGGTTTTAGGTCGGGGCTTACTCGTTCGCTAAACGATTATGCAAGAGAAAGAAACTTCTTAAAAGAAAAAGACGATAACTTTTTGGGTGACGACTTCAAGGAAGGGTTAACTGCAATTATATCAATAAAGATGCAAAACGTTCAGTTTGAAGGGCAAACAAAAAATAAACTCGGTAACCCCGAAGCCCGTCCTGCAGTTGAAAGCGTTACGGTAAACGAACTTGAAACGCTTATGAAAAATAAAAAGTTGCAAAAAGTGTTCGACTCTGTTATTGCAAAGGCAATGAACGCTGCAAAAGTAAGACTTGCTGCAAAAAAAGCAAAAGAAATTGCAAGAGCGTCAAAAAGTATTGAGGCTCAAAATTTAGTTGGCAAACTTGCCGCTTGTTCGGGTAGAAAACCTGAACTTAACGAATTGTTTATAGTTGAGGGTGATTCAGCAGGTGGAAGCGCAAAACAGGCAAGAGTAAGGCAATATCAAGCAATTTTACCCTTGCGTGGTAAACCTCTTAACGTAGAGAAGAAAAAACTTGACCAAATTTTGCAAAATGAAGAAATTCGCACTATCATATCTGCATTAGGTACTGGTATCGGTTCAGAATTTGATTTAGATAGTTTAAAATTCCATAAAGTAATAATTTTATCAGATGCCGACCAAGACGGCGCGCATATTAGAGCAATACTTCTTACGTTCTTCTTTAGGTATATGAGAGAACTTGTCAACGCTGGTCACGTTTATATAGGTATGCCACCTTTATACAAGGTTCATAAAGGCAACGTAGAAGAATATGCATACGACGATAACGAGTTAGAGGCTAAAAAAATCAAGGTGGGTAGAGGGGCGTCTATTCAAAGGTATAAAGGTTTGGGCGAAATGAATCCATCTCAACTTTGGGAAACTACAATGAATCCGCAAACTCGTTCTCTTATGCAAGTTACCATTGAAGACGCCGCAGAGGCAGATAGACTTATAACCGTTTTAATGGGCGACGAAGTGGTCGAAAGAAAGAAATACATTTTTGAACACGCAAACTTTAATAAAGAAGATAAGTTTGCTAAAATGAAACGTAGTTAAGGAGAGAGAATATGCAAAACGAAAAGGGTATAATATTTTCCTCGCTTGACGAGGTTCTGAAAAATTCAATGATACCGTATGCAGAAAACGTTATTTTAGATAGGGCTCTGCCACGTGTAGAAGACGGGCTTAAACCCGTTCAAAGAAGAATTATTTATGCAATGTACGAAATGGGTTTAACGCCGGATAAACCCCATAAAAAGTGCGCAAAAATAGTCGGTGAAGTTTTAGGTAAATATCACCCACACGGCGATAGTTCGGTTTACGGCGCATTAGTTCACCTTGCGCAAGATTTTAATATGCGTATGCCACTTATTGATGGTCAAGGTAACTTTGGTACTGTCGACGGTGATTCGGCGGCGGCTTATCGTTATACAGAATCACGCCTTGAGGCGCTTGCGCTTGAACTTGTTCGCGATATTGAGAAAAATACCGTTGAATTTAACCTTAACTTTGACGATACTCAAGAAGAACCTGAAACGCTACCGGGTAGATATCCTAACCTTTTGGTAAACGGCGCAACGGGTATAGCAGTTGGGCTTGCAACAAACATTCCACCGCATAATCTCGTTGAAGTAATAAATGGAACTATTGCTTATATTGACAACCCAAGAATTTCGCTAAAAGAAATGATGAAACATATTAAAGCCCCAGATTTTCCTACGGGCGGTTATATCATTGTAAGCGACGAACTTGAAGAGGCGTATAAGACGGGTAAAGGAAAAATTAAAATACGCGCAAGGGTAAATATTGAAAAAGATACGGGTGAAAAGCAGAATTTAGTAATATCTGAACTTCCTTATCAAGTGAATAAGGCAAATCTTCTTAAAAAGATATACGACTTAAAAGAAGAGAAAAAAGACCTTCTTGGCGGTATCGGCGAAGTTGTAGACGAGTCGGATAGAAACGGTATGCGCGCAGTTATCAAACTCAAAAAAGACGCAGACGCAAAAGCAATACTTTCATATCTTTATAAAAATACCGACCTAGAAACATCTTTCGGTATAAATATGGTTGCTATTGCCAACGGAAAACCCTGTCAATTAGGGCTTTTAGATATCATAAGTTATTACGTAAATTATCAAAGAGAAGTTATTTTACGCCGTAGTAAGTTTGATTTAGAGCGCGCAAAAGAAAGAGCACATATTTTAGAAGGGCTTATCGTAGCGGTAAAGAACATAGACGAAGTAATTAAAATCATTAAGAGCGCAGAAAACACCAACGACGCACGAGCAAAACTACGCGCAAGATTTAATCTTACTGAAGTTCAAGCAAACGCAATTCTAGATTTAAGACTTGCAAGGCTTACAAAACTAGAAGTATATAAACTAGAAGAAGAATTAGCATCACTTAAAAAACTTATCGAATCACTTACTATTATAATCGGCAGTAAGCAAAAACAAATGGAAGTTGTTAAAAGTGAACTCACCGCAATTAAGAAAAAATATGGTGATGACCGCCGTTCCAACTTAATTGTTGGCGGTAAAGAAATGGATATTCAAAGCGTAGAAAAAGAACTTAAACAAATAGACGATTTTATCGTAGCGTTTACCGAAGGTAAAATGTTTAAGAAGATGACCGAAAAAAACTTTAAGGCAAGTGATAAATCGGTCAAAGATAATTCGATTGCAGAAGAGTTTATTAAGTTTAAGGTAAAAGCACGTAGTGACCAAACGTTACTTGCGTTTACAAACCTAGGTAACTGTTGTAAAATTGATATGGAAATTGCGCCCGAGTGCAGATTCCGTGATAAAGGTAGCAAATTTAACGCCGTATGTAAAGATGCTCAAAGAAACGAATATCCAGTTGCGTTCTTTGCCGTAAACGAAGACAATCTTCCCGACGGGCATTTGTTGTTCTTCACTAAAGACGGTTTAATAAAAAAGACGGAGTGGGCAGAATACAACTTGCTTAAACCTTATTATCAAGCAATTAAACTTAAGGACGGCGACGAACTTATAAGCGTAGAACAAGACGTTATAGATACGACCATAGCGTATATAACCGAAGGTGGTCTTGCGCTAAACGCATTAAAAGAGGATATACCCGTTCAAGGCAGAGTTGCCGGTGGGGTAAAGGGTATCAACCTCAATAAAGGCGATAAAATAGTGTTCGTTTCTCAAATAGATGAAGAGGGCGAATTTGTAATCGTTACCGATGCAGGTTTTTATAAACGGGTTATTACCGTTGAAATAGAGCCTATGGCAAGGTATAGAAAGGGCATAAAGATTGTTGAACTTGGCAAAGATAGTAAGGTCGTATATGCAGATTGTGTAAAAGAGCCTTTTGACTTTGCTGTAATTGACACTTTAAGCGTAGCCTTTACTGTAAACACCGAAGATTTAGGCATTGAAAACCGCACAACAAAGGGAAAAACGTTAAAGAACGAAAATAAAAAGCGCCACCCCGAAAAAGTATTTAAATTATTCTAACTAAAATAACTTTTCGCAAAACAAGGTTAAAGAAAGTGGTTGGTGTTTATGAAAAAAGATTTGTTGGGTGCGTTAGGTTTTGTCGTAGGTTTTTTACTCTATTTTATTTTAAGTTGCGTTGATAGATTTATTATACCTATTCCAGACGTAATTTATATAATTTTAATGGTTGTTGCTCTTATTTTTATTATTATAGGTTTAATAACTAGACGTAAAAGTAAATTAAAATAATTACTATATAAAGCATAAAAACAGTCTCTTAACGAAAAGAGACTGTTTTTATTATTAGAAAAATATTTACGCTGGTTTTCGTTTAAAAACTCTTACCGCAAGGGCAGTCATATCGTCGTTTTTCTTTCCACCGTTTAAACTTATTGCTTGAGATAAAATTTCATCAGTTAAAGATTGAGGATTTTTAGCCGTTTGCGTTCTTAAAAAATCAATAATTCCACTAGGTGAGCCAAAAGCGTCGGATATTCCGTCAGTTAAAAGCAAAATCAAGTCGCCGTCGTTAAGCGTTGCGGAACAAACGGAAGGTTTAAGTTCTTCTATTATTCCAAGTGGCAGAGAGTTTCCCTCTACAATTCTAACGCCTTCGTCGCCAACTATAAAGCCGTAAGGTGAGCCGTATTTAATGAAGTCTGCATTTAAGTTTTTTAAGTCGATTACGGATAAATCTAAAGCGGTAAAACTATCTTCGGTATTTATTGATAAAAGTTTGTTTACCGTTCCTAAAATAAGTGGGGAAGAAAGCCCTGCCTTGTAAAAACTTTCTATAAGTGAAAGAGAAGTTGAAGAAACGTTTTCTGCAACACTTCCGCTACCCATACCGTCGGATAGCGCAAACATCAATCTATCACCAGAAATGCGCATAACGGAATAAGTGTCGCCACTTTTTTCCGAACCGTCTTTAATTGCTCTAGATAAACCGTAAACTGCGTCGTATTCGGTGGCTCGCCTAAACGTAAGGTAGCATTTTCCGTCTGCAATCTCATTTTTTTGCTCAAAAGCCATATCAAGCCCAACCGTTTTAGAAATTATAGATTGCAAGTTATCTAAAGAAAATTCTTCCATAGTAACAATTAAACTTACGCTCAATCTCTCTTCTTCACCGTAAATTAAAAGTTCACTAACGCTAAAACCGTTTTTGAAAAGATTTTCTGCAAGTGTGCGCTCTAATCGACTTTGATATTTAAGTTGAGCGCCTGTTTCAATCGCAAGTGAACGCAAAACTTCACAAACGCCCATTGCTTGTGATGCAATTATATCGCGCCCACTTTTTAAGTTTGCATTTTCAAGAGCGTACGCGCGAAAATCGGCTAATAATTTGTTTAATCCGTATAAAATATTATTTGGTCGCATACAAACGTCGCCAAGTTCTTTGGGTAAGTCTATAAGTGAAAGTTTGCCCTTTGCAAACCCTATATCTATTATTTTCGTTAAGCCGTCGCAAACGTTTTTTTCTTGTTTTTTGCACTTTGCTTTGTTTTCACACTCTCCACAAATGCTACTTAAAATTTGTTTTTGAATAATGCTTTTTGCCTTGTCTTCAGTAATTGCGCTCTTTTCAAACGCCGTAAAAGCGTAAGCCATTTCTGAAAATGCGCCAGAAAGGTCGTATAGTTTACCTGAAAGCATAAGTCTATTTCTGTTTATAGACTGTCTTACAAGTTGGCGTTCTCTAAAAGAATAAAGTTTGTCTTTAAAATTTTTTAACGGTTTGTTTGGTATTATAAAAAACACAACAACCCCTGTAAGTAACGATAAAAAATCAATAAGGGCGTAACCACCGTAAACGTTAAATATTAGTTGAATTAAATAGTCTGCCATAATAATTGCAAGTCCACCGGCATATCGTGAAAGATGAAAAAGACTTTCGCAAGCAAGCGCAAGACATAAAAAAACTGAAACGTATATCAAATTCCCATAAAATAAAGCAAAACTAACGCCTAAAAAAGATGCAGTTAAAGTCGCAGTTCCAGTTCGATAAAGATAACATATACATAAAATTATAAAAACTGCAACGCATCTCCAAAGATACGGCGAAACAAGGTTGCAAGTTCCCGTTCCAAAAAGAACGGTAAAAACAGCAATAGACGTGTAATCTTCAAATGCTAGTTTAAATTTTAATCCCTTTTCACAAATTGCACGACCTGCAAATAAACAAAAAAAAGTTAGAATAACCGTTAGTATTGACGTAAGCACTCTTTTTTCTAAACTAAACGCCGTCGCAGTGTCCCCCAAAAAAACAAAACCAAGCATACCGACTATTGTGCAAGCGGTCATTTCTATTTTAACTTTTTTACAATTTTTTCTGTATATTAAAACGATTATTGAACTTAACGCGCACAATATCGCTTGCGAACCTAAAAGACCGGGCGCGCCTAAAATTAAAAAACTTGCAAGATAAATTAAAGTTGTTGGTATAATGGAACAACCGCAAGAAATTGCGCAAACGTAAATACTTGCCGAATATGGTAAAACCGTTTTTTCAAGATTAGCAAAAACCGCAAACGAAAATAATAAAAACGCATATTTTAACACGCAAAAATAATCTAATGATTTAAAAATTGTTTTCAAAATTTTTCTCCTTACCGTTGACTTAATAGCGTTTTCCATTATATAATATATACGGTAAAAATATTTTGAAATTTTTTGGCGCATTATATCGTAAAAGCAATTTATAAAACGTTATGGTTTAAAAAATCTAATAAAAGTTATAATAAATACTTTTGTAAAATTGTTTGCTAAAAATTTGCGTTAAATAGTAAAATATTCTTAAATAATTTTTATAGTAAAGGTGGCATTATGATTAAAGTAGGAATTGTTGGATATGGTAATTTGGGCAGAGGGGTAACGCTCGCTGTAAATAATGCAGAAGATATGCAATGCGTAGGTATTTTTACCCGTAGAAACCCTTCAGAGTTAAAACCAGTTGTAGATTTTCCCGTGTATTCTGTTGACGAATTGCAAAAATTCAAAGGTCAAATTGACGTTTTGTTATTGTGTGGCGGAAGCGCAACCGACTTACCTCAAAACACTGCTAAATTACTAAAAGACTTCAATACCGTCGATTCGTTTGATACTCACGCAAAAATTCCCGAATATTTTGAAAAACTTGATAAAGTTGCAAAAGAAAACGGCACGCTGTCTGCAATAAGCATAGGTTGGGACCCTGGTGTTTTTTCAATCGCGCGTATGTTGTTTGGTGCGGTATTGCCTAACGGTTGTGATTATACGTTCTGGGGTAAGGGCGTTTCGCAAGGGCATAGCGACGCTATAAGACGAATTGACGGAGTTAAAAACGCAATTCAATATACTATACCTAAACAAGAGGCATTAGAATCTGTAAGAAACGGCTTGAACCCAAGTTTAACTACAAGACAAAAACATTTAAGAGAGTGTTTTGTTGCGGTTGAAGAGGGCGCAGACAAACTTTCTATAGAAAAAACCATAAAAGAAATGCCCAACTATTTTGCAGATTACGACACTATAGTTAACTTTGTTAGCGAACAAGAAGTTAAAGATATGCAGAAAAAACTTTCACACGGCGGATTTGTTTTCCGCTCTGGTAACACTACGGAAGAAAATGCGCATTTACTTGAACTTTCATTAAAACTAGATAGCAACCCTGAATTTACAGGTAGCGTGCTCACGGCTTACGGTAGAGCAGTTGCAAGGCTAGCAAAAGAGGGTGTAACGGGGTGCGTAACCGTTTACGACGTGCCGTTAAAATATCTTTCACCTATGACAAACGAGCAATTAAGAGCAAAGTTGTTATAAAAGTTAAAGGGGGATTTTAGATGAAAAGAGGTTTCTTTTCAAAGTTAATAGCATTATTTTTGGTCGTAATAATGTCGTTTGGGTTCTCAGGTTGCGAAATATTAGAAGAAGTATTAAATCAAATATATCCAAGCGGACACGTTTGTGAAGAAATTTGGAAAGACGATGCAACTAGCCACTGGATAGAATGTATATCTTGTGGGCAAAAAAAGCAAATCGGTTCTCACGATTACGTTGACGCCGGCACGGAAGGCGAACTGTCTTGTTCGGTGTGTGGGCGTGTAAAAATTTTGCCAAAAGGCGAACTTGAATTTCACTTTATTATGCTTGGTAATTATAGGTCTGGGGACAGTATTTACGTAAAGGCAGGCGAGAACGACATTTTAATAGACGGTGGCAGTTATTATGATAGTATAGACGATATTAAAGGATACGTTGACAATTATTGCCTTGACGGTAAACTTGAATACGTTATAGTTACCCACGCAGACGAAGACCATATAGCCTGTTTTGGTGGAACTAAAGGTGGGGATAGTTTGTTTGATTTATACGAGTGCGAAACTATTATAGATTTTCCGCTCACCGATAAAACTTCACAAGTATATCAAAGATACGTTTCTGAAAGAAGTGCCGAAGTTGAATTAGGCGCAAAACATTTTACGGCGTTAGAGTGCTATAATCAAAGTAAAGAGGGCGCTCAAAGAATATATAATCTTACTGCCGACGGAAATATAAAGATGGAAATTCTTTATAATTATTATTACGAAAATAGGCACGGTGATGAAAATAACTATTCGGTTTGCGTGATGTTCCATCACGGTTCTAGGCAATTCTTATTTACTGGCGATTTAGAAGTAGAAGGCGAAGAAAAACTTGCAGAACAATATGATTTTTCGCAGGTAGAATTATTTAAGGCAGGTCATCACGGCTCACCAACTTCGTCTAACGAATGTTTGTTGAAAGAAATTAAGCCTAAAATATGCGTTGCGTGTTGTTGCGCTGGTAGCGTTCAGTATACTGATAATTTATTAAATACCTTCCCGTCACAAGCGGTTATAGACAGAATTGCACCGTATACGGATAAATTTTACGTGCCTATCACTATAAATATCGTTCAAACGGAGGGCGCACAAACGCCAAACGATACGTCTGACGACGATTATTCTAATTCGGGCGAGATAATGATGTTGAACGGTAATATAGTAGTTATATCAAAGGCAACGCAAGAAGTATACGTAGAGTGTTCAAATAACAACACTTTGCTAAAAGATACCGACTGGTTCAAAAATTATAGAACGACACCCACCGCTTGGCTATCCGCATCTTAATATTTTCAAATAGTTGTATAAAAAAGCAAACAAGTTGCATACTACCAAATGACGGAGGTCAGTATGCAAGAACAAGGCATAGTTAGAAGAATAGACGAATTAGGGCGTTTGGTTATTCCTAAAGAACTTCGCAAAACGTTACGAATAAGAGAGGGAGACCCGCTTGAAATTTATGCAAGTAAAGACGAACTTGTGTTAAAAAAATATTCGCCCGTGTCGTCGCTTAAAAGTATATCGAAAGCAGTTGCTGACGGTATAGAAAATCTTACGGAAAAAACTTGCGTTATAACCGATTGTGATACGATTATATACGTATCTGGCGGAAAAAATAAAGATATTTTAGGCAAGACTGTTTCCGAAGAGATAGAAAAAATTTTGAAAGACAGAAAGAGCGTAGTGTTATCACGTTCAGACGGTGGAAAAATAGTTCCAGTAATATCGGGCGAAGATATGCAGGCAGAAAATCAAATAATAGTGCCTATGGTTGCCAGTGGCGATTGTTATGGTTCAGTAATTTTATTTGATAAAGATAAAACTGCAAGGTTTTCGTCGGGCGACGTTAAACTCGTGCAATTAGGTTCGTCATTTTTGTCTACTCAACTTGAGTGATTTTTTCGTCAAAAAACCGCGAGATATTCTCGCGGTTTTACATATATGAAAAAGTATAAAGATAATCTATTATTAAAAGGCGCAACCACTTTAGGCGTGGGGGCGTTCGTCAGTAAATTGCTCGGCGCGATATATCGTATTCCGCTAACTAATTTTTTGGGTGGTAAGGGTATAGGTTTTTATCAAACGGTGTTTCCTATTTATGCGTTACTTCTTGATTTTTCGGGCTGTGCCGTGCCGAGCGCAATTTCAAAGATTATCGCTCAAAGCAGTTTTGAAAAAAATAATCGCGCTAGACAATATTTATATTCAAGTTTAAAACTTCTTTCAATTTTAGGCTTGATATTTTCTTTATCTATGTTTATTTTTGCAAAACCTATTGCTAGGTTACAAGGCGCGCCAGAAGTAACCTTTGCGTACCTTTGTTTATCGCCGTCGGTATTTTTAGTTGCGTTAATATCTTGCTTTCGTGGTTATTTTCAAGGGCTAATGGATATGTCCCCAACGGCAATATCACAAATAATAGAACAAGTTATAAAACTAACTACGGGTATACTTTTTGTAAAGTTGTTATCTTCTAATTTAGAAAAAGCCGTTGCAGGCGCAACTTTTGCAATTACTATCTCTGAATTTATAACGCTATTATTCTTGATTGTGCTATATAAAAAAAGAACTAAAAATTTTGTCGGGTTTATCAAGCCAAACAGAGAGGAAAATAAAAAGAATTATATTGAAATTTTGCGCACTTCTCTGCCTATAACTATTGTTGGCATAGCGTTGCCTTTATCACAAGTTATTGATAGTTTTTTAACGGTAAATATAATAGGCTCTTATCGAACAGACGCAACCACATTATATGGGCTGTTAGGTGGAGTGGCGCTTACTATAATAAATTTACCAGTATCAATTTGTCATAGCGTAGCAACCGTTACAATCCCTTCAGTTTCGGGTGAAAGTACTAACATAAAGCAAGACGAGCGTGCAAAAAAAGTTCTATTTATAACCGTAATATTGTCGTTGCCGTGCGCTATGTTTTGTCTTATATTTGCGCCTTTTATTGTAAATTTATTATATAGAGCGTTACCGCAAATAGAAAAAAATATTGCAATAAATTTAATACGTTTGCTTTCACCTTGCGTCTTATTACTTTCAATCTTGCAAACGTTAAACGCCGTTCTAATAGGCAAGGGTAAACTTTACGTACCTGTTATAAGTTTAAGCGTGGGCGTAGTGATAAAAACCGCACTCAATTTAATCTTAATGAAAATCCCTCGTTTTAATATTTACGGTGGTGGAATAGCGTTAATCGCTTGCTATTTTTTCGCTTGTTTGATAAACTTTATAATAATATTTAAGTTTAAGGTGAAAAATGCAAGTCCACGCACTTACCGTAGGCAATACGCAAGTTGAAAACAATATATTTTTAGCACCCATGGCAGGCTACACTGATTACGCTTATAGAAAATTGCAAATTTCTTTGGGCGTTGGTTTGGCATTTACTGAATTAGTGAGCGCAAAAGGTTTGATGTATGGTGGAGAAAACTCTGCAGAATTGCTTTTTAGTGGGCAAGATATAAATAAAACTTCTGCTCAAATATTTGGCGCTGATGCATACTTTATGCGTTCGGCGTGTGAAAGTGAATATTTACAGCCTTTTTCTATTGTTGATATAAATATGGGTTGCCCCGTGCCTAAAGTTTTTAAAAACGGAGAGGGAAGCGCCCTTTTAACCGATATAAAAAAAGCGGAAAATATAATTAAAGAGTGCGTTAAAAGTGGCAAGAATATTACCGTAAAAATACGCACAGGGCAAAAGCGGGGAGACGATATTGCTACCGAATTTGCAAAGATGGCGGAAAATTCGGGTGCAAGTTTAATAACTATTCACGGCAGGGTTCGTGAAGATTATTATTCTGGTGAACCTGATTATAACGCCATAGAACGTGCTAAAAACGCTGTTAAAATTCCCGTTATTGCTAACGGCGGAATATTTAATAAACAAGATGCCGAAAATATGATAAATAGAACGGGTGCCGACGGAATTATGATTGCCCGAGGCGCAATCGCTAATCCATTTTTGATAGTAGATTTGCTTGATAAAGAAACTAGCGTTACCCTTAAGGAATATATGTTAAACCATATTACTTTAATGGCAGAACGATATGGCGACAGACGCGCATCTTTAGAATTTAGAAAGTTTACTTCATATTATTTTAAAGGTAAAGTAGGAGTAAAAGAGTTAAAAACGGCATTGCAAACGGCAGAAAGCGTAGGGCAAATTAAATTTTTAATATCTAATTATCTTTAACAAATCCAACACCCAAGAAATAAAATGATATATAAGGCGTTTCGGGGGTGCTTATGGATATCTGTTTTGTGACTAAAGATTCACTCAATACTGCGTGGCAAGAAAAACTTTCAAAACTTGGCAAGCACGATTTAGTTGTGTTCGGCTTTAACGGAATGGGGTTAGTTAGTTATAAAAAAGAATTGAGTGGTGAAACCGAATATTTTCACGATATAGCAAAGTTATCTAAACAGTTATCTTCAGTTGTAATTTGCGGTTGTGATACTGACGCTTACGGGGTGTTTAGACACTCGGTTGTTATTGCAGATAGGGGCAAGATTTTAGGTGTAACCGATATGGCTCACGCAATAGACGAAAGCGAATTTGTTGCAAGCGGTTCGTTTAGAGTTTACGATACGGGCGCAGGTAAAATAGGTTTAATTGTTGCCGAAGATTTATTCTTTCCAGAATCCGCAAGGGTTTTAACTTTATGTGATGCAGATATAATAATATGCCTTTTTAAAAAACTTGAGGATTTTATGCCTCAAATTATGTTAAGGGCAGGTTCGTTTTCAAACGGTGTTGCAATGGCGTTATGTGCGCAAAATTACGCGTGCGTATCGGATATTCGTGGTAATATTACTGTTGCAGGCGGTGCGGAAATTTTTAGCACTAAAGTAAAAATTGAAAAAGATTATCACTTGATAAGTTCACGTAGACGTGGGCTTTATCGTGAATTTAATTCAGGTTATTGACAAAGGAGAAATATAATGGCGTTTAACGTAGTACTGGTAGAACCAGAAATTCCTCAAAATGCGGGTAATATTGCAAGAACTTGCGCGGTTACGGGTAGTAAATTACATTTAGTTCGTCCACTAGGATTTGAAGTAACGGACAAACATTTAAAAAGGGCGGGGCTGGATTACTGGAACTTGCTTGAAATATATTATTATGACAGTATAGAAGAAGTTATGGACAAGTTTTATAACGGTAAAAATTTTTGGTTTTTTTCAACCAAGGCAAAAAACGTTCACTCTGACGTAAGTTATAAAGACGGCGATTTTTTAGTTTTTGGTAAAGAAACTAAAGGGCTACCTGAACCTTTACTTGAAAAACATTACGACGAGTGCGTTAGGTTGCCTATGCTTGGAGAAGTGCGTTCGCTAAACTTATCAAACTCTGTTTGCGTAGGCGTTTACGAAGGGCTAAGACAGTTGGGATATCCTAATTTTAAAACGGAAGGGCAAATACCTAATAGATAAAACGATTAAATTCAAAATAACGGAAAGTCAAAAATATTTTGTGGCTATTCCGTTTTTTTATTTTCACGTATAATTTTTGCTTGACACAACTAAACAAAATTGTTTAAAATTATAATGGGTGAAGTTGGGATTATAAAAAACTTAAGAAATACATTTGTAGGATGGTTAAATAAAAAATGGAAATGCTTTGGAACATATTTTTTATGTTTGGTGGCGTAGCCGCAATGATGCTCGGTATGAAAACTATGGGTAATTCACTAGAGCAAGTTGCAGGTGGCGGTATGAAAAAAATGTTGGGCAAGGTTACCTCTAACAGGTTTGCTGGCGTTGGTGTTGGTATTGCGGTAACAAGTATTATTCAAAGTTCAACTGCTACAACGGTTATGCTTGTCGGCTTTGTTAATATCGGTCTTATGTCGCTAGTTCAGGCAACAAACGTTATTATGGGCGCTAACATAGGTACAACCGTAACGGCGCATATCGTTTCATTGTCAGGTATAGGCGCAATAGATATCGGCGCAATCGCCGCTATGATAGGTTGCGTGGGAATTTTGATGGCAATGCTTATTAAAAATGAAAAAGTTCAAAACGTTGGCAACATTTTAGCGGGCTTGGGCTTGATTTTCGTAGGGTTAGAGTTTATTTCTACGTATGCGAAGAAAATAATGTTTATTGATAGTGAAACCCCTTACGGTTGGGTTACTACAATATTTCAAGGCGACCACTTCCCGTTGTTGCTTATCTTAATAGGTATTATTCTAACCGCTCTCGTTCACAGTTCGTCAACGATAACCTCGCTTATGGTAGTTCTTGCGTCAATAAAAGTTTTACCTTTTGAAAACGCCCTTTTCCTAGCGCTCGGCTCAAATATCGGTACTTGTATAACGTCAATATTATCTTCTGCAGGAACGCACGTAAACGCAAAAAGAACTGCAATAGTGCACTTGCTTTTCAACACCTTCGGTTGCTTGTTGTTCATTGCGCCTCTTTGGATTTGGAAAGATGAAATTGCAACAATATTTGCAAAAATGTCTAACGACGTAGGTCAACAAATAGCAATATTCCATACGCTTTTTAACGTGTTAACAACTTTAGTGATGTTGCCGTTGTCTCAATTTGTGGTTAAACTTGCTTGCATTATAATTCCAGACGGCAAAGTTGAAATAGACGAACGCTTTAAGTTTAAGTTTATTGACGACAGGCTTTTATCAACACCACCTATTGCAGCGGGTAACATTAAAAAAGAAATTATTAGAATGAGTGAGTTTGCTAGAGATAACATCAACCTTTCAACGGATATGTTGCTCAATTCTAGCGTTGACCACGAATCAGTTATTAGAAGTAACGAAGAAGTGTTAAATCATTTAAATAAAGCAATAACCGCATATCTTACTAAACTTATGGGTAAAGATTTAAGTGATGAAGACGACAAGAAAATAGGTTCTTATTATCACGTTGTATCAGACGTAGAGCGCGTTGGCGACTATGCAGAAAACGTGTTAGAATATGCGCTTCGTTTGCGTGAAGAAGAAGTTGTGTTCTCTGAAGAGGCAAAGGGTGAACTTAAAGAACTTACTGACAAAATCAACACTCTATACGAGTATGCAATCACCGCGTTTGACGATAGAAACGTTGAACTTTTAGGCAAGGTTGAAGAAATTGAAGAAGAAATAGACGTGCTTTCTCAAAGTCTTGAAAACTGTCATATTGATAGGGTTAAGGCAGGGGCTTGCAACGCTCAACTTGGTTCTGTATATTTGCAAGCAGTTTCTAACCTTGAGCGTGTTGGCGACCACATTACCAACCTTGCGCTATCTATTAGGCGTTATCGCCACTCTCACGTATCACAGAATAAAGCATAAACTAAAGATATCCGCCGTTAAATGATTGACAAACGGCGGATTTATTTATATAATAAATTAGAAAAAAATAAAATAGGGTAGTTTGGGGTGTAAGACCTTAAGCACCGCGAGGAGAAATATTATGAATAAAAAATCCATAAGAGACGTAGACGTAAAAGGTAAAAGATGTCTTGTTAGGGTAGATTTTAACGTACCTATGAAAGATGGTAAAATCACTGACGAAACGCGTATCAACGGCGCGCTTCCTACCATTAAATATCTTATAGAAAACGGTGCAAAAGTTATTCTTTGCTCACATATGGGTAAGCCCCATAACGTTCTTACCCCTGGCTTTGGCTTAACAAAGAAAGAAAAGAAAGCAGTTGAAGCAATGGCAACCCTTTCAGAACAACAAGAAGCAACTTGCAAATATCTTGAGGCAGCGCTTAAAGATAGAAAGAAATTTTCTCTCCGTCCCGTTGCTGAAAAACTTTCTGAAAAACTCGGTCAACCCGTAGTATTTGCAGAAGACGTTGTAGGTCCTTGCGCAGACGCTGCAGTTTCTGCTCTTAAAGACGGTGAAGTTGTTCTTCTTGAAAACACCCGTTTTGAAAAGGGTGAAGAAAAGAGAGATGAGGCTCTTTGCAAAAAACTTGCAAGTTATTGCGATATTTACGTGAACGACGCATTTGGAACTGCTCACCGTTCACACGCAACCACCGCTGCTATTGCAGAATACGGTTTTGTTGATACTGCAGTTTGCGGTTTCCTTATTGAAAAAGAACTTTCAGTAATGGCAGACGCTTTAGAAAATCCCGTAAGACCTTTCGTTGCTATTTTGGGTGGTGCTAAAGTTGCAGATAAACTTAAAGTTATTTCTAACCTTTTAGAAAAATGCGATACTCTCATTATCGGTGGCGGTATGGCGTATACGTTCTTAAAGGCTAAAGGATATGAAGTTGGAACTTCACTAGTTGACGACGAACAAATAGGCTATTGTAAAGATATGATGAATAAGGCAGAAGAACTTGGCAAAAAACTTCTTCTTCCCGTTGACGCAAATATTACTAAAGATTTCCCAAATCCTATTGATGCAGAAGTTGAATGTCAAGTTTACGGCGTAGATGCAATTCCTGCCGACAAAATGGGTCTTGATATCGGACCTAAAACTGCAGAACTTTATGCAAATGAAGTTAAAAGCGCAAAAACGGTTATTTGGAACGGACCTATGGGCGTGTTTGAAAATCCGATATTTGCAAAGGGTACTATTGCTGTAGCAAAGGCTCTTGCTGATACTGAGGCAACTACTATTATCGGTGGTGGCGATTCTGCCGCTGCAGTAACTCAACTTGGTTATGCTGACAAGATGAGCCATATTTCTACTGGTGGCGGAGCATCACTTGAACTTTTTGAAGGCAAAAAACTTCCTGGCATTGAATGCCTTAACAATAAATAATCAAAAAATTAAATAAATTCATTTCACTTAAGGAGACTAATATGAGAAGACCTATTATTGCAGGAAACTGGAAGATGAATAAGACTGCCGCTGAAGCGCAGGCTCTTATCAATGAACTTAAACCGTTGGTTGCAAAATCTAAACCCGAAGTTGTAATTTGCGTACCTTATACTTATTTGTGGGTAGCAAAGCAAGCTATTGAGGGTAGCAAAATTAAACTTGGCGCAGAAAACGTTGCTTGGGCTGATAGCGGTGCTTTCACTGGTGAAATTTCAGCAGATATGCTTAAGGAAATCGGCGTTGAATACGTTATTATCGGACACAGCGAACGTCGTCAATATTTTGGCGAAACTGACGAAACCGTTAATATGCGCTTAAAACAAGCGTTAAATAAGGGTTTAAAACCTATCGTTTGTGTTGGTGAAACTCTTACTGAAAGAGAAAAGAATAAAACTAAAAAAGTTTTGAAAAAGCAAGTTCTTGAGGGATTTAAGGGCGTAACTGATTTTTCAAATATCGTTATCGCTTACGAACCTGTTTGGGCTATCGGCACTGGTAAAACTGCTACTGCTGAAGACGCAAATAAAACTATCGGCTATATTAGAAGTTTAGTTAAAAAGACTTGGGGCGCAGAAGTTGCAAAAGAACTTCGTATTCAATACGGTGGCAGTATGAAACCCTCAAACGCTAAAGAACTTATGGCTATGAGAAATATTGACGGTGGTCTTATCGGCGGTGCAGCGCTTAAAGCACAAGATTTTGCTGCAATCGTAAACTATAAAGGTTAAGACGAGATAACCGAATATAAACGCGGTTAAAAAATAAAATTTAAAGGCACAACACAGATTGTGCCTTTTGTATAGGTGTAAAAATGAAACAAAGACCGAATTGTATAATTATTATGGACGGCTACGGCTTGAATTGCAAAAAAGAAGGCAATGCAATCGCTTGCGCAAACAGCGTGCAAGTTAATCGCCTTATGAACGAGTTCCCTTCAACCCTTATCGGCGCAAGTGGTATGGACGTTGGTCTTCCTGAAGGACAGATGGGGAACAGTGAAGTTGGACATTTAAATATGGGCGCAGGTAGAATTGTTTATCAAGAACTCACTCGTATCACAAAATCTATTAAAGACGGTGATTTTTATGAAAACGAAGAGTTTTTGGTGGCGATTGAAAACGCAAAAAAGAACGGAAAGAAACTTCATCTTTACGGACTTTTATCTGACGGTGGGGTTCATAGCCATATAACTCATCTTTACGCACTTATTGAACTTGCAAAAAAAGAAGGGCTAGAAGACGTTTTCGTGCATTGTTTCCTTGACGGAAGAGACGTTTCACCCACAAGTGGCGCAGATTACATTTCAGCGTTGAAAGAAAAGATGAACGAACTTTCTTTCGGGTCAATCGCATCCGTTGGCGGTAGATATTACGTTATGGATAGAGATAACCGTTGGGATAGAGTAGAAAAGGCTTACGATATGATGACGGTAAATTCTGGCGAAACGACAGTTGACCCCGAAAAATACGTTAGAGATTCCTACGAAAATGGTGTAACGGACGAATTTGTTATCCCTGCTCACGTTGTTAAAGACGGCAAACCCGTAGGACTTATTGAACAAGGGGATAGCATAATATTCTTTAATTTCCGTCCCGACCGTGCGCGCCAAATAACTCGTGCAATGAGCGAAAAAGAATTTGACGGTTTTGAAAGAAAAAGTGGTTTTCTTAACCCCGTTTACGTTTGCTTTACTAGATACGACGCAAGTTTTTCAAACGTTCGTATAGCGTTTAAACCACAAGTTCTCACTAATACTTTAGGTGAATATATTGCATCTTTAGGTTTGAAACAACTTCGTATTGCAGAGACGGAAAAATACGCTCACGTTACTTTCTTCTTTAACGGCGGTGTAGAAAAACCAAACGCAAATGAAGATAGAGAACTTATACCTTCACCAAAGGTAGCAACTTACGACTTACAGCCTGAAATGAGCGCCTTTGAAGTTACTGAAAAGGTGCTTGAAAAACTTGATTCAAACGTTTACGACGTTGTAATTTTGAATTTTGCTAACTGTGATATGGTTGGACATACGGGTGTATTCGACGCCGCAGTTACTGCGGTTAATACCGTTGATACTTGCGTTGGAAAAGTGGTTGATAAAATTCTTTCAATGGGTGGCGCTGCAATTATCACTGCTGACCACGGCAATGCAGATAAAATGATTGCAGAAGACGGTTCGCCCTTTACGGCTCATACCACAAATCTCGTACCGTTTATAGTTGCTGGCAAAGATTTTAAGGGCAAGAAACTTCGTGATGGCGGAATTTTGGCAGACGTTGCGCCCACTCTACTTGATATGATGGACGTTCCCGTTCCACAAGAAATGACGGGTAAAACTTTAATAGTAGAATAAAAACAGTTAAAAAGTATTAAAAAACAGTTGTAAAAAACACTTTAGTATGTTATAATGTTGTGCGTGAACGTTTGAAAAAGGGCGTTTAAGGAGATAATTTATGAAAACTGATATGTTAAATATGCTTATGGCAAGCGGTGGCTTTTGGAACGTTTGGCCGGTTTTGAAAATAATAGCGTTGGTAATAATGGCAATATGTGCGTTATTTATTATTTTGGTTGTTTTATTCCAACCAGGCAATTCTTCAGGCGTAAGCGCGCTCGGTGGGCAGACTGAAACTTTTTTAGGTAAAAACAAGAGCAAAACTTTTGAACACAGAATGAGAGTTCTCACTATCGTTAGTAGTGTAATTTTCGTTGTTTTGTGTATTGCTTTTGCAATCGTTGCATTCTTTGCTACGAAATAGAAAAAAGTTATAATCAGCGGTTCTGCTTTCGGGTAGAACCGTTTTTTTATGCAATAAAAGGAAAGTATGACAAGAAGAGAAATTATTGAAGGTAGAATACAAGGAAACGAACGTGGATACGCATTTTTAATACCTAACGACGGGCGTGGGCAAGATTACTTTATTCCACACTCTGATTTAAAGGGCGCAATGCACGGTGATGTAGTTCTTGCGGAAACTACTGACGGGCAAGGGGAACGCACTACTGCAAGAGTGCTTAAAGTATTAGAGCGTGGAATAAACGAATTAGTAGGCACTTATTTTACTTGTAAAAGTGGTGGATTCGTTAGCCCTGATGAAAGAAAATATTACAACGATATTTTTATACCTTTTGGCAAAAGCGTTAGAGCAAAGGCGGGCGATAAAGTCGTTTGCAAAATTTTAGCGTATCCCAAAAAGCAAAATCCCGAAGGGATAATAACTAAAGTTTTAGGTAGGCAATTTAATAAAGATGCAGAACTAAAGTCTATATTGTTTAACTATAAATTACCTGAAGGTTTTCCTAAAGAAGTGTGGGATAGTGCGCAAAGTTTATCTGCGCCGACTGAAAAAGATTTTCAAGGTAGAAAAGATTATCGCAATCTTTTAACAATGACCATAGACGGTGAAGACGCTAAAGATTTTGACGACGCTATATCTATAAAAAAATTGAGAAACGGCAAATACGAGTTGGGTGTTTATATTGCCGACGTTAGCCACTACGTTAAGCAAAATTCAGTTATAGACAAAGAGGCGTTTGAACGCGCTACAAGCGTATATTTTCCTGAAAAGGTTATACCTATGCTACCTGAAAAACTTTGCAACGACCTGTGTTCGTTAAGAGAGGGTGAGGATAGATTAACCCTTTCTTGCGTAATGAAAATAAACGGGTTGGGCAAGGTTTGTGATTATGAAATATCCCCGTCCGTTATAAGAAGTAATGCCCGAATGACTTATACCAAAGTTCAAAAAATACTTGACGGCGACGAGCGTTTAATTAAAGAACATAAACCGCTTATTAAAAGCATACTGTTAATGGATGAACTTGCGGATATTCTTATTCAAAAAAGAGAAGAAAACGGCAGTATTGACCTTGACGTAAAAGAAAGCGCAATTTACGTTGACAATCAAGGCGATATAGTTGTTAAGCCCGCGCCTAGGGATAAGGCACACAGAATAATTGAAGAATTTATGATTTTGGCAAACGTAACCGTCGCTGAATATATGTATTATTTAGAAAAACCTTTCGTTTATCGCGTGCACGAAAGTCCCACGGAAGAGCGTTTAGAACATTTTTATGCCTTTTTAGATGGTCTTGGCGTAAGATATAAAAGAAAAAAAGACGAGGTTTTCCCTAAAGATTTTCAAACTATATTGAAAAACGCAGAAAATACAACGGCATATACGCTTATAAATAGGGTAATGTTGAGGTCTATGCAAAAAGCCAAATATTCACCAGTTGACGTTGGGCATTTTGGACTTTCCGAAAGACATTATTGTCATTTTACCTCGCCGATAAGAAGATATCCCGACCTTTTAATTCACAGAATAATAAAGGATTTTTTTGCAGGTAAAGTAAATCTTGAACAAAAATATGGCGAATATGTTTTTACTGCGTCAACGCAGTCTTCTGATAAAGAGAAAAATGCCACCGAGGCAGAGCGCGCAGTTGACGATTATTACAAGATTTTATATATAAGTGATTACGTTGGATACGATTTTGACGGCGTTATTAGTGGCGTAACTAATTTTGGAATTTTCGTTGAATTAGAATGTGGTGTTGAAGGGTTAGTAAAAATTGAAACTATAAAAGGTCGCAAAAAGTTTATATGCGACCAAAAAACGTACACGCTTTCAGACGGCAAAAATACGTTTAGATTAGGTCAAAAAGTAAGAATAAAAGTAGTTGGTGTAAATTTTGGCGAACGTAGAGCGGAATTTATTTTAGAAAATGTTTAAATCGTTGCAAAACTCGTCAAAAAGTAGTAAAATATAACTTAAGGGCAAAATTATGCAAGATAAAACGATATGTACAAACAGGGCTGCAAGCCACGAATATTTTATACTTGACCGCATAGAGGCAGGCATTGTTTTAGAGGGCGGTGAAGTTAAGTCTTTAAGGGCGGGTAACGTCAATTTAAAAGACAGTTTTTGCGTTATACATAACGGCGAGTTATTTATAAAAAATATGCACGTAGCCCTTTACGATAAGTCGGGTGCGTTTAATACAAAAGATTCTCGCAGAGATAGAAAACTTTTGTTGCACAAACAAGAAATTGTTAAACTTGGCGCAAAAATAGCGCAAAAAGGTTTAACTTTAGTGCCGTTAAAAATTTATTTTAAACAAGCCCTTTTGAAAATGGAATTAGGGCTGTGTCAAGGTAAACACACTTACGATAAAAAGAAATCGTTGATGGAAAAAGATATAAAACGTGAAAAAGAACGTGAAATAAAAAATTATAGATAGTCTTATTTTTATAAGGAGAAAATTATGGCAAAAGATAAGAGAATAGAAACTGTTTGCGTGCAAGGTGGTTACACCCCTAAAAACGGTGAACCTAGACAAATACCTATATATCAAAGCACAACTTTTAAGTATGATACAAGTGAAGATATGGGTAAACTTTTTGATTTGGAGGCTAGTGGATATTTTTATACAAGACTTCAAAATCCAACGAACGACTTGGTTGCCAACAAACTTTGTCAACTAGAGGGCGGTTGTGCAGCAATGCTCACTTCGTCAGGGCAAGCCGCAAACTTTTACTCAATTTTTAACGTTGCAAATTGTGGTGACCACGTAATATCAAGTTCTGCAATTTATGGCGGAACGTTTAACCTTT
Source organism: Clostridia bacterium (assembly GCA_017399035.1). Taxonomy (GTDB): domain Bacteria; phylum Bacillota; class Clostridia; order Christensenellales; family Borkfalkiaceae; genus UBA1259. The sequence goes on along the minus strand of JAFQEM010000005.1, from coordinate 18,593 downwards.
TTGCAGTAACAATGAAAAAGATGGGCATAGACTTTACTTTCGTTTCGCCTGACATAACCGAAGAAGAATTGCATAAAGAATTTAGACCTAACACAAAGGCGGTTTTTGGTGAAACAATAGCAAACCCAGCACTTTCTGTTTTAGATATTGAAATGTTTGCTAGAGTTGCTCACGAACACGGCGTGCCGTTCATTATTGATAACACTTTTGCAACGCCTATAAATTGTAGACCTATAGAGTGGGGTGCAGATATCGTTACACACTCAACTACAAAGTATATTGACGGTCACGGCGTTTCAGTTGGTGGCGCAATAATTGACGCAGGTAAATTCGACTGGCTTGCTCACGCAGATAAGTTCCCAGGGCTCACTACCCCTGACGACAGTTATCACGGAATCGTGTATGCCGAAAAATTTGGCAAAGAGGGTGCGTTTATAACAAAATGTACTGCTCAACTTATGAGAGATTTTGGCTCTATTCAATCGCCACAACACGCTTTCTATATCAATTTAGGTTTGGAAAGTTTGCACGTAAGAATGAAACGTCATTGCGAAAACGGACAACGTGTAGCAGAGTTTTTACAACAAAGTGATAAAATAGAGTGGGTTAGATATTGTGGCTTAAAGGGCGATAAATATTATGAACTCGGTCAAAAATATTTGCCTAACGGTTCTTGCGGTGTAGTAAGTTTTTCTGTTAAAGGCGGAAGAAAACAAGCAGAAACCTTTATGAAAAATCTTAAAGTTGCTGCTATTGAAACACACGTTGCAGACGCAAGAACTTGCTGTTTACATCCTGCAAATGCAACACACCGTCAAATGACTGACGAACAGTTAGAGGCTGCGGGAATACCCCCAACACTTATTAGATATTCTTGCGGAATAGAAAACGCCGAAGACTTGATTGAAGATATAGCACAAGCACTTGAAAAAATTTAGTTTACCAAAGGTGGTGGCAATATGCCTATAATAGTACCTAAAGATATACCTGCTGCAAAAATTTTGCAATCTGAAAATATATTTGTAATGAACGATAAACGCGCAATGCAACAAGATATTCGTCCGCTAGAGATTGCTATTGTCAATCTTATGCCCACGAAGATTGTTACCGAAACGCAACTTATGCGTCTTTTGTCAAATTCGCCATTGCAAGTAAATATAACTTTAATAAGTACCGAAACTTACGTTGGTAAAAATACTTCGTTAGAACATTTAGATAGATTTTATAAATCATTTTCAGAAATAAAAAACAGAAAGTTTGACGGTATGATTATTACGGGTGCGCCTGTAGAAGAAATTGAGTTTTCAGAAGTTAAATACTGGAAAGAACTTGAAGATATATTAGAGTTTGCAAAGCATAACGTTACAAGCACTTTATTCATATGTTGGGGTGCGCAGGCAGCGCTTCACTACTATTACGGTATAGAAAAGCATATTCTACCTAAAAAACTTTTTGGGGTTTATAAGCATAAAAAACTTGTTAAGTACGATAGATTATTAAAGGGTACTGACGACAGATTTTTTATGCCACACTCTCGCCATACAACCGTTTATGAAGAAGACATTAAGGCGTGTAAAGATTTAGTTGTGTTAGCCTCTTCAAAGCAGGCTGGCGCGGCTATAATCCGTTCAAAAGATAATAAATTTATATTTATAACGGGGCACGCTGAATACGATAGAGATACTTTAGAAAAAGAGTATTTAAGAGATTTAGATAAAGGGCTTAATATAGACCCGCCTGAAAATTATTACGTAGACGGCAATAAAGGCGAAATTAAAATGTGTTGGGTTTCAACTGCTAATCTAATATATATGAACTGGCTTAACCACTACGTATATCAGTTGACGCCTTACCAAATTGATGAAATTTGACAATTAAATAATTTGCCTGAATTTTCGGGCAAAATTTACGGGGATGTCATAGATTCGATTAGGCGAACTTGTAAAGGACGAAAGCATATCGAAGGTTCGGCTTCGTTAAAACGGAAAATTAAATTTAAATGCTAACAATAATCAATTAGCATACGCAGCGTAATTGCGTACGTCTTGCTCTTTCTCTCCCGTTGGAAAGGGTAAAGGCGTCAACTAGACGGGGTACGGCAATCAAGGTTTGATTTCGCTTTGGTTGTGGCTTTTGAAATCAAAGGATATTCTTTTGGTCGCCGACGACCAAGTCTATCACTAAAATCAACCGTCGGATAAGTATGTAGAAGGTTTTTTGCTGTCGTTTAAGACCGGAGTGCAAGTCTCCGCATCTCCACCACCACGTCAGGGCAAGGCTATTTTGTCCACCGTTGCTACTGCAACGGCTTGACCTATTAGCCTGCCCTTCCTTTTTCACGAAAATCTTTTGTTTACAAAATCTTTTCGTGAGTTATAATAATCTTTGGGGCATATTTGACACACTCAAGTCCATAATGTCAAGCAAAGGCTATTTTGTCCACCGTTGCTACTGCAACGGCTTGACCTATTAGCCTGCCCTTCCTTTATTCCAAAAATCTTTTGTTTTACAAAATATTTTTGGAAGATTAAATAATAGCTTGTAATCACCGCCTTACGTCAACAGTTTGTATCGACAAACTGTAAGACAGATAGCGGGCTTCTCCTTTTTCACGAAAATCTTTTGTTTACAAAATCTTTTCGTGAGTTATAATAATGTTTGGGGCATATTTGACACGCTCAAGTCCATAATGTCAAGCAAAGGCTATTTTGTCCACCGTTGCTACTGCAACGGCTTGACCTATTAGCCTGCCCTTTCTTTATTCCAAAAATCTTCTCAAAATCTTCAAAAGAGGGTAAAATGATAACGTTAAAAAGCATAACAAAAGAAGATATCAACGTTTTAGATGACTTTTCTTACGGTAGTATGCCAAAGGATAGCAGAGAACAAATGATATCACACTCAATAATGCGCAATCATAACGGAAAATATTTTGAATTTTTCTTAATTGAATTTGAAAATAAAATAGTGGGCGTGGCTAACGTAGTTGCGCATTCTCAAAACGTTGTTAGCGTAGCCCCTGAAATTAAGCAAGATTACAGAAAACAAGGCATTGCAAAAACTGCGCTAGAACAAATTTTCTGCAACTTAAAAGAGAAAGGTTTTAAAGTTGCTTACGCTGGCATAAGAGAAGATAATATTGCGAGTATAAAGTTGAACGAGGCTTTAGGCTTTGAATATGTTCAAGATTTTATAAATTCAAAGGGAAATAGATTAAAACTTTTTATTAAAGCACTCTAAAAAAGGCGGTTTTTGAAGAAAAAACGGTCTTTTTTCTTTAATTTATCAAATATTTAATATACAGTTTATATTGATATATAAAATTTAATATAATGAGTTATTATGTAAAAAAACAAAGGGAAAAGTTATGAGCAAAAAGTCTATATCAGAAAAATTAGCAAAAAGAAAATATAAAAAACCCAGTCGCTTTATTTACACAATTTATAAAACGATAATGCTTGATATGGTTGCAAAAAAATACAAGCCAAACTTTCACATTATTGACGACGTAAACGATTGTGATGGACCTTGTTTTGTAATTTTTAATCACTTGTCAAGGATTGACCACGCCTATATCATGGGCGCAACCTATCCAAGAGTAACTAATATGTTAGCAGGTTGTAACGAATTTTATAGAACAAAGTTTTCGTTTATTTTTGGGTTGAATAAAGTTATACCCAAAAAGCAATACACGGCGGATACGTTGCCTATTCGCGCGGTAAGTAAAATAATAAAACAAGGTGGTTGCGTTACGTTTGCACCAGAGGGGCTGGCAAGTGATTTTGGTGGAAACAAACCAATCGTTCCAGGCACTAGCAAAATGTTTAAGCATTTTAAAGTGCCAGTATACTTATGTTACCTTGAGGGTCAATATTTGCAAAATACCAAAGTTTGCCTTGATGAACGCTATGGCGAAACTCACGCAACTATGTCTATTTTATTTACAAAAGAAGACGTTGAACGCCTTTCCGTTCAAGAAATGGACGATATAATCAACGAGAAATTCCGTCGCGATGAATATGCTTGGAATAAAGAAAAAAAGATAAAATGGCAAACAAACGGAAGAATTTGCCACCGATTAGAAGATTTGTGTTATAAATGTCCTAAATGCGGAAGTGAATTTACAATGAAAGGTGAAGGGGATAAATAACTTGCTCTAATTGTGGAAACGGCGCAACTATGGATGATTATTATCAGTTCCACCCCTTTGAAAATGCGGTAATTCCAGAATCCCCACTAGTTTGGTCGGAGCAAGAACGCCTTGATATTATAAAAGAAATTCGTGAAAATCCTAATTATCGTTTTGAAGACGATTGCAAAATAGGCAATTTGAACGAATATAAGTTAGTTGGAAAAAATAAGACAAGTTTTATCGTTGGTGAGGGCAAAATTTGGATAGACCATCAAGGTATGCACTATAAAGGTACTAGAAATGGTGAGCCGTATGAATTCCACGCAGATTATAAACAACTATATACCTTAATCACTGAAGTTGATATGAGTTATTTTAACTTCTATTTGGGCGGTGAATATTTTGATATTTTCCCTGCGCACCAAACCGTTTGGAAGTTTTATTTGTTGGTTGAAGAAATGCACCGTTATCACGTTAATTTTTATAAGAACTTCAAATGGAACGAACACCTATACGAAGGTTTAGAATTAGGTATTGACAATAAAAAATAATTTTAACTAGATAAAATTTAATAAAAAAGCAAAAACGGTTCGGAAAATTCCGAACCGTTTTAAGTTCAAAAAAGCCGTGCACTGCAATCGACAGTTATTGCCGAAGTGGTAGTGTGGTAGGTAACTCCTTCAAAGCAACCTTATATCACACGCGCCTAACCGTTTAGTGCTGCTGTATTCCTACTCTGACACGGTTCGCGGGGGCGCGTTGCATAAGACCTTAATATCAACGCCCCTTGCCACACGCAACCTTCCACAATAAAAGCCTCAAACAGCGTTCTGCTCCGCTAAAGCGAATTGCGGATTACAGGGCATCGCTAACTCCCCGCATAGCACGGCTATATTATTCTACCCTAAAAAAGATATTTTAGCAAGCAAAATTTAACTAAAATTTTCAAATTACATAAAATTAACTTTACAAATTGCGCAATTAAAGTTATAATTTATAAGATATATTTTAAAATAAAACAATTTTCGCTTTTTTATGGAGACTAAAGTTATGTACAAAAAGGTTGACACAACTCTAAACTTTCTTGATAGGGAAAAAGAAGTTCTTGCTTTTTGGAAAGAAAACAAGATTTTTGAACAAAACGTAAGCGCAAACGAAGGTAACCGAGAGTTTACTTTTTATGACGGACCACCAACGGCAAACGGCAAACCTCACATAGGGCATATTTTAACGCGCGTAATCAAAGACATTATTCCGCGCTATCACGTTATGAAAGGGGACCACTGTTTGAGAAAAGCAGGTTGGGATACCCACGGGCTACCCGTTGAACTTGAAGTTGAAAAACTTTTGGGAATTGACGGAAAGCAAGAGATTGAAAAATACGGTATAGAACCCTTTATTAAAAAGTGTAAAGAGAGCGTTTGGAAATATAAGGGCGAGTGGGAAAAGATGAGTGACCGTGTTGGCTACTGGGCTGATATGGAAAATCCTTACGTTACTTACGACGATAATTACATTGAATCGGTTTGGTGGGCTATTAAAACTATTGCCGAAAAAGGTCTTTTATATAAAGGTCATAAAATTGTTCCTTATTGCCCACGTTGTGGAACAGCGCTTTCTTCACACGAAGTTGCCCAAGGCTATAAAGACGTAAAAGACGTTTCAGTTTTTGTACGCTTTAAGATTAAGGGTAGAGAAAACGCATATTTTCTTGCGTGGACAACTACACCTTGGACTCTTCCCTCAAACGTTGCGCTTTGTATGAATCCCAAGGAAGATTATGCAGAAATCGTTGCAGAAGACGGTGCAACTTATATTCTTGCAGACGCTTTAGTTTCTTCACTGTTTGAAAATTATCAAAAAGTAAGCGTTAAAAAAGGTATTGAATATGAATACGCAGAATATGAACCTTTGTTTGATTATGCTTTAGGTTCATTTAAAGAAAAAGCGTATTACGTTGTGTGCGACGGTTACGTTACGCTTACTGACGGTAGTGGTATAGTTCACATTGCCCCTGCGTTCGGTGAAGACGACGCAAACGTTGGTAGAAAATATAACTTACCTTTCGTTAAACTTGTAGACGATAGGGGTAATATGCTTGACTGCACGGGTATTCTTGCGGGAAAATTCGTTAAAGATGCAGACAAAATTATAATTAAAATGCTCAAAGAGAACGGATTGTTGTTTAAGGAACTTCCTTTTGAACACAGTTATCCCTTCTGTTGGCGTTGTGATACACCCTTGTTATATTACGCAAGGTCAAGTTGGTTTATCAAAATGACTGCGGTTAAAGATAGATTGCTTGCCGCAAACAATTCTATAAACTGGATGCCCGAAACTATCAAAAATGGACGTATGGGTAACTTCCTTGAAAACGTTATCGACTGGGGTCTTTCACGTGAACGTTACTGGGGTACGCCACTTCCCGTTTGGGTATGTAATAAGTGTGGTAAAATCCACGTTATCGGTAGTAAACAAGAACTCAAAGAAAAGTGCGGTATAGAAGGGGATATTGAACTTCACCGTCCTTATATTGACGACTGTACTTTTGCTTGTGATTGCGGTGGAACTTTCGTTAGAGAAAAAGAAGTTATTGACTGTTGGTTTGACTCTGGTTCAATGCCTTTTGCTCAATATCACTATCCTTTTGAAAATAAAGAACTTTTTGAAAGTCATTTCCCTGCAGACTTTATAAGTGAGGCAATCGACCAAACTCGTGGTTGGTTCTATACCTTGCTTGCTATTTCTACCTTGCTCTTTGATAAAGCGCCTTTCAAAAACTGCATAGTTTTAGGCCACGTTAACGATAAGAACGGCATTAAAATGAGCAAACATAAAGGTAACGTTGTAGACCCGTGGACCATACTTGATAAACAGGGCGCTGACGCTGTTAGATGGTATTTCTATACTGGTTCTGCTCCATGGCTACCTTCAAGATTCTATGAAGAGGCTGTTTCAGAGGCTCAAAGAAAGTTTATGGGAACGCTTTGGAATACTTACGCTTTCTTCGTTCTTTACGCGCAGATTGATAAGTATAATCCTGCTGATTACGATTTGAAGAATTGTAAACTTACCCTTATGGATAAGTGGGTTCTTTCAAAACTCAATTCGCTTATAAAAACCGTAGATAAAGGGCTTGCGTCTTATAATATCTTCGACAGCGCAAGGGCGTTGCAAGCGTTTACCGACGACCTTTCTAACTGGTACGTTCGCCGTGGTAGAGAAAGATACTGGGGACACGATATGGACGACGATAAAATTGCTGCATACACCACGCTTTACACTGTGCTTGTAACTATGGCAAAATTATCAGCACCGTTTACACCCTTTATGGCAGAATCAATTTATCAAAATTTAGTGCCAAACTTTTATAAAGATGCACCTAAATCAGTTCACCTTTGCTCATATCCTCAAGTTGATGAAAGTGCTATTGACGTTGAACTTGAAGAAGGAATGCAAAACGTACTTGATATAGTTGTTCTCGGTAGGTCTTGCAGAAATACTGCAAATATTAAAAACCGTCAACCGTTGCAAAAAATATTCGTATGTTCAGAAAGAAAAACTGAACTTTCAGAAGGCCTTTTAACTATTGCAAAAGACGAACTCAACGTTAAAGAAGTTGAATATTTGCGTGATGCTGGTCGTTTTGTTTCATATAACATTAAACCTCAACTTAAAACGCTTGGACCTAAATACGGCGCAAAACTCGGCAAGGTAAGAAAGTTCCTTGAAACTTGTGATGCTAGCGAAGTTGTTGCAACCGTAAAGAGCGGAAAGATTTATTCCGTAGACTTTGACGGTGATACGTTTGACTTTGCTCTTGACGACCTTTTAATTTCAACTAATAGTGTTGAAGGGTTTATTGCTGCGAGCGATAAAGGTATTACGGTAGTTATGGACACTAACGTAACCGAAGAACTTAAAGCGGAAGGCGTTGCAAGAGAACTTATTTCAAAAATTCAATCAATGAGAAAAGACGCTGGATTTGAAGTTGTTGACAGAATTATTGTAAATTACGTAACTGAAGATTTAGGTATTAAGTCTGCATTTGAAAGCGCTGAAGAAATTAAAAACGTGGTTCTTGCGGATGCAATCGTTGAGGGAGATGCTCAAGGCTTTAAGAAAGACCTTGACGTAAACGGAGCAATTTGCACGGTTATTATAAATAAGGTCGCAAAATAATGAAATCGGCTGAATGGAAAGATTATTCGGTAATCGCCACGGGCGACGGATATAAATTAGAGCGTTGGGCAGACGTCGTTTTACTTCGTCCTGACCCGCAAGTTATTTGGAAATCAAGTATAGATATGAACGGTTACAAAGGGCTTGCCGCAAAATATATTCGTAGTGAAACTGGTGGGGGCAGATGGCTTATTAAAGGCAAGATGCCCGAGCAGTGGACGGTTACTTATAAAGATTTAAAGTTCAAAATTAAACCTATGGGCTTTAAACATACTGGGCTTTTTCCCGAACAGGCAGTCAACTGGGATTTAATGACCGAACTTATTAAAAATGCAGGTAGAGAAATAAACGTTCTCAACTTGTTTGCTTATACTGGTGGCGCAACCGTTGCCTGTGCAACAGCGGGGGCAAAAGTATGCCACGTTGACGCTGCAAAAGGTATGGTAGAGCGTGCAGGTGAAAACGTTAGACTGTCTAACGTCGGCGAGGGTAAGGTTAGATACATTATCGACGACTGCAAGAAATTTGTTGAACGAGAAATTCGTCGTGGCAGAAAGTACGACGCTATAATTATGGACCCACCTAGTTACGGTAGAGGACCAAACGGCGAAATGTGGAAACTTGAAAACGAACTTTATTCGTTCGTTGAACTCTGTTGTGGTGTTTTAAGTGATAATCCGCTTTTCGTGCTTATAAATAGTTATACAACTGGTTTGCAACCTCAAGTGTTAAAAAACATACTGGCATTAACCGTGGCAAAAGGCAGGGGCGGTAAAATTGACGCTTACGAAGTGGGGCTAAAGACCGAGCAAGACGGCGTGATTTTACCTTGTGGCAACAGTGGAATTTGGATTAACGGAAAATAGATTATGGAAGATTTGATTATATTACACGAAGACAATCATATAATAGTCGTTTTGAAACCCCAAAACGTACCATCTTGTGAAGATGAAAGTAAAGACGAAAATATGCTCTCGATTATTAAAGAGTATATTAAAGTAACTTACAACAAGCAAGGTAACGTTTATTTAGGTTTAGTTCACCGTTTAGATAGACCTACCGGTGGAATAATGGTGTTTGCAAAAAGTAGTAAGGCTGCGTCAAGACTTTCAGAACAGTTACGCGACGGCGATTTTGAAAAACGTTATATGGCTGTTTTGGTTGGCGAACCTAAAGAAGATAAGGCAACTCTTACTCATTATATGAAAAAGAACGCAGTAAATAATATGGTTTACGTTTGCCCACCGTCTGTGGCAGGCGCAAAATTTGCACAACTTGAATATGAAGTTGTTGATAAAAAAGCAGGGCTTTCACTTGTAGATATTAGACTTCATACGGGAAGAAGTCATCAAATTCGCGTGCAAATGAATGCAATCGGAACGCCAGTATACGGCGATATGAGATACGGTGGCGAAAAGGCTAAAAAAGGTTATCTTGCGCTTTGGGCTTATTATTTATCTTTCACTCATCCTGTAAGCAAAGAACGTATGGTTTTTCGTGTTCAACCACCAAAAGACAATAATCCGTGGAATAATTTTGATACGGAAAGGGCTGTTAAAATTATAAAGCCAAGTTATTAAATAAAAGTTAAAGCGGTAGGATTTTCCTACCGCTTTTTATATAAATAAACCGAGTAATTTATAGCCCCCTAAAACAATTAAAATAACGGGTGGCAAAAACTCGATTTTTGCAAATTTTTTAATTAGTGGTGTCTGACTTAAAATAACACCAAGAGCAATCATAACGGCGTGCATAATTGCAATAGTTAGCGGAACGTAAAATGCGTTCATACCCATAAGCGATAGTGAAAGATTTGCAACCGCACCATCAAGCCCAACTGCTAAACCCGTTAATATTGATAACTTTAAAGAGTTGCCGTTAGGCATTTCTGTTTTGCTTTTCTTTAATAGATTATAAACGCCAACTAAAATAAGAAGAATACCGCCAAGGCAAGCAGTTTTTTCTGTAATTTTGTCTGCAAAAAACACCGTGGCATAATTAACGCATAAGCACATTAGAAAAACCGTTAAAGCAATGCCTAAAATGATAGGTAGTTTTTTGCTGTTGCAAAGTGATAACGAAAACCCGCACACAAAAGAATCAATGCTCACGGTCAGCGCAGTAATCAAAAGAAAGTAAACCATAATTTTATCCGCCGTAAATCTATCTAAATTATCATACGTTTTTAAGTTAAAAAACGTTACACTTTGAATATTTTGCTGATAAAATTTATAAAAAATCAATATTTTACAATAAATATTTTATTATTTTAAAAAATAATCAAAAGTGGATTGACAAACTTTATTTTTTTGTGTAAAATATGATAGATATAGTGTATGACAAGGAGTATTAGGCTTTTATGAAATCGGCTAAATCCTATAAAATTTCAATTTTAATCATTGCGTTTTTGCTTTCAATAGTTGCAGGTTTTTGCTCAATGCAAGTTGGCACTGTTAAAGCAGATACGACAATAGCAGATGCAAAAAAATCTTTTTTAATTAACGACGTTGTTGAAACTAGCAAAATTGACTTTGACGGAACTCATCTAGTTGCAACTCTTAAGAACGGTGATGAATTCAAAGTTAAGAACGAATTAGTTATTGATGATTTTGGAATTGAACTTAAAGTTCCTAAACAAGTTAAAAAGTTATCAATAAAACTCGTTACCGATTCTTATCTTATCAATGGTAACCCTGTTGGCAGTGGGGAAGATTTAACTTATAAAAATGAAATAGAAACCGTATATACCGTAGAATTTACGGAAACTGGCTACAAGTTTTCTGTGAATAGTAACGATACGCCTGCAACGGAAACTGCGGTTAATTTACCAGATGGCGATAGAACGATTCTTTTCAATTCTTCCGTTGTTGATAGAAACGTAAGCGCAAAAGTTTACGTTCAAAATGAAGAAAGTGCAATTCTAACTGCAAAAGTAGATAATAATTCTTATTTGGTAGAAACTGTTGATAAAACTACTGCAAAAGTTTCAGTTGTTATTGACGAAGTTATAGACGGAACTGATAGTGTAGACCTTAAAGTTGCTAGCATTAGCCAAAAAGCAAGCGACGTTAATAAAGATTATTATCAAACTTTTGAACTTAGCGATAACGATAGTTCATTTAAAAAATCTGCTTATCCAAGAGTAACTCTTAATGATGATGCGTTTATTAAAGATGCTAACGGCGATTATAAAAAACTCGTTATGGCTCAAAACGTACAAGAAAGTTACACTTTGAACGTTTATTCCGTTCTTGGTGATTATACGTCAAGCAACGTTTGGTTATACAGCGCAAAAGACGGTAATACAGATAATACAGAAGAAAATCCAAATGCATGGACGCCTAACGGGGTAGAGAAACCTAAAAAGATTGCGTTTACTGCTACTGGGGACTTTGATTTTAACGTAGTGGCAAAGGTTGACGATAAAGTAGAAACGTTTGAAACTTATAGCGTAAAAGTTATAAATGGCGATAAAACAACAACTTTAACGGATACAACTGCTCCTCAATATATCAAAGATACTGAAAATTATTATGACGCAATAATAGGTGGCTATAAATCAGCCCTTGAAAAAGCAGTTTATAAAGAAGTAACCGTTGACAACCAAACTAAAACCGTTAGCGTGTCATTAGGAACAGAAGTTGAACTTCCCTCAATGCGTGATTTGGTTTTTGACGAATACACGCCGTATGAAGATTTAACCGTGTCTTTGAAATATTTTACGCGCACGGCTTCAAAACAATCTTCATCAGAACTTGAATTTAAGGTAACCGTTGCGGGTGATTACGTTTATTATGCTGTGTTTACCGACAAGGCTGGCAACTCAATGGAAGAAGACGACTTTATAAAGGTGAACGAAGACGACTCAAATAAACTTGAAGAAAATTGCAAGTATGCTAATTTCGTTTTCGATTTTAACGTTCAAGATAATGCGCCTATCGATATTGAAACGTCTTCCGCTCAAGGTGTTGGTTATATAGGTATTCAATATAAGGCTGCTAAATTTAAAATTCAAGCCGACGGCTGTACAACAACTTATACACTTTCTTATCGTAAGACGGAAAGCGACGAATGGAAAGTTATTCCTGCAGTATCAAAAGTTGACAAAAATTATAATGAAAATGGTTACACTTATGATGACGTTAAGGCAATCGGATATGATGGTGAATTGACCTTTACGCCTACTGCAAAAGGATACTATAAGATTGATTGTGTGGCAACTTCTGAATATACAACAAGAACTGATAGCGCATCTTCTGAAGTGTATATAGGTGAAAAACCGGTTTACGTTGAATTACCCAACTACTGGTTGCGTGATAACGTTTGGTCGGTAGTTTTCCTTTCAGTTGGAACACTTTGCCTTATCGGTATAATCGTTTTGCTTTGCATTAAACCCAAAGAAGAAACCGAATCTGACTAATTTTAAGTTGAAATTCTGGGGCTTCGGAAATTCCGAAGTCCCTTTTTTATAAAATAGTTTTAATAATGAAAAGTTTTATTGCAGATAAAAATCGTAAGTTGAGTAAACTTGCTTTATATAATATTGATGATTTATCTTTTTCTACGTTTATGAAAGCCTTGCGCAAAAAAGACGTAAAAGTCAATGGTAAGCGTGTCAGTGAGGACGTTACCTTAAACGTTGGCGATAAGGTGGAAATTTATTACACCGTAGAAAAGAAAGATAAATTCAGTTTAATTTATTCTGACGACAACGTTATAGTTATAAATAAAAAGAGTGGTTACACTTCAGAAAGCGTTTATGAAACTATAAAAGAAAATTATCCGTCTGCTGAATTTATACACAGGCTTGACCGTAATACTGACGGTATTATGATTTTTGCCCTCAACAAAACTGCGGAAGAACTTCTATTAAACGGTTTCAAAGAGAGAACTTTTATAAAAAAATATCACGCCTTGGTTGTTGGTGTGCCAAGAAAAACACAAGACGTGTTAAGCGCGTATTTATTAAAAGATGCCAAAACCTCTACTGTAAAGATTTTCGACACTCAAGTTAAAGGCAGTGTCAATATTAAAACAGGTTATAAAGTGATTGAAAATTATGGACAAACTTCACTTTTAGAAGTTGAGTTGTATACAGGTAAAACTCATCAAATAAGGGCGCATCTTGCTCACCTTGGTTATCCTATAGTGGGGGACGGAAAGTATGGCAATTTTGCTTTTAATGAAAAAGTCGGTGAAAAATCGCAAAGGCTAACTGCAGTGTCTTTAACGTTAAAATTTGATAAAAACACTCTTCTTTCTTATCTTGACGGAAAGACTTTTATTATTAAAAAATCTTAAAAAAGGATAGTTATTATGCCACAAGATGCATTTACTTTAAGATATTTATGCTGTGAACTTAATAACGTGTTTGCAAACGGTAAAATAAATAGAATTGTGCAACCATCTAATGATGAACTTATTCTTACCGTTTATACGGGTAAGCGTACTGAAAAGTTATTGCTCAACGTAAATCCTTCTGCACCACGTATAGGTGTAATAAATCAAGAGCGTGAAAGCCCTTTAACAGCACCTAATTTTTGTATGCTTATGCGCAAGCATTTACTTTCGGCAACTTTGTTAAATATAGAACTCGTTGGTTTTGATAGGATAGTAAGAATTGACTTTATGGCGTCGGGTGAGTTTTTTGACGCTGTTAAAAAGACGGTTTACGTTGAACTTATGGGGCGTTATAGTAATATAATTCTTACAGAAAACGGCAAAATTTTAGGTGGTAACCGCGGTATAAATATGTTTGATAACGGTGTGCGCCCGTTAATAGTTGGTAGAGAATACGTGTTTCCGCCCGTAGGCAATAAAAAGTTGCCTACAGATGAAAATTTATTAAATATATTTTCTGAAACGACTTCAGAAGAAATAGCAAAAACTATTTTTGAAAACGTTCAAGGTATCGCTCTATCAACTGCCAAAGAAATTGAAAACGGATACGTTAAACGTTTTGGAACAGAAAAAAATCAAGAATTTGCAAGCAATCTTTTTAGATATTTAAATGATTATCTTTTTAATACAAAAACACAACCGTGTGTGGTTTTTGATGACAAAAATGTAACAGACGTGTGTGTTTATCCTTATTTAAATTGCAAAAACGTTAAATATTTTTCTACTCTATACGAGGCTGAAGAGTTTTATTTTGAACAAAAAGAAAGTGATAAAAAGTTCAAAAATAAACGTGAAAGGTTAAACGCTATTATAAATTCTGCAATTAAAAAAGTTAAAAAACGTTTAACTGCAATAAACGCAAAAGAAAGAGATGCGGAAAGCGCAGAAGAAAATCGCATAAAAGGTGAACTATTACTTGCGAATATTTACAAAATTAAAAATGGAGAAAAATGCGTTGAACTAGAAAATTATTATGACGGTTCAATCGTAAAAATTACGTTAGACGAACGGCTTTCCGTTTCTAAAAATGCTGAAAATTTTTATAAAAAATATAATAAGCAAAAGCGCACGCTAATCGCATTAAAACCACAGCGTGAGCAAGCGCAAAGCGAACTTGATTACTATATTGCCGTTTCCGACGAGATATCGCTTGCAGAAACATTTGACGAACTTGTTTTAGTACAATCTGAACTTGAAAAGGCTGGGCTTATAGTGGAAAAGCAGGTTTCAAAAAAGAAAAAGACAACGGAAACTTTTTGTCGTGTTTACGACGTGTTTGGTTACAAGGTTAGAGCGGGAAGAAATAATGCTGAAAATGATAAATTGACCTTTACGTCTGCGCCAGAAGATATTTGGCTACACGCTAAAGATTATCATTCGTCGCACGTGATGATTGAGTATCAAAATAAAGATATTCCTGAAAAAGTTATTTTAGTTGCCTCGGAGATATGTGCCTATTATTCAAAGGGTAGAGAGGGCGGAAAAACCGAAATTGTTTACACTAAAAGAAAGTTTGTAAAAAAACCACCCAAGTCAAAACTAGGTTTTTGCACTTACGATAATTTTAGTTCTATAACAGTAACCCCTCAAAAACATATCGAATTTTTAAAATCCGAATAAAAGCATTGAAAAAAACTTGCCTTTTATTGCGTCTTATGTTAAAATTAACAAGATTGTAAAATAAATATATTTAATGTTTAGGAGAACGTTATGAAGTATACTTTTGAAAAAGCCGAAAAAAGCACGGTTAAAATTACTATTGACCTCACGGCGAAAGAATGGCAAGCGTCAATAGATGCTGCTTACGAAAAGACCAAGGGAAGATTTTCTGTTCCTGGTTTTAGAAAGGGTAAAGTACCTAAAAAAGTTTTAGAGAGCGCTTATGGTGAAGGCGTATTCTATGAAGAAGCAATAAATCAAGCTTTCCCAAAATACTATTCTGAAGTTCTTGATAAAGAACCTTCAATCTTTGCAGTTGCTGCACCTGAAATTGATATTAAAAAGATTAGCGAAAAAGGCATCACTATGCTCGCTATAGTACCCGTTAAGCCAGAAGTTGTTTTTGGCGCTTATAAAGGTATAAAGTTTGAAAAGAATGAGTATAATGTAAAGGAAGAAGACGTTGCAGACGAACTTTCTCGTTTACAAGAACGTAATTCACGTATGGTAGAAGTTACCGATAGAGCAGTAGTTGACGGCGATACCGTTCTCATTGACTATTCAGGTAGTGTTGACGGCGTTAAGTTTGACGGTGGCACGGCAGAAAAGCAAACTCTAGTTATCGGTAGCAAAACCTTTATCCCTGGGTTTGAAGAGCAACTTATCGGTATGAATATCGGTGAAGAAAAAGACATTAACGTTAAGTTCCCTGAAGAGTATCACGCAGAAAATCTTAAGGGTAAAGACGCTGTGTTTGCAATTAAACTTCACGAAATCAAGAAGAAAGAACTTCCTGAAATTAACGACGAATTTATTAAGGAAGCAACTGGTAGTGAAAGTGTAGAGGCTTACAAGGCAGAAACTTTGGCTCGTCTTGAAAAACAAAATGCAGATAGAGCAGAACGTGAACTTGAAGACGAAATCGTTAAAAAGGTTGCTGAAACTTCAGACGTTGAAATTCCAGACGCTCTTATCGAAAACCAAATTGACCGTATGGTTCAAGAAATGGAATATAGACTTTCTTATCAAGGTTTAAAACTTGCAGATTACCTTAAGTATATGGGTAAATCGATGGAAGAATTTAGAAAGGGCTATCAAGAACAAGCTACTGAAATTGTTAAACAACAACTCGTTATCGAAGGTATTATCGAGCGTGAAGAAATAACTGCAACTGAAGAAGACGTTGAAGCTCGCGTTGCAGAAATGGCAAAAGCCCAAGATAAACCCGTTCCTGACGTTAAAAAGAATATGCAAGCGCGTCAACTTGATTACATCAAGAATGAAATCGTTATTAAAAAGTTCTTTGACTTCTTAAAGAGCGCAAACGAAATAGTTGTTAAGAAAGAAGGAAAGAAAGAGGCTACTAAAAAGGCTTAAGAAAAATAATTTTTCGATAAAATCTAATAAAATATATTAAAAAAGCAATACCGCAGGCGGAAAAAAGCCATCTGCGGTTTTGCAAACCATAAATAAATTTCACGGAGACAAAAATGATGGAAATTAAAAACACCGTAGTGCCTTACGTTATAGATAATACGGGTAAGGGCGAAAGAAGTTACGACATTTATTCTAGGCTTTTAGAAGATAGGGTCGTTTTTCTCACTGGTGAAATAAATGACGCAGTTGCAGATGCAGTTGTTGCTCAACTTATTTATCTTGAAAGTAAAGACCCAAACAAGGATATTTGTATTTATATCAATAGCCCAGGTGGTAGCGTAACTGCTGGTATGGCTATTTACGACACAATGAATTATATTAAGTGTGACGTTAGTACCATTTGTATAGGCTTGGCTGCAAGTATGGGCGCATTCCTTTTGTCTAGTGGAACTAAAGGTAAAAGATTTGCTCTTCCTAATAGTGAAATAATGATTCACCAACCTTTGGGTGGGGCTCAAGGTCAAGCAAGCGATATAAAAATTCAAGCCGACCACATCATTAAAACAAAACATCGTTTGAATAGTATACTTGCTCAAAATAGTGGCAAGCCATACGAACAAGTTGAAAAAGATACTGATAGAGATAATTATCTATCGGCTCAAGATGCTAAAGAATACGGGCTAATCGACGAAGTAATATATAAGCGCCCGTAAAATAAGCGGAGATTTATGAAAGACAATAACGAACAATTATTTTGTTCCTTTTGTGGAAAACCGAAGGAACTTACAAAACGTTTAATAGCAGGTCCTAACGGAATTTATATTTGTGACGAGTGCATAGAAGTTTGCCGAGACGTTATGAAAGAAGATGACCAAAAGCAAACCACCACAGAACCCGTAACTTTATTAAAGCCTGTGGAGATAAAGGCGAAACTTGACGAGTATATTATAGGGCAAGACGAGGCTAAAAAGGTGTTATCCGTCGCTGTTTATAACCACTATAAAAGGATAAACGCAGTTGCAGAAAAAACTGAAGACGTTGAACTTGATAAAAGTAATATCCTCGTTTTAGGCCCTACAGGTAGTGGTAAAACCTTGCTAGCAAGAACTCTTGCCAAAATTCTTGACGTACCCTTTGCCGTTGCAGACGCAACGACGCTTACAGAGGCGGGTTACGTTGGTGAAGACGTTGAAAATATTTTGCTTAAACTTATTCAAAATGCAGATTTTGACGTAGAAAAGGCTCAACGTGGTATAGTTTATATTGACGAAATAGATAAGATAGCAAGAAAGGGCGAAAACGTTTCTATTACTCGTGACGTATCGGGCGAAGGCGTTCAACAAGCATTGCTTAAAATTATCGAAGGAACGGTTGCAAACGTTCCACCACAAGGTGGCAGAAAACATCCTCAACAAGAGTGCATAAAAATCGATACTACTAATATATTGTTTATATGTGGTGGTGCTTTCGTTGGTTTAGAAGATATAATAACCAAAAGAAAGGGGACTAACGCTCTTGGATTTATAGGAAGTATTCAAAAGGTTGAAAACACCGCAGATTCGCTAATTCGCGACGTTCAGCCTCAAGATTTAATTAAGTACGGTCTTATTCCTGAATTTGTGGGCAGAATTCCTATTACCGTAGGTTTGCATCCACTAGACGAAAATGCTCTTGTAAATATAATGACAAAGCCAAAAAATGCCTTGGTTAAGCAATATAAACGTCTTATAGGTTTAGACGACGTTCAACTTGAAATAACTGACGGCGCAATTTTAGCGGTTGCCAAAAAGGCTATTGAGTTAAAAACTGGCGCAAGGGGTATGCGTACTATATTTGAAAATCT